>CAZNYR010000082.1:10645-18043 GCA_964577275.1 uncultured Cytophagales bacterium | reverse complement strand
CTTACACCAAAACTATGCTAAAGATGCGTAAAAAGGAATTTATTTTTGATTTATCCGAATCAAAATCTAATGCGTGAGGTTGGGTAGTGGTTTGTTTGAAAACATATCATGTTCTTGATTTTTTGTACGTGAAGTATCGTCAAATGTTAAAAATTAGCCACGTAATTAATGTAAGGTTTTTGATATTTTTATGATTTAATCAAACGAACATTACCGCTTTAATCCGAATCAAATTTAATAGCTGTATTTTTATAGAACTTTAGGACGAATAAATTGATTTTTTGACATAAAATATGATGTATTGTGGAGCCGTTCATGAAAAAAATGAGCAGTTTTGGATTCCGAAGGATAATAATTCTTGCGTATGTTTTTTGTTAAATCACACCAAATTGCAGCACCCACATATATCGGAACTCAATCGCCCTGCAAGGCGGTGCTAAAAAAGCAATGGACTTAACATTTTTCGGTATTTTGGCGTTTATCTATCTAATAATCAGATACAAAGCCTATGGAATTTGGTAAATTAACCGATATTAGTCGAGTCAATTTTGAACTTCCCGAAGACCACCCCGAAACTTACCAAGTCTTGGCAAGTTCTCCACAAAAATCACCCGAAATTTTTGTCGGCTGTCCCGTTTGGGCAAATCCCGAATGGCGGGGTAAAATTTATCCCTCAAATGCAAAACCTACCGATTTTTTGGCGCATTATGCCCAACAATTTAACTGTATCGAACTAAATCTGACCCATTATCGTATTCCTGACCTCCAAATGATTGAGAAATGGATACGCGTAACGCCAGTAGGTTTTCAGTTTTGTCCCAAATTTTCGCAGGGCATTAGTCATTATGGACAGCTCGAAAATGTACAAAGTCAAGTCATTAATTTTGTGAGTGTGATGTCCGAATTGAACGAGCGTTTGGGCATGTCATTTTTGCAATTACCGCCTCACTTTTCGCCCCAAAAAACCGATATTTTGTGTCGTTTTTTGGAAAGTTTTCCCAAAGGATTTCCGCTATCCATAGAGTTTCGGCATCCTGATTGGTTTTTGCCCACGCACGAATTGATTATAAATACAGTATTTGAACAGTTAAGATATTTACAAATTGTAGCGGTCATTACCGATACGGCAGGCAGAAGAGATGTAATCCATCAACGATTAACGACAAAAACGGCTGTGGTTCGTTTTGTCGGAAATGATTTGCATTTTACTGATTATCAACGAATTGATGATTGGGTGGCACGTCTAAAAATTTGGTTTGAACATGGTTTGGAACGACTTTATTTCTGGATTCACGAACCCGAAAATCATACGGCTCCTGATTTGGTGGCATATTTTGTTCAACGTCTAAACCAAGTTTGTGATTTAGCGGTAAAACCCCCTAAATTTATCCCCAGAAATATACAAACTTCAATTTTTTAGGTTTTTATAAATACGATACAATAGTAATTGATAAATATTGAAAGAATGTAATTATCTGAAAATCAATGTATTGTATCAAAAATTAAATCAACAAATAAGATGGCAGAAACACTTAGCATCAATCCGACTTCCAGCAAATCAGAAAAATATGAGGCATTATTGCCTCAAATCCAAGCCTTGATTAGTGATGAGGACGACCTGACGGCAAATTTGGCAAATATTGCTTCGGCACTAAAATACGGCATGGATTTTTTTTGGGTAGGATTTTATCAGGTCAAAAAGGGCGTGCTGGTTTTAGCACCGTTTCAGGGTCCGATTGCGTGTTCTCGGATTGCTTTTGGGGCGGGCGTATGTGGCACGGCTTATGTCAGGAAACAGACTTTAATCGTGGCAGATGTTGCTGATTTTGAGGGACATATCGCTTGTAGTTCCGAGTCCAAATCGGAGATTGTCGTACCAATATTCAAGGGTGAACAGGTGGTCATGGTCTTGGATGTGGATAGCGATAGATTCAACGATTTTGACCAAACGGACAAAAAATATTTGGAACAATTAGCGCAAATGATTGCCCAGATTTATCCTGAATCCGCAAATTGAATCGTTTTAAGGTCATTTACGTTACATAAGTAAAATAAATTCCGAACTCAAACAGAAGGAAAAAATGATACGTTTTATGCTTAGTGTTTTGTGTGTTATGTTCTTGATAATCACAACGAAAGCACAGGAAAATCCCGAAACTTATTCGGTCAAGAATCTACTCGAAACCAAAAAACATCAATCCGAATTGCCCAAAAAATATAAGCATTTATTATCTGATGCCATGTTTGCGAAGGTTGCGCCCAAAAAATCGGTGAAGCGCGCCACGCGCGATGATTCGGAAGATGACTTTGGGGTTTTATTGCCGATGTCCGTGCGGATTCTGGAATCACAAATCACGCTCAAATTGTTTGATGTCCGCAAAGATTCCGCACAAATACAGTGGAATATTCAGGCACTGACCGTGGGCGAGGAACTCCTGTTCGAGAATACGGTACAAGCCAATAAAGTGGATTTGGATTTATCCAAATATTTAACGGAAAATTCTAATATCATCCTGCATATCAAGGCATTAGACAAGAATGGCAAGCAACTCAATAAGCACAGTCAAGGCAAAGAAAATATGATTTCTACACTCGAATCAGACGAAGCCGAACGCCTCAAATTTGACCTCGAACAACTCCTAAATACCATCGCAGACCCCGAACTTAAATTGTTGGTCAAAGCTCGATTTTATGAGGAATACGAACTCGTTGCGGATGCCATCACAGCCTACGAAACCTTGATAGAACTGGAGCCACAAGCCAAAATTTATCGGCAGGCTTATGATGCTTTTTTGTTCCGATTTGGTTTGACTTTATAGCCATGAAAACATAAATTCGTAAATCATTTAAGACCTTACCAAAGTTTGCATGAACCGCAGAAAAATCGTTTATAATTTCATTTAATCATAACTTATTGATTATCAAAGTATTATAGCTTTTTTACGCTTGATGCTACATACTGGCTGCTAATTATTTTGTGGTAAGGTCATGTTTGCTACGAATTTTGTACGTATAATCTCGAAAAAAAAACAAATTCTTGCTAACCCGAAAATATTTTAAAATTCATGGGTTGGCAGGGAATCCTTATGTTATTAAGCACTTAAAAAAATGCCTCATTCGTATCATTATCATGCCCTTACACACGCAGGACGACAGCGCAAACACAACGAAGACAGTTACGGTATTTTTGAAGTACCCAACGGACTTCTGATGTTGGTGGCGGATGGCATGGGCGGTCATGCGGGCGGACAAATGGCTTCCAAACTTGCGGTGCAAGGCGTATCGGATTATCTGAAACAAAAATTTTATGTCGATATTCGTCTGGCGATTCAAGAGGCATTTGAGCAAGCTAATCGTCTGATTATCAATACAGCTTCGGAAGATACAAATTTATTAGGCATGGGTTCGACTTTGGTTGTATTGCTTTTCGATGGCAAAAATATCATCTATGCACATACGGGCGACAGCCGATTGTATCATTATTCGGCACAACAACTGCATTTATGCACCAAAGACCATTCGGTCATTCAAGAACTCATGGATTTAGGCATCATTTCGACTGCTGATGCGCGCTATCATCCTGATGCTCATAAAGTTACCAATGTATTGGGCATATCGAATATGCGTGTTTCGACCGCTACCCAAACCATACAGGTTGCAAGTGGCGATATATTTTTGTTGTGTTCAGATGGTTTAACCAATATGTTACCTGAATCAAAAATCCAAGAAATTTTGAGTAATGAAACCACAGATTTAGCACAAAAAAATGATCAATTAGTTTTTAATGCGAATCAATTAGGCGGCACGGACAATATTACGGTCGAATTGTTGCATATCCCATAAAAAAATACGATTATTACTCAAAAATTAATGCTCAAGATATGAATACGGACGATTATAACCCTGACCTTCCGCAAGATTCCTCCCCCACAAATTCGGATGATGTTTCGAGTGATTTGCCCTCATTGGAAATTACGAATGGCGATAAAATCAAACATGATATAACTGATAATCAAGAAGATAAGCCTGAAAATATAACAGAAATCACTGGCGAAATCTCTGCCACAGAAAATACAAACATTCGGCAAAAAACCGACTCCAAAAAACCGCCCAAATTATTCCGAAAGAAAGAAAAAAAGCCCGAAGCCCTGCTCATGAATCCGAAAATGACTCAAAAAGCGTCTTTATCTCGCCATGAATTATTGAGCGCATTTTTTATGTTTTTATGTGCTTTGTTAGTTATTTTCTTACATCTAAATAGTCGGCAGAATTGGAAAAAAGAAATGCAACGCACCCAAATCCGAGCGGAACTGCTACTCGATTCGGCTCAAAGGATTAGCGCACAAGCCCAACTGCAAAAACAAGATGATTCCCTGCGGATTCGAGCTATCAAAATGAATTATTTTGATGCGTATGACGAAAATCACTTCCGAATCTATGGCTTATTTCGGGATAAAAACCGAAGTTTTAGTGAGGCAGAAGTGGCTAAAAAATTTAATATCGCTTCCCCGAATGCCATCAAAAAAAGCGAAGTGGGCGAAGAATTTTGGTTTATTGTCCCTGTCAAAGGCGTACATTTTGTCAAGCAAGGCGAATCGAGCCAAAGTATTGCCCAAAAATATTATTTTGACCCCAAAGGGGCAGCACTCATCGAAGCCTTTAATTACCAGCAGATTAAGGCGGGAAAAACGATTTTTATCCCATTTAATTAATACTTGAAACTGAATTTTTAACACCTTTCATTGAAGAGAGTAACCTTTTGATGCGGTGTGCGTTAGGGAAATGAGATGGAAAATAATTTATGATTTTCCACCAAAATCAGATTGAGAGATATGCGAAAACCCCGACAAATTTTGACGGGCTTTTTTTTTGTCTTATTCCCAAAAAGGATGTCGTCAAAAGAAATTCCTATTCCAATCGAAGTAAAAACCACCTTCGGAACGTTATCTTAGCACAGACAATTTTTGCAAACAACGAATACATTATTAAAACCTCCTCCGAATATGAAAAATTTTTTTCTGCTATCGCTCTGTTTTTTAGGATTTTACGGATTTTTGCAGGCTCAAAATGACGACTTTACGATACAACTTGGCGCATTCAAATCGCCGAATCCGACTGTCTTTGTTACTTTGGAAGATTTGGGCGAATTACGCACGCAAGAAATTCGAGAACCCCGCCTGACACGGATTTTGTTAGGCACATTTTCGGATTCTTTGCAGGCACTCAAAACCCTCGAAAAAGTCCATCAAAGAGGCTTTAAGGAGGCTTTTATTCGTTCGATAGCAGATGCACAACGGGCGGTATTTTATGCTGTCGAATTTGGAAATTATCAAACCATTGGCGAAATCCCTGATATTACGCCTTTGGAAATTTTTGGAGATGTCTATCAATTTGAAAATCAAGGCATTACAAAAATACGTATCGGTACATTTACGCACCAAGATACAGCTTCGATGGTGCTGGAACAACTCAAAAAACGGGGGTATTCCGATGCCCAACTCATCAAAACTTCGCCTCCGCAGGCACGGCGATTTTTTCAGACCGTCAGTTTATACAAACGGATGGAAGGCACTATCAATGATAACTTTCCCGTTGTGGTGCATATGTATTTTACAGATGCCTCAGTAACAGGGA
The DNA here is from genome assembly GCA_964577275.1 of uncultured Cytophagales bacterium. Taxonomy (GTDB): domain Bacteria; phylum Bacteroidota; class Bacteroidia; order Cytophagales; family Thermoflexibacteraceae; genus UBA2561. The sequence continues at coordinate 12,409 of CAZNYR010000082.1, read as the reverse complement.
TTTATAACGACCCACGCAACGGAAACCACAAAAAATTTATTTATTATGGGTATCGTGATAATAATCCGCCCCCCAGAACCTCACGATTTGATAACCCCAAAAATGACGAAAAACGAGAACCCAAAATGACCCAAATCCTCAAGAATCAATATGCCATGAATCTCACGATTCGAGACCGAGAAACAGGCGAAAATATCAGGTTTTCTTTGATGGAAAAATACCCCACAGGAAGCGTACAATTTGAGGTCGTGAGTATTTTTCGTAAAAAATTGGCGCACGGCGATAGAGGCGAAATGGGAACAGATTTGTATTTGGAATATCCATTAATGAAAAATAATTTGAATAAAAATCTCGAAAATAGATTCAACGAAATGTCCGTCCAATTTCCCGGTATTAAAGACCGAAAAATGCTTCTCCAAACGCTCGAAACACGCCTCAGGGATGACATCGAAAAAATCAAAACGCAATATCCCGATTATAACTGGTTATCAGAAACTTATGAAACCAAAATACTCGAAAATACGGCTTATTTGTTGAGTGTCAGATTCAATAAAGAACATATTTTTGTCGAGCCAGAAACGCAAGTAAGTTACAAATCTTTTAACCTCAAAACAGGCACCGAACTCACCCTCGAAAATACCATGACAGGCGCATATATTACCATGTTGCGTAGTGCATTGGCAAAAGAAATTCGGAAAATTTATGGGCAAAATCCATCCACCGAAGAGCTACGGCAGAACATGACCGAGATGCTGAAAACCTATTATTTCACGACCACAGGAATTGTATTTTTCCGTAATTATCACGAGGAATATTCATACAAAGAACCCATGACCATTACCATTCCCTACCGCACTTTGGCGAGCGTCCTAAAACCCAATGCCTTGCCTGCCAATTTTGCCAAAAAGTAAGGAAAGAAAAAAGCTGTTCCAAGGAGAACAGCCTTTCTAATAACAACAATTAAAACATATCAACCTATAAATTTACAATATTCAAAAATATTTGGTTTTAACATGATTTGGCTTAATTTTTTTATGAAAAAATATATATTTCTTGTTTTTGTGATATTATATATTGGAAAAATACAGGCGCAAGAATCTGATTTGCAGTTTGACGGCACGAAATACCAAACATTTTCGGAGGTCAAAATTCCTGCGACTCAATTTACGCTGGAACTGATTTTTTCGCCAAAAAACAAGCTGGATTCCACTTCGCCCCCCGTAACTTTATTTGAGTCAAACGGAAAAAATACACTCAAAATGGCTTGTTTTTTCAATCAAAATCAAAACGGAAAAATTGGATTTTTCATAGAAACAGACCAAAAAATATATGCCGTCCAGACCACAAAAAATAATTGGGATGCCGACCAAAATTATCATCTGACCATCACATGGAACGGAAATAGTTTATTTATTTATCTGGATGGTACAAATCACGATTCGACCGACCCATTTCTGGGATTGACTGGCACGCTCCAAGAGGTCAAACTGGGCGGTGATGAGGCTGGTAATTTTTTTGAGGGCAAAATGCAGGCGTTTCGAGTTTGGGCAAAAGTCTTGAATTATCGACAAATCATGGATTTGAAAGGGCAAAATATTGTGTCAGATGGCGAATTTGTCCAGACAAAACCCGCTGGCAGAAGGGTTCAAAATTGGTTAAAAATGTCTGATTTAATTACATGGAAACAAGATAAAATTCTATCTGATGTATCAGAAAATGCGCCAATAAATACGAATGAAAATATTGATAATCAAAAAGTTACGT
>CAZNYR010000082.1:0-10635 GCA_964577275.1 uncultured Cytophagales bacterium | reverse complement strand
AAAAGAAAAAATTGATCCTAGACTTAGGGATTTAATAAAAAACCGAATAAAAAATCAAATTCAACATCAAAAAGTACATCTTCTCAAAAAAATCCGAATCGTCAGACTCATTTCAAGAAATTGAACTCAAAACCACTCTTGATGTCGTCATATTCATCGGAACGAAACGAGGATGATTTGGATAAAATTAGTCCTGCCCCTTCGGCTTTCGTCCCCAAAAATCAGGATTATGCCCGAATGATTGACCGTTATGAAATCAAGAATGGAGCATTTTCGGCGTATTTGCCGCAAGGCGTAAAACCTTATCCCCGCAAAGCGATTGTTGCCTTAGTGGATTCGGTCAGTAAATTGCATTATTTAAGTTTACAAGATAAATTTAATTTGAATTATTTATTAGCAGATAATCCCGAATGGTCTGGCGTTCGTGCCGAAAGTAAATTTCCGTTATGGAATTTTATCAAAAAACCAATTTTAGGATTTTATAAATATAAGCCTGATTTTGTGCGAGTTAAAAATAAATATTTTGATTTGCATCTGAATCCTGTATTACATTTTCAGTATGGCGGTCAGGATGATGTCCCAAATCGGGACATTCGATTTTATACCAATTCGCGGGGGGCTGAATTTCGAGGAATTGTAGGAAACAAAGTAAGTTTCTATTCTATTTTGACAGATAACCAAGCCTTATTTCCGAGTTATGCCCAAGATTTTACTGCCACGTATTCGGCTGTTCCGAACGAAGGTTTTTGGAAAAAATTAAACAATGATGGCGCAGTCGATTTTTTGCACGCTCGTGGTTATATTCATTTTAATCTCCTGAAAACCACATCTTTACAGCTTGGTTATGACCAGCATCGTTTCGGAAATGGCTATCGTTCTTTGTTTTTGTCAGATTTTGCCAGTCCGTATTCATTTCTGAAACTCAATACAAAAGTTTGGCGCATTACCTATACCAATTTATATGCCCAACTGACTGCCGATATGAACCGTACCCCGCAGGGCGAACTACTTGGTAATGAGGTATTTCCAAAAAAATATGCCGTTTTTCATCGCTTGGGAATTGATTTCGGACGTAATCTGAATGTCGGTTTTTTTGAGTCGGTAGTTTTTGGAAGAAAAGATAATCGAATAAATGATACATTTGATTTAGCGTATTTGAATCCCATGATTTTTTATCGTTCGTTGGAACAGCAACTGGGCAGTTCGGATAATGCTTTGATTGGTGCGGATTTTAAATGGAATTTTTTGAGCCAATTCCAACTTTATGGACAATTTATTGTTGATGAACTGGTTATGAGCGAGTTACGAGCAGGTACGGGCTGGTGGGCAAACAAACATGGCGCACAAATTGGGGCGAAATATATTGATGTCGGTGGTGTGCAAAATCTTGATTTTCAGGCAGAAATGAATGTGGTGCGTCCGTATGTATATTCTCATTTTGGAAACGAGGAATTATCAAATTATGCACATTATCGACAGGCTTTGGCGCATCCGTTGGGGGCAAACTTTCGAGAATATTTGGGGATTATTGATTATCAACCCTTTGAGGATGTGAAAGTTACGGGAAAATTATGCCTTATCCGAACGGGATTAGACGAGGCGGAACGAAACTGGGGAAGTAATATTTTGTCGGATAACACCAATCGAGGCATTCCTGATTCGGACGGAAATCCGCAAGATTATGGGCATAAAATCGGACAAGGACTCAAAACCCAGATTTTACTTGCCAGTTTGGAGGGAACATTGATGCTTCGACACAATTTATTTGCTGATGTACAATTTCTTATCCGCCATCAAAATACAGAAACGATGGCACAAACGCATATTTTTTATGTCGGCGTGGGCTTGCGTCTGAACGCTGCGAAGCGGTTATTTGAATTTTAAAATTTGTAGGATTTTAAAAATTCATTTTTTTAATATTTTGTATAACAATTATAAGAAACTTCATTGTATTTTTGTGATACCAAAAATCAATATCACCAAAAATCAATACACGTCATGCTCGAAACCACAAATACAACCCTGTCGCCTGCGGTATCTTTTGTGGATACTCAAGTTGCTTTTGCAACCAAATCAGATGCGGAATTATGGCAAACGTATCAGCTTTTTCGATTAATGAATTATCCCAAATTAGTACAATTTGGGACGGCATTAACCAAAATGGCATTACATCTGAATTTGCCAATTACGGGCATCCTAAAACGAACGATTTTTAAGCAATTTTGTGGCGGTGAAAGCATCACGGATTGCGAAAAAGTCATTCGACAAATGCACGATTTTGGGGTCGGAACAATTTTGGATTATTCGGTCGAAGGCGAAAAAACTGACCAAGCCTTTGATGCGACAGTGCGGGAAACCATTGCCACGATTCGGAAATCTGCCAACGATTTGGGCGTACCGTTTTCGGTCTTCAAGGTAACGGGATTGGCACGATTTGATGTCTTGGAACGAGTCGCTAAAGCCTTACGAGAAAATCAGGAACTATCTGAAAATGACCAAGTTGCCTTTGCCAAAATACGGGTTCGCGTGCAAGAAATTTGTCGCACGGCGTATGAAAATAATGTCCGTATTTTGATTGATGCCGAAGAAACATGGATTCAAGAGGCGATTGATAAATTAGTTTATCAAATGATGCTTCAGTTCAATAAGGAACGCCCCATCGTTTTCAATACGTTCCAACTTTATACCAAACAAGCCTTAGAAAGTTTAAAAAATTTTTATGCCTTCGCAACAGCCAATCAGTTATTTTTGGGAGCAAAACTGGTGCGGGGCGCATACATGGAAAAAGAGCGGGAACGTGCCTCAAAAATGAACTATCCCGACCCGATTCAGCGCACCAAAGCCGATTCTGACCATGATTTTGATGCTGCTTTGCGGTTTTGTGCCGAAAATCGGGCAACTGTCGCTGTTTGTTGCGCCTCTCATAACGAAAAAAGTAATTTGTTATTGACCGAATTAATGGCAAAATATGACGTTCCGAATGGGCATCCGCATTTTTGGTTTGCCCAACTTTACGGCATGAGCGATAATATTTCCTATAATTTGGCGAAAGCAGGCTATAATGTTGCCAAATATTTGCCGTATGGAGCGGTTAAAATTGTGATGCCGTATCTTTTTCGGCGAGCTTCGGAAAATACTTCGATTGCCGGACAAAGTAGCCGAGAATTTATGTTAGTAACAAAGGAACGCAAAAGACGCAAACAAAATACAAATTAACTTATTGATTATCAATAAGTTAAAATCTCCAAAGGACAAAAACTTTTGGAGATTTTTTTTTTTGGAAAAATAGACATATAAATTACAAAAACCTCGTATTTTTTGTTTCCCTTTCTCAAAGGCAATTTTAGGGACAAAAATCAAGTTATCAGAATAACAAATCAAATTCTTAGGAACGCATGATGACGAAAAAAAAATCTTGGAAAAATACAATTTTTAAACAGTTTGGAATACTCTTATTGAGCCTTTATTTTCTTGCGCCACTTCACGCACAAAACCGGCAACCCGAACCCAAACTCAAACGTCAAAAGCTCGATGAAGGCATCACGATTTTGATGCCTGAAACCTATCGCGAAATGACCGATGACGAACTGGCGGGCAAATATTTTACTTACCGAAAACCCGCCAAAATGTTTACGGATGATCGCGGACAAGGCGACATTGGCTTGAATTATTCGGCTACAACGTGGAATTATGGCGATTTAGAGATTTTGAAGGATTTTTATTTTGCGACACTTTCGGATATGTACAGCGATATGCAAATCATCAGCGAGGGCATCCGACAACACGGCAATTATCAGTTTGCGTACTTTGAATTTACGGCAGATGTTCGGGATGATTCTAAAATCGTGGAACGCCGAAGCAAGCCTTCGTATGTCTATGTCATGTACACCGTGCAGGGCGATAAGGTTTTATTAATAAATTATAATTGTCCTAAAAAATATATGCGCTATCAACAAAAAACCGCACGTAAAATGATGGAAAGTTTGAAAATTGCAGGCAAACCCGTAAGTTATGGAAAATAAATAAAAATATATGTTTGATAATCAAGGAGTTATCTTGAAAAATTGAACTTCAACACCAAACTCATGGGAAAATACCATCATACGTTCTGCCTTCAGAAATTATGCCTCAAAATCTTGTGTTGGGGCGTTTTTTTTTGTGTATTGTCTGCTTGTAATTCGGATAAAGAAGAATTACGAAAAATCAAACAATTTCACGAAAAATACATTGATTTTTCTGCCGATAAATTAGATAAAAACAAGAAATTTACCAAAGTATATTTGGATTTTTCGCCCAGTTGTTTACAGCTTTTTGGAGATTTCAGAAAGCACATTACACCCGCTACGCTCAAAACTTTTTTGCCTTCTGATGTTCAACTTTTTTGGTTTGGAGGGCATTTTCCGATTCCTTTTGATGAAAAAATTGAACCACAAATTTTGGATAGTTTAGCGCAACAAATTGATTCGGTTAGCTTGGTCAAGGAGGTGCTTCAAAAAATCGTGCAAGAAAATCAAAATGCAGTCTTAATTACTGATTTTGAGTATGTTCCGAGAAAAAATTATGCTTATCGAGCCGTTACACAGCAGGGCGATACGACCTTTACACGCATCAATCCTTATCCTTGGGCAACGCCACTTTTTGAACGCTGGTTTGAGCAAGGAAACGCCCTGAAGGTGGTCAGTTTTCCAGATTTCGATACGCTCAAAAATTCGCCAAAAAATTTATATGGATTATTTTTTCTGACACCAAATTCGGAAAAAGATTTGAGCATTATTTTAGAAAAAAATAAGAATTTGATAGATAAAAAATTTGTACTTTATTACTTTTTAGGATTAAGTGATATACACATCAAAGCCCAACATTTTGACCGTTTTTCGGGAGCCATTCACCCCGATATTATCAGTGCAGAATTTATTGAAAATCAAGCTATTGAATATTATTCTTTGAAATATGAGGATATTCAGAAGTATTTGAAGCCCGACCAACAAGGCATATTTTTACAAAATTTGATGCCACAAATTGACACGGCATTGTTCGGAAATTTATCTTTTGAAACGGAAATCGTGGATTTTACGGAAGATTTTTCATATTTCCTGAACTTTCAGGAACATGAACCCGTGCGCTACGGCATCGACCCAAATACAGGCGACTCGACCATTATCAAAGCACCCAGTATTTCGTTCCGTTTTACGGGCGGAATGCCTGTTAAAGGCATTTTTAACACCGTATATGATAGCGCAAAAAATCGCTTAGGCTTGCAAATTACCGATAAATTGAGGGCAATAAAATGGGACGAAAAAGGTAAATTGTATGGCATCACGATTCGTCTAAAAACGATACGATTTATGCCTGCGGAAAGTCTGAAAAAAAATTTACAAACTACTCATTATCAAGGATTTAAAAATGAATCATTGTATAAAAGTTTGCTCGGAGCTTATTCTGCAAAACGGCTCAATTCATTGGTTTTGTATCGTTGTTATTTGCGCTTGTACTAAGCCAAATTTTTTACTCCAAAAACAAGGATTTGTCCTTTGGCTTACATGATTTTGATGTCTAATGTTGTTTTTTTGTAAACAATTCAAGAAATACAACAGTATGACATGAAATATCATGCTTCATATTTTTTCAACTCATATATTTTCAATAAATTACATCACATCAATACATCAAGTTTGATACGGCTTAAAAATCCATAAAAACATGAATATCAGGAAAATAACGTTTATTTTTTGTTTATTTTTTATCAGTTTCGGACTCTCTGCCCAAGTGCTGAAACCCATCAAATGGGCATCCGAACTATCGACCAAAGAAGCGAAAATTGGCGAAACTATCGAACTGATTTTTACGGCACAAATCGAAGAAAAATGGTATTTGTATTCCACCGATTTTGACCCCGATTTGGGACCTGTGGTTACGACTTTTAGCTTCAAACCCAACCCCTCGTATAAATTAGTGGGTGCTATTGAGCCGATTGGTGCGAAGAAAAAATATGATGCCGAAATTTGGGGCGGCGAATACACATATTTTAAGAAGTCGGCTGAATTTCGGCAAAAAGTCAAGATTCTAACCCAAGATTTCAAGGTGGAAGCCGCCAACGAATATCAAGTTTGTTCCGAAATTGATGGCAAATGTATTCTGTTGGAGGATGAATTTACGTTCCAAAATCTGAACATTTTGGCGGACAAAACAACCGAAAATCCTGCCGAATCCGAACCCGAAAATATATCAGAAACGCCAGAAATTTCAGCAGAAAAACCGATAGATTCTGCCGAAAACATGACCGAAAATTTGGCAGAACTTTCCGAAATTACGGAAGTAGAAAATCCTGAAAAACCTACAATTTCTACGACACAACCCATTGGTACTCAGGGCGAAGAATCGCTTTTGAGTTTTTTGTTGCTGGCATTCGGAGCGGGTTTAATTGCCTTGCTTACGCCGTGCGTTTATCCGATGATTCCGATGACGGTTTCCTTTTTTACGAGCCGTTCCAAATCCAGAGGCGAAGCCATTTCCAAAGCCTTAGTGTATGGGCTTTCGATTGTGGCGATTTATACGCTGATTGGCTTGGTGGTTTCGGCAATTTTTGGGGCAGAATTTGCCAATATTATGGCAACGCATTGGCTTCCGAATATCATATTTTTCTTGGTATTTGTGATTTTTGCCTTATCATTTTTCGGATTATTTGAATTGGTCATTCCGAGCCAGCTTGTCAATAAAGTGGATGCTCAAGCCGATAGAGGCGGTTATCTGGGCATTTTTTTTATGGCATTTGTCTTGGTTTTGGTGTCATTTTCCTGTACGGGTCCGATTATCGGAAGTATTTTGGTGGCGGCAGCCAACGGCGAATTTATCCGTCCCGTTTTGGGGATGCTGTCGTGTTCGTTGGCATTTGCGATTCCCTTTACGCTGTTTGCAATGTTTCCGTCTTGGATGCAAAATTTACCGCAATCTGGTGGTTGGCTCAATTCGGTCAAAGTGGTGCTTGGATTTGTCGAATTGGCGTTGGCATTCAAGTTTTTAAGTACGGCAGACCAAGTGTATCATTGGGGTATTTTAGACCGTGATATTTACCTTTCGATTTGGATTGCGATAGCCTCGCTGATGGGCTTGTATTTGTTGGGCAAAATCCGACTTCCGCACGATAGCCCGCTGGAAAAAATCGGCGTATGGCGTTTGATGTTGGCGATTTTTAGCTTTACGTTCGTGATTTATATGATTCCCGGACTTTTTGGTGCGCCTTTGAGTTTGCTTTCGGGATTGCTTCCGCCACGCACCACGCTGGAATTTGATTTAACCAAAAATACGACTTTAGTAACTGATTATCAGGAGTTTGAAAATCCACCCAAATATGCCGATTTATTACATTTACCGCATGGTCTGAAAGGATATTTTGATTATGAAGAAGCGCGCCAAGCTGCCAAAAAAGCAGGAAAACCGCTTTTTATTGATTTTACGGGGCATGGTTGCGTAAATTGTCGAAAAATGGAAGATAATGTGTGGGCAAATCCGGAGGTTTTGAAACGACTCAAAAACAATTATATTTTGGTCGCCTTGTACATTGATGAACGTACAGAACTCCCTGAAAATGAGCAATATATATCCGAAAATGACGGCAAAAAGAAAACCACTTTAGGTAAGAAAAATTCCGATTTACAGATTACCAAATTTGGAAATAACGCCCAACCATTTTATGTCTTGCTCGGACATGAAAACGAAAAACCTTTGCTTACGCCAAGAGCCTATGATGCTGATGTTCAGACATTTATCCAATTTTTGGATGAAGGCATCGAAGCCTTCCGACAACAACAAAGATAGCTCGGACTTTAACAAGATTTAACGGCTGATTTTTGACTATTTTAAGGTTTCTATGGTCATTCATGAAAGATAATATCGAAATTTGTGGCACTTCATTTGGGGTTACCTTGTGATTTCGGTATGCTTTCTGGAGTGCCATATTAGAAAAGTACAATTTCATAAAATCGCTCAACGTCTTGCAATCTTATCTACGTTCATTTGTTTTGGTGTTTATTTTTTCGGTACAACTACTGGATTTGGTGCAGGCAAAACCTACGCAAAATTCTTATCGTCAATTCCGTTCTTCTGCCGATACGCTGGTCGAGCGAGATAGTATTTGCATCTCTGCAATTCAGATTGAATGCCGTCAAAAAACCAAATTACATATCATCAAACGGGAACTTTCGGTCGAAAAAGGACAACAAGTTGCCAAAAAAGATTTTATGCAACTCCTTGAACAAGAGTCGAATAAGCTCTTCAATACGGATTTATTTGTGGTGGCAGATGTCGTGCCTGTGCCTTCGGGACGAGATAGCGTTGAACTGGTCATTAGTCTTATCGAAAAATGGTATTTTTATCCGATTCCGATTTTAGAATTGGGCGCACGCAATTTTAATGAGTGGGCTTCCATGAATTATGATTGGGCGTGGGTCGATTGGGGGATTCGGTTTCGGCAGCAAAATTTTCGAGGCAGAAACGAAGATTTACGCCTGCATTTTCAGCGAGGTTTTACCGATAAATTCATGGTTTTGTACAATATTCCGTACATTAACCGAAAGCAAACCACAGGATTACAATTCAAGTGGATGTATGCTGGAAATCGTAATTTGCCCTATCAAACCGAAACGAACGGTGAACGCCTAATTTATTATGGAAATCAAACCCAACTCAAACGTTATGAGGGAGTTATCCGATTGATTAAACGAAGTCATTTTTATAATACCCATTATTTTTCGATAGGGTTTCGGGATAATCAAATTACGGATACGATTCGGGAACTGAATCCCGATTATTTTCTGGAAGGACGTACCCGACAGCGTTATGTTTTTTTCAAATATGATTTCCATCGTAATATTACGGATGCTTCGGCTTACCCCCTGAAAGGCAGATGGTTACAACTTAGTTTTGAGCAAAAAGGACTTGGATTTTATAATGATTTGAACAAATTTGAGATGCGTGCCATGTATGCCAGATTTATTCCCTTGCACCAAAAATGGTATTGGGCAAGTAGTTTTCGAGGTTTATTTTCATTTCCTGACCGTCAGCCTTATAATGACCAAATGAGCTTTGGATATTTTCAAAACAATTTACGAGGCTACGAGAGTTATGTTATTGATGTTCCTCGTTATGCGCTTTCTCGGAATACGTTGCGGTATCAACTTTTTTCGGGACGCAAACGTTTGAAATTTATGCCCTTAGAACAATTCCAAATCATCCCTATTGCGCTGTATATCAAGGGTTTTGCTGATTTTGGATACACCGCAAGCGGGATGATGCAGGATGTGGTTTCGCCGATGGCAAATCAATTTTTGTGGAGTACGGGCGTGGGGCTGGATGTCGTTACGTTTTATAATGCCGTTTTTCGATTTGAGGGCGCACTGAATCGGGAAGGCGATATGCGGTTTTCGTTCGGAATTAAAAGTGATTTTTAAGCCACATTTAAATGATAGTTAGTACCGATGCAAATTTAGTTTGTATTTTGGTTTGAATGTAATTTATTGATTTTCAAATAATTACATCATCTTGATACTTTGTACTAAATACTCAATACTACTTTTCCTGTATTTTAGGGTTTTTCCTTTTCTCTATTTTCGCCGTATCTTTGTGTGGTAATGCGTGCAAATTTTCTATTTTCACTTCTTTTAGATAGGTTTCACTAAAAAAATACGATACCACACAGGATGCTTAGTTTTTGGGAAAAAAATGAATTTACCTCCTACGATTTCATCATCATTGGGGCTGGAATTACGGGACTTTCGGCGGCGGCAGTCATGGCTGAACGCCATCCCGAAAAGCGAATTTTGGTTTTGGAACGAGGTATTTTTCCGACAGGCGCATCGACCAAAAATGCAGGGTTTGCGTGCTTTGGGAGTTTATCCGAAATTGTTTCAGATTTACAAACAATGTCCGAGCAGAAAGTTTTTAATCTCATCGAACTGCGGTATCGAGGCTTGCAAAAATTGCAAAATCGGTTGGGAAAAATACCCATCGGACTCAAAAATTATGGCGGTTACGAATTACTTTCGGATGCCGAATTGCCGTATCTTGACCATTTACAAAAAGTAAACAAATTGATTCGTCCGATTTTTAAGGCGGATGTTTTTATGGAAACTCCTGCGAAAATTTCGGAGTTTGGTTTTTCCGATTCGGTCAAAAAATTGCTTTTTAATCCATTTGAGGCGCAAATTGATACGGGAAAAATGATGAATACACTTTTGGGCTACGTATCGGCAAAAGGCGTGCGCGTACTGACGGGTTGCGAAGTTGAAAAATTAGAAGATACTGGCAGGAAAGTGTATTTGCAGGTCAAAAATCCATTTGCCAAGCATCCTATTTTGTTTAGTGCCTCAAAAACAGCGATTTGTACCAATGCGTTTACCAAAAAATTGATTCCAGAACTTGAGCTTGAGGCGGGGCGAGGGCAAGTGGTTATCACTGCGCCTATCAAAAACCTCAAAATTCGGGGGACGTTTCATTTTCAGGAAGGCTATTATTATTTCCGTAATTTCGGGAATCGGGTTATTTTTGGGGGCGGACGAAACTTGGATTTTGAGGGCGAAAAAACGACCGAATTGAAGACCACCGAACGCATCATAAATGACCTCAAAAGTAAACTTCAGC
>CAZNYR010000081.1:0-18092 GCA_964577275.1 uncultured Cytophagales bacterium | reverse complement strand
AACTCGCGACCCTCACCTTGGCAAGGTGATGCTCTACCAACTGAGCTACTTTCGCAAAAAGTACCAGGAGTGGGACTTGAACCCACACGAAGTTGCCTTCACAAGATTTTAAGTCTTGCGTGTCTACCAATTCCACCATCCCGGCAGTCGTAATTGTGTCTGGAGCGAAAGACGAGACTCGAACTCGCGACCCTCACCTTGGCAAGGTGATGCTCTACCAACTGAGCTACTTTCGCTTGTCTGATTGCCTTTTTTCCGAAAGGCGTTGCAAAGGTAAATTTTATTTTTTAAAACGCAATAAAAAATGTAACTTTTTTTAGGATTTCCATGCGGAGAAAGGGTTTTTGATGAGATTAGAATTGAAATAACGGGTATCGTGGGTTACTTCTTGTCCAATCCATTGGGGTTTTTGGAAGGCTATATTTTCGGCAGGCAATTCGATTTCGGCAAGGATTAATCCTTGATTTTCAGCATGAAATTCATCGACTTCCCAAGTGTATTCATCGACTTTAATTTTGTAGCGATGTTTGTCAATCAGGGGTTTTTCACATAATTCGTGGAGCATCTGGGAGGCTTCGGCGTGTGGAATTTCGTATTCAAATTCGGTACGCATAGCACCTTCGGATTTGCCTTTGATGGTCAGAAAGCCTTTTTCGCCAATGATTCGGATGCGGACAGCCCGTTCGGGATTACTGTTGAGGTAGCCTTGTACATAATGTGTGCCTGTGGCGAGTTCCCGCCAAGCATCATTTTTCAATAAAAATTTGCGTTCGATTTCTTTGCCCATCTTTTATTTGATTTATGTGATAAAAGGAGTCCAAAAGTACATTTTTTTATCGAAACCCGAAGAGATTTGTTGAATTTGCGTAATCTTTTGAGGTGGTAAATCCCAGAACGTGATGATTATTCCGTAAAGTAGGAAAGAAGTCAAAAAAAACTGTCGGGGCGGCAGGATTCGAACCTGCGACCCCCTGCTCCCAAAGCAGGTACGCTAACCGGACTGCGCTACGCCCCGAACTTGTTAAATTTAACTCGTTGATTTTAAAAGAGTTGCCAAAAAAATAAAAGAACTTTATCTTTTATTTTTTTAGCGGAAGCAAAGGTAATGAAAAAAATTATGTTTTCTAAAAAAAATGCTTTTTTATGTTCTTTATTCCGAATGCTATACGAAATCACAAAAAATTTATGGCATACCTTGGTGATAATTAGTATTTTGTTTACAGTTTTAGTCAAATCATTTTATCTATTTTTTCGTTCAAAAAATGAGTATGAAATATTCAAGTCTTAATTTTTGTTATTTTGAACTAAAAATATGTATATGTACTATTTTAAGAGGATATTTTATTTAAAAGATTAAAAAATTGCTAAATGCTGTTGGGTTCGTCTTCACAACATGAGGATAATATTTCATTTAAAAATGTTAGAATCATCTGGCATTATTTTGATTATACTTAACTACAATTCATTTATTTAAACAAATTAATTCATTTAAAATACATTCTAATACTATGATTATCAAAAGTTTGGAGATTTTAATTGCACTATTTTTAATAACGGGTTTTGCTATTGCCAACACGGGCGGCGGTGAATCAGACGAAACTTCAAATTGTGCTTGCAGGGAGGAAATGAGTGCGCCTGAAGGTTCGTTGTATCAATGTCATAATAGCATAAATCGTTGTAAATTAAGTCGTAAAAATGTGAATTATGTATTTGAATGGACACAGCCTTCTCCCAAATATGCCAAACTTTCTGTCAGTGCGGCGGCGGGGAAATTTTCAAATATTGTGTACAGTTGTAAAATTCGGATTTATGATAATCGGCGCAGCACAGGCGAATATTCAGTCAAAGTTCCGTATGCGTATTACAAGGGATATACATGGGAAGACCGTAATCTGAATGATGCGTTGATTATTACGTATAACGTTAAGAATCAGCAATATACGTTTGAGGCAGTTGGGAAGATGCAGGAATTTAAAGAGTTATTTGAGGGCGCAAAAGTAGAAACTTATCTCAAACAAAAGCCATTTTCGCCACAACAAATGATTCGGGCTGGTGCTGTTTTTTTGATTATGGATTATCCCAAAGCGATGCGGAAAGCCTAAATGGCTTTATTTTTCCCGATTATTACGTAACTTGAAAGCCTTATCCAAAGGCTTTTTTTGTTTAAAAACAACACGAAACTTACATGAAAAAAATCATCCTTTTTTGTCTATTTTGCTTGATGGCATGGCAAGGTATGGCACAAATCGAAACGGTTAAAAAACTTGAAATTCCAATTCATAAAAAATTGGGCGATAGTTATGCCCTCATCAACCTCAAGGAAAAAGGCATCATTACCGTATTGGAAAGTGATGAGGTGCTTAAAAATATGAAACAGGAGGTCATTTTTACCAGATATGATACTGCCCTGGAAAAACAATGGACTCGTTCGACTGCCTTAGAAAGTACGCAGGAAGTATTCCAGTATCACATTGACGAAAATCAGATTTGGTTTCTCATCAAAAAGCCCGACTATGAGTACGATATTTTGACCCTAAATATTCATAATGGATTGATTGAAGCTGTTGATTATGAGAAAATTATGAACTTGGATATTCAGATATTTAAGCCTGCAAATGGTTTGCTTTATTTGGCTGGAACGACCGATGAGAAACCCACCGTTTTGCGCTATGACCCTGCCCATAAAACACCTTCCAAAGTGCTTTCTTCTATCAATCAACTCAAGGCGGATGTCAAAGAAATTGTATCGAATCCTTCGGATAGTTCAATTTATGTATTATTAGCCTATCCTTATCAAACGAAGGGATTAATTTATGTCAATCAATATGATTATTTCGGGAAATTATTGTCTAATGTCGTGATTTCACCGCACAAAGATTATCGAGTTTTGACATGGCAGCCGTATTTATGGGAAAATAAGGAGTTGTATCTTTTCGGTACTTACGCCTTTAAAAGTCGAGGAAAAGCACAAGGAATTTATGTGGGTCGTCCTGAAACGGCTCGCCAAACTTTTCGATTTTATGATTTTTCTAACATGAAAGGATTTTATAATTATTTGACCGAAAAAAAACGAGACCGAATCAAGGGAAAAATCAAGGAAAAACAAGAAAGTAACCGTTTATTTTTTCATGATAAAAATCTGTTTATCAGGGACTTAAAAATTATTAACAATCGGATTTTGATGGTGGGCGAAGCCTATCAGCCCATCTACGACCGAAGTTCTACCAGCGACCGAATGTGGATGGCGGGAATGTACGGAACGTATCGACTCAATCAATTTTATAGCAACCGATTTGGAAATGGGCAATTTTTTGATAGCAAACGTAAACCCCTGTATTACAGATACAAACACGCCAATATTTGGGCTTTTGACCTGGAAACCAACTTGCTGTGGGATAATTGCCTCAAACTGGAAGATTCCGAAGTTCCATATCCGCAGGCTTTGATGCAATTTTATGCCGAAAATGATTCCTTAACCATGATGTATATGACTGATAAAGAGATATTTACAACCAAAGTAGCCGGTGAAGAAGAAGTAAAAAGTGTCCGAATTTTTGGGCTTGAACCCAAAGACGATTCCGGTCTTTATACCGACCGAGAAAATGAACTTTTAAGGCATTGGTACGGCAACTATTTTTTATTGCAAGGCATTCGAGAACGCAAAAATTCACCTCAAAACGAAAGCGCAAAAGTGTTTTACATTGCCAAAATGATGTATCTCGAAAAATTACAAGAATCTGAAAAACAATAAGTTATAATCAAATCAAATCATATTTTGAATATTTTAGTTCTCACATTTTGGTCATATAAGGATGCGCTCATTCAGACCTATACGCTTCCTTATCTCAAGTTGATAAGCAAACATTTGCCCGCTGGCAGCAAGATTTATGTATTGAATCTGGAGAAGAAACATCTACGGATTTCCGCTCAGGAATATACCCAAATTCAGAGGGAACTCAAACCGTATCAAATTATCCCAATTCAGTTTGATTATCAGCCATTTGGCTTGCGTGCCATCCTGACATGGGGCATGATTTTGGTGCGTTTATTTGGTCTGATTTGGTGGGAGAATATTCAAGCGATTCATTCATTTTGCACGCCTCCGGGTGTGGCAGGCTGGATATTATCCAGTTTAACGGGCAAAAAATTAATTATTGATAGTTATGAACCGCACGCCGAAGCCTCTGTCGAAAATGGCGATTGGTCAAGGAAAAGTTTTCGCTTTCGATTTTTGTTTTATCTTGAAAAAGTACAATCTCGAAAAGCTGAAATTATCATCTCTGCCACCGAAGGAATGCGACATTATGCCCTGAAAAAATACGGCGTAACGTTTGAAAATTTTTATGTCAAACCTGCCTGCGTGAATCTGCAATTATTTTCTAAAAACAATTTGAAAAATCCTGATTTGGTCAAAAAGTTTGGCTTTCAGCACAAAATCGTTTGTGTCTATGCGGGCAAATTTGGTGGAATTTATTTGGATAAAGAAGTATTTGATTTTCTAAAAATTGCTTCAGATTATTGGGGCGATGCCTTCCGAATTTTAATTTTGACAAATCATAATGCACAAGAAATCAAAGACTTATGTCAAAAAAGTAAACTGAACGAATCCATCGTAACGACAGCTTTTGTGCCACATTCCCAAATACCGAATTACATGGGATTAGGCGATTTTGCCCTTACGCCCGTCAAGCCAATTCCAACCAAACGCTACTGCACACCAATTAAAAATGGCGAGTATTGGGCGTTGGGTTTGCCAGTAGTCAGCACGGCAAATATTTCGGATGATTCGCAGATTATTGAACAAGAAAACATCGGTGCTATTATCCAAAAATTTGATGACGAAGACTATTTACGTGTCGTTTTGGAAATTGATGAAATCTTGAAAAAGTACAATCGGGAAAATCTATATGACAAAATCAGAGCCGTTGCCGAGCGATACCGCAGTTTTCAGATTGCAGATAAGATTTATGCGGAAATATACGGTACGAAAATAACGTGATATTTCATCTATTTATTCAAAATAATCGTTAAATTCCAATCATTTTATAAAAAAATCACAATACAAAATTTAGTCTTCATACAATAAACTTGACCGACTTTCGGGCTGGGCATCTTCCAAAAGATAATACAATTCGTAGGGCGAGTTTCGTATTTTCAGCGTTCCCCGAAATGTTTTGACCTCATCAGTAGTAAACAAATATTGACGTTGTAGCCGTAATTCCATGACGGTTTCCTTGCCCGCGCCACCACAAAAAAAACAGGACGTAAACGGTTTGGCAGAAATGACATACGTATCGCCCGTTACATCCGTAGGAACAAGATAGCCTTTGATAGTTATCTGCTTGTTTTCCAGACGTTTAATGGTTTCCGAAAACTCGGCTTTGGCAACCCACCGATTATGCAAAGGACTGTAATCTCTTCCTTCATTAACTTCCGAAAGCATTGCCCATGTAACGGGAATTGCTTTCGGGTTTTGTGCAAAATTTACCGCTAACCCATTGATTATCAGTAAAATAAAAATTATACTTTTTTTCATAAAATGATACATCAAATTACTTGTAGCACGGTGAAATATCGTGTTACGAATGGTCATTTTTTAATCCAAATAACATGATGGAATACACAAAAAACTACCGTTTAGTAAGTTTTCTTTATTGTAAACAAACTCATTTTCAGTACGTTGTCCCTGAAAAACCTTTGCACCCGCCGAAGTAACGATAGCTTGTCCTGCCGCCGTATCCCACTCCATTGTCGGACCATGACGATAATAAATATCGGCTTTTCCTTCGGCAACCATGCAGAATTTTAGGGAACTCCCTACCGCCATAAACTCCTGAATGGCATAGCGATTGAGGACGGATTCTTCTTCTGGCGAAGGGTGTGATTTGCTGCGAACCGCTATGCTATGCGTTCGTTTTTCTTGTACCACAGAAATGGGTTGAAAATTGCCATTTTCTTCTTTTTTGAACGCGCCTTCTTTAGAACCTACATACGTAATTTTTTTGACTGGAACGTAAATTACACCCAAAATAGGACGATTATTTTCAATCAAAGCGATATTTACGGTAAACTCTCCATTTCGTTTGATAAATTCTTTTGTGCCATCGAGCGGGTCGATAATCCAATAGGTTTGCCATTGTTTACGAGTTTGATAATCAGGCAGATAGCCTTCTTCAGAAAGTAACGGAATTTCCGCAAATTTTTCCGCTAATGCCTTTGAAATCACTTCGTGAGAGGCTTTATCGGCTTTGGTCAAAGGAGATTTATCATCCTTATATTCTGTACCTACATCCGCTGAATTATAAACCTTCATAATCGCATCACCCGCTTGTTTAGCAATGCGTATAATTTCCTCAATATCAACCATTTAAATTTGTTTTAAGTACTTTAATTCGTTCTAAGTCGGTATTATTGGTAAATTTCCGAACAATTTAACAAAAGTAAGAAAAAAAGGATTTTTACTGGTATTTCAGGAGTGCTTCCTTGATTAAATGTGGGTGTGTCCAAGGTGTAAAATGATTCATACTGGGGATAAAAACGGTATCTAAAGACGCATTTTTTAGTTTTTGGAGGGCAAAATCCAAATTTCCAGCGGGTGCTAAAAAATCTTTTCCGCCCTGAATGATGGTAGTAGGCTGTGTGATTTTTTGCCATAAATTATCCATTTTTTGAAGTTCGGCAACGTGCCGTAATTTTTCATCATTGGCTACTCGCATCGAAGTGGGCACTAACCACCGAAAAATCCACCAATCGGCAGGATACGAAATCCAAAAAATTTGTTCTAAATCAGGGTCAATCGTGCCAGCGACCAGTATTAAATGCGCTACTTGTTCGGGAAATTCAATCGCCATGCGTGCGACAATTGGCGCACCAAATGAATGCCCAAGCAAAATAATTTTATTGTTATTGTCCTGAAAATCAGGTAGTTCGGCAATAAATTGGGCTTGTTTCAAGATGGAAGGTTCGGATTTTCCAAAATCAGAATAACCATAACCCGCCCTATCGACCGAAATCATCTGAAACGAATCGACCAAAGTTGAATCCTTCATGAAATCATAGAACGCATCTGAAGCACCAGGCGCACCATGCACAAAAATGACCAAAGGCAAACTATCTGATTTTGAAACTTTTATGTAACGAAAATGACGCTTTCCCGCATCCACGGCAATCGTATGAATTTTGGCAGGAACAGGCGCATTTTCAAAGATTTTTTTGACCTGTTTATTACTTTTTCGGAATTGCATACAACTTGTGGCAATTAAATGGATAATAATAAAAACTAAAATAAACAGAATGACTTTTTGATATTTTTTCATAAAAATTTCATACGTTTTACTTTAGATGTATGTTTTATGGTATTTTTAAAAATTATTTGTAAAAATTTCGATTATTCCACCCGAAATCCCAAAATCAGAATATCGTCAATTCGTTCTTCTTTGCCTTGCCAGTTCTCCAGAGTTTCTTCTAAAATTTCATGTTGTTTGTCAAAGGGTTTGTCATAAATTCTTTGAAAAATATCTCGCATTCGTTTTTGAGTAAATTTTTTGCCTTGAGGTCCGCCAAATTGGTCTTGATAGCCGTCCGAAAAAATATACGCCGTAACGGGCGATGTCAAGGGAATGATTTGTTTCTTGAAAAGCCGTTGTTTTTCGCGTTGCATCCCGCCGATGGTTTTGCGGTCAGCGCGCAACAGGTTCAATTTTCCGTCCTGAATGTAAATCAAAGGGTTTTTTGCGCCTGAATATTCCAGCACTTTATTTTTTTTGTCATGGCAACACACCGCAATATCCATCCCATCTCGGTTGGCAGTTTCCTTTTGGTGGAGTGCTTTTCGGATGCCTTTGTGAAGTTCATTCAGGATTTTATCGGGTTCGCTCACGTTTCGTACCGTAACGATTTCGTTCAATAAATTTACGCCAATCATCGACATAAACGCCCCAGGAACACCATGTCCCGTGCAGTCCACCGCCGTAACGATAACTTTCTCACTTTCAAAGCCTTTGAGGATGGACATCTCCTCACTGCCGACATATTTGGTCGTGAAAACAGGCTTGAAATCTTTTTCGTTAATCCAGTAAAAATCACCCGAAACAATATCTCTGGGCTTATAAAAAATGAAGGATTGTGGCAGGGCTTGTTTGAAATCGGCATCATTGGGCAAAATTGCATCCTGAATCCGTTTGGCATAGTTAATACTACCCGTAATTTTAAGGTTTTTTTCTTCCAAAACGCCAAAAAGTCCCTGCAATTCCATTTTTTGCGATTCAATTTCTTCGTTCTGACGCAAAATTTCGGTATTTCGTACTTCGAGCTGTTTTCGTGATTTTTTGGTATTTCGATAATTAAAATACAAAATGACCGTTACCAAAATGACCGATGCCACGCCCAGCGTCCCCAAATAAATAATGATTCGATGATTTTGGAGCTTGAGTTCATGCTCTTTTAATGCCAAATCTTTGACTAATTTATCTTGCTCTAATAACGCAATTTTACCCGCTTGTTCGTCTTTTACAAGCTCAATTTCTCCTTTTTCTTCCGAAATATTACGTACAGCACTAAGTGCTTCCTGAAGCTGTTGTTCACGAGTTCGTTTTTCTTTCTCCATTGTCCGAATCCAAAGTTCGGCTTCTTCGACTTTGGCACGGTCATACGAATGCAAGCCATATCCGGGAGCAGACCGAGCAGAATGTGCATATTTCTTATAATATTGTGCTGATTTTGAGTGATTTCCTAATTTTTCATAGCTTTCGGCTAAGCCCTCATAACAAGTACTGATAAGCATTTGCTCATTAATGGTGTTCGCTATTCGCAATCCTTTTTCGTAGGCTTCGACAGAAAATTGATGTTTTTTTGCATTTTGATATACTTTTCCTAAATTTACATACGTGCGTGCTTCTTCTGATTTTTTACGTAATTTAGCATAAATTTTTGTGGTATTTTCTAATTGTTTGATAGATTTATCATATTCGCCTGCTTGCTGATAAATGCTCGCCAGATTGCTGCCAATCATAGCTGTCGCCATATCATTGGTGGAAGCCACACTTAATCGAAGCGACTGCTCAAAATAATGAGCGGCTTTTTCGAGGTCTTGTTTTTCCCAATATACAAATGCAATTTTGTTCAGGTAATGCCCCGCCGTATTCTTATCTCCCTCATACTGAGATTGTAAGGCGGAGAGTTTGTATTGTCGGATTTCATCTTTATTGGTCGAGCCAGTACCCTGCGCTTGCGCCCTGATGAGCAGTCCGAACAGCCCCACTAAAATCATTAAAGTTCTGAAAAATAGCATTTTAGTCCTATATCGGTACGTTGTTGTGAATTTTTGCACGGAACATTTTGAGTAAAGTTCAACGCTCGGTTTTTGATGTAACTTTTGTGATGAATGATGTTTGTTTGCTTCTTTCGGATGAAAATGATACCAAAATTTTTCTTCCAATCTCTAAAATACAATGATTTTTAGAAAATAACAACGTTTTGATTCTCAAGGATTTGAAGATACAAAACGTAGCGTAATATTAAGTAGTATTGAGGGGTTGAATAATCCCTCTCGAAACTTATTAACATCTTAAAAATCAAAAAGTTAGCGTATTTTTTTGATTTATTGAACTTAAAACACCTACTGACTTTAGAATGACGTTTTGACAAAATTAGTTTATTTTTTCGGAAAATAATTTCTTTGCAAATACTTTCAAACGTTTTATTGACTTGAATAGTAGAAAGTTAAATCAGTCCGTTCGACTCGAAATTTTGAAGTAATGTTCTTTCTATTTTTCAAAAAAAATGCAATTTATTTGCCTGAAAGGAAGCCCAAAAAATCATGTATTAAAAAAATATGGAATTTGAAAATAGATAATTTAAAAAATTAATTATAATTTAAAATTAAAAAGTTTAAAAAACTCGGTCTAATAAAATGTTAAATCTGCTTTTTTTTAATACTTTTGCCCAGCACAAAACTAAAACGAAGACAGCTTTGACCTTAATTAAATCAATCTCTGGGATTCGGGGAACTATCGGCGGAACTGTAAATGAGGCACTTACACCCATTGATACGGTGAAGTTTGCGGCGGCTTATGCCACTCGATTGCAGACATCCGAAGCCCCCAAAAAAGTGGTCATCGGACGGGACGCACGCATTTCGGGACAGATGATTTCTGATTTAGTCTGTGCCACCTTACAAGGATGCGGAATTGATGTGGTTAATCTTGGGCTTTCGACCACGCCCACCGTAGAAATTGCCGTCAGAGAACTCCGAGCAGGTGGCGGCATTATTATTACTGCCAGCCACAATCCCAGTAATTGGAATGCCCTCAAATTGTTGAACGAATACGGCGAATTTTTATCGGCACAGGATGGACAACAAATTCTTGAGCTGGCAGAAAATGACCGTTTCGATTTTTCGCCTATCGGAAAATTAGGCAATCTGACCCATGATGATTCTCTTTTAGACCGTCATATCGAAAAAATTATTGCACTCGAACTCGTTGATAAAGAACTAATTGCCTCCAAAAACTTCAAGATTATTGCTGATGCCGTACATTCGAGCGGTGGCATTGCGATTCCTAAATTATTAACCGCATTAGGCGTGCAAGACTTTGAAATCATGTATGCCGAACCTACGGGACATTTTCCTCATAATCCTGAACCTCTGCCCGAAAATCTGACCTCAATCATGGGCAAAATGGAAAATGGAAATTATCATCTCGGTATTGTCGTTGATCCTGATGTCGATAGATTGGCATTTATTTCGGAAGATGGCTCGCCTTTTGGCGAAGAATATACCCTTGTAGCGGTGGCGGATTATGTACTTTCACAAACGAAAGGGAATACGGTTTCTAACTTATCATCGACCCAAGCCCTACGTGATATTACCCAAAAAGCAGGATGCGAGTATCATGCCTCGGCGGTCGGGGAGGTCAATGTCGTTGCCAAAATGAAGGAATGTGGAGCGGTCATTGGCGGAGAGGGAAATGGCGGTATTATTTATCCACAAATGCACTACGGAAGGGATGCCCTGACGGGAATTGCCTTGTTTTTAACGCATTTGGCGAAATTTGGCAAGTCCGTCAAGATGCTGCGTAGCACCTATCCGAGTTATCATATTTCCAAAAATAAAATTGAACTCACACCCGAAATTGATGTGGATTTGATTCTGGAGAAAATTCAAGAAAAATATCAAAAACAACCTCTCAATACAGTCGATGGACTAAAAATTGAATTTGGAGGCGAGTGGATTCACCTCCGAAAATCAAATACGGAACCCATTATTCGGATTTATTGCGAGGCAAATTCGGCTTCTACGGCTGAGAACTTAGCCAATAAAATGATTTCTGATATTAAGGAAATTTTAGCATACAAAGCCGAAGAAGACCAGTGAAACCGATACGAAGAAAATACGTAATCCCCCAAAAAAAAGCCTCTGAAATTTAGTTTGGAGGTTTTTTTGTGTCTTTATTTTGATTCAAATGAAGGATTCTGCCAAATTTTCAGGTCATTTTGTCGGATTTATACCTTCAAGTTCCAATCGTATGATGCAAAAAACGTATTTTGGCTGATACGGGTAATTTGGTAGGGTTTTCGTGTAATTTAAGTCGGAGTTTGGCAATCGACATCAAAGACTATGATTCTGTATCTTGCTGATTATCAATAGGGCTTCACTCGGATTGGCACAAAAAATTATGCCAATGCGTATTTTTTCAGAAAAAATCATTATTTTTCAAAGTCTTGAGCGACATCAAAATATATTGTCCAGTTCACAGACCTAAATATCGAAAAATAAATCCTGACAATAAATTATCCCAAAACGGGAATTATTCATTCATCAGAACGAAAACAAATGTTAGAAAACGGAAAATACCTTACGCCAGTTCAGATTGTAGCTGAACTTGATAAATATATTATCGGGCAAAACGATGCCAAACGAAATGTGGCGATTGCCCTACGGAATCGGTGGCGAAGAATGAATGCTGACCCCGAAATTCGTAATGAAATCGTGCCAAATAATATCTTGCTGATTGGGGCGACAGGAGTCGGGAAAACCGAAATCGCCCGAAGGCTCGCCAAAATTGCCGATGCGCCTTTCACGAAGGTCGAAGCCTCCAAATTTACCGAAGTAGGGTATGTGGGGCGAGATGTCGAAAGCATGGTGCGCGATTTGGTGGAGCAGTCGGTCAATATGGTGCAGGCACAAAAAAAAGAGGAAGTACGCATCAAAGCCGAAGAAGTCGTCGAAGAAATCATCTTGAATGCCTTGATTCCGCCTTTGAAGGGCGCAAATTCGGCGGGGAGAGTGAGCGATGAAACGCAAATCCCCTCATCAGATGCCGAACTTAACGAACGGACACGGGAACGATTCCGTGAAAAAATCCGAAATGGCGAACTCGAAGACCGCAAAATCGAAATTTCCCTCGAAAATTCAGGCTCAAATATCGGTGTCGTTGGTGGCGGGGCGATTGATGAAGTTTCGATGATGAATATTCAGGAAATGATTTCGGGAATGATGCCTAAAAAAGTCAAAAAACGCAAAGTTACGATTGCCGAAGCCCGAAAAATTCTTCTTGAAGAGGAATCCACCAAACTCATTGATATGGATGAGGTCAAGGAAACCGCCATCCGAAAAGCCCAAGATTTAGGCATTATTTTTATTGATGAAATCGATAAAATTGCAGGGGGGTCTAAGGGCGGAGGTCCTGACGTGAGCCGCGAAGGGGTGCAACGTGATTTATTGCCGATTGTCGAAGGCTCGACCGTTACGACCAAATATGGCATCGTCAATACTGAACACGTATTGTTTGTGGCGGCGGGTGCTTTTCATGTTTCAAAACCCTCGGATTTGATTCCCGAATTGCAGGGGCGTTTCCCGATTCGGGTCGAGCTAAATAACCTGACCAAAGAGGATTTTTATAAGATTTTGAAAACGCCAAAAAATGCCTTAACCAAACAGTATCAGGCACTTCTGAAGTCCGAAGAAGTCGAATTGACCTTCCAAGATGATGCCTTAGAAGAGATGGCAGATATTGCATTTCGCATCAATTCGGAGGTCGAAAATATTGGCGCAAGACGTTTGCATACGGTCATGAGTCATCTGCTCAACGAGTTTTTATTTGATGTGCCTGACGTGATTGGGGCGAATGCCAAAATTGTCGTCACGCGCGATATGGTCAAGGAAAGATTGGAAGGATTGGTCAAAAATAAAGACCTAAGCCAATATATTTTATAATGGTTTAATACATAAAATGACTTTGCCAGAAATCCCTCAAAAGAACTATTTTTGAGGGATTTTTTTAGGACTCCACCAAAAATACAAGCGAATTTGTGTAATATGGCAAGGCACAAAATCAAATCCATTCATGAGTACATCTCCCAAACTCCAAGTTCAGGAAATCGAAAAACATTACGCCAGTCATACGGCACTTTCGGGCGTGAGTTTTGACGTGGCGAAAGGCTCGATTTTTGGACTTTTAGGACCTAACGGCGCAGGAAAAACATCGCTTATCCGAATTATGACCCAAATTATGGGCGCAGATAAAGGACAAATTTTGTTGGATGGCAAGAAATTAATCCCCGCCGATATTCGCCGAATTGGTTATTTGCCCGAAGAACGAGGATTGTATAAAAAAATGAAAGTAGGTGAACAATTAACCTACTTTGCACGCCTCAAAGGATATTCGGCACAGGAAACCAAAATACAACTGCGTTATTGGTTTGAAAAATTCGATATTGTCGAATGGTGGCACAAAAAAGTAGAAGATTTATCCAAAGGAATGCAACAAAAAATACAGTTTATTGCGACTGTATTGCATCGCCCCGAAATCTTGATTTTGGATGAACCTTTTTCGGGTTTTGACCCCGTCAATACCGAACTTATTATCCAAGAAATCAGACAGTTACGGGATGAAGGCACGACAATTTTGCTTTCCACGCACCGCATGGAATCTGTCGAAGAATTATGCGATGAGTTGGCAATGATTCATCAATCGAAAATTGTCTTGAAAGGACAAATTTCGGACATCAAAAAACAGTTTCGCACGCATCATTTTTGGGTTGAAACCATAAAACCTCTTGAAAACAATATAACTATCAGAAAATCAGAACAAACTCCCGAAAATACCTATCGAAATTTGGTGTATTTGCCTGACCGAAATACTTCCGCATTTTTGCATCAGATTTCTTCAGAAAATGAAATTTTGAGTTTTCGGGAAGACATTCCTCGCATTCATGATATTTTTGTTAAAATTGTACAAAACAAATAAATGATATTAAAAATATGATTGGAATTATTATGGGCAGTCCGTCAGATTTACGAATTATGTCGGCTGCTGCTGAAGTTTTAGAAGAATTAGACGTGCCTTTTGAATTGACGGTGGTTTCGGCGCACCGCACGCCACACCGCATGGTCGAATATGCCGAAAATGCTCGAAAAAATGGTATCAAAGTCATTATTGCGGGCGCAGGCGGAGCGGCTCATTTGCCCGGTATGGTCGCATCCTTAACCACCTTACCTGTAATTGGCGTGCCTGTCAAATCTTCCAACTCGATAGACGGCTGGGATTCGGTACTATCCATTTTGCAAATGCCAAGTGGCGTACCCGTAGCTACGGTTGCCTTAGATGGTGCAAAAAATGCGGGGATTTTGGCGGCACAAATTCTGGGCGCAACCGATGAGAAAATCGCCGATAAATTGGCTCAATTTAAAGAAAACCTTAAAACTAAAGTCTTGGATAGCGTCCAAAATATCTCGCAATATGGCTGGAAATAAGCCGTATTTTAGTCGTCAATTCGGATGTCCAATTTGATATATTTTGGGTTGAAATTTTGATAAAGCAATACGACCTTTTGAAACGTTATAAATTATTATAAATCAACAAGTTATGTCGTTCGTTTCAAAAGGTTCTTAAATTTATTTTCCGTTCAGGATAAAAGGCGACCAATAATAAGGCGCACCAAATTCCTTACTTTCTCGAATCATTTTCAATTTGGCTTGCCTCAAAGATTGGGCGTGAACGTGTGCATGAGCGGTTTGTTCGTCTTCAGCAAGCAAATTTTGGTAAAAATCTATCATGAGTTCGGAGGTCGAAGCATCGGAAACCGTCCAGAGCGAAACGGTCAAATTTTTAGTACCAGCATAAAGTAACGCCCGTGTGAGTCCCAGCACGCCTTCGCCTTTGGAAATTCGCCCCAAACCTGTCTGACAAGCGGACAAAATGACCATTTCCGAATTGAGTTTGAGGTTATAAATTTCGCCTGCATACAGAATGCCATCATGTTCGGAATCAATGACTTGCGCCAATAAAATACCCGAAAGTTCGGGCGCAGATTCATTGACAAATCCATGCGTTCCGATATGTACATAACGGTATTTTTCCAAAACTCCCGATTTCAAGTAGGCTTCGTTGGCATCGTGGTGGGTCTTGACTTGGGCTTGCAGATTTTTTGCGGTAAACATTTGATGAATTTTGTGTACTTCCGTTTCGGTGCCAGGAAGTGCGGCGATGCTATTGCCTTCCAGCAGTCTGCCTCGTGTGGTTTCGCCAGTTTCGCTTTCCGAATCGTTCATAAATTCGAGCGTTTTGATGCTGCGTTCGTTGTTGGCTTGGGCGGTATTTCCATTCGCAAAAACGGGCGCAAGCGTGAGTAAATCTTGGTGCGTTTGATGTCCAAATAATTTCAAATTTTCGGTTTCCAATTCCTTATGAAAAGTTTTGTAAAATAAATTCGCCGAAGAGGCATAGCTGATGTCATATTTCTTGACCAAAAATGGAAATCCTGCATAGTTTTCATCCCGAACCGTATCACGATTAACTTTTTCGGTTACTAATGCCTCAAACGGAATAATGGACATCACGCCTTCAGGGATAATTATCAATTTATCAATCGTTTGTGGCAAACTATCTGGGAAAATCAAGTCATAAATCTGAAGCCCATCTTTGGCAGTTTTTCGGGCTGATTTATAGAAAATCCCATTCCGAAATCCCGTAAATAATTTGTGATACTCTTCGGGTTTGGTTTGCCAACTGACCCACAAACTGTCATGCGTCAGTACTTTCGTATAGAGTTTTTCTTTGGTTTCAAAATAAGAAATCAAGGCACTTTTTTCGCTCAATAATTTTTGGATTTCGGTCGTGGGCGTGTACCCAATATCGTATTTGAGTTCGTGATATTTGGGAAATGTCAACTCGAAATATTCGACCAAACTATCGTAGGTTCGGTGCGCCTTGAAGAGCATTTGCTGATAATAAATTTGGGTCAGACTGTCGGGTTTGGCAGCGAGTTCCAATTTGTATTCGGATATAACTTTTCGAAGACTGTCCTCCCGCCCCAATAGGTGATTAGGGATTCCGCCAAAGGCTTTGGCTTCGGTTTCGGCGATGGAAGAGGCAAGGACAGCACTCTTATTTTTTTCGGAAAAATAAAAGATTTTGTCCAAATAATAGCGTTTGATTTGTGTCAAATTCAGGTTTTCAAAAGAGAGGGTTTTGTAATTCGTTTCGTCCAGTGCATGATGCAATTTATAGCACACATCTACGGCTTGGGCATACACATCAGAGGCGGTATTTCCGAGCGTAATTTTGTCATTTTCAGATACATGAGCGTGTCGGATTCTATCAATCAAGGAATCACAAAGCTGGAAAGTTTCCAGCGCAACGGCTAATCCACGAATGTTTTTATTTTCATTGACCGTAAAGTTTTTGACCAATACTTCTCCCTTAAATTGGAGATAAGTCAGCAGGTCATTGGCACTAAAATAATTTTTGAGTTGCGGGTTCACAAAAGGATTATCTTCAAAGTCAAAATCGGTAATGGTCGCACAAATGGCGGATTGTACTTTTCCAAGAGCCGTATCGTACAAATGTCGCTCTTCGTACACCTCGGCGATGTTATAAAAAGCATTGGCTACGTCCGGATGTTTATTGCCATGAATTGCCAAATCGACCGTCAGTGCCTGCTCGTATTGGTCGATTGCCGTTTCGTAATCGCCCCCAAAATAATAAATGCTCGCCATATTGTTATATGCCGCCGATGAGGTCATGTGATTTTCGCCTCGCAGGTCATAATTGCTTTCAATGACCAAATTGTAATATTTTTTGGCTTTATCGTAATTATCTTCATTCAGAGCGACATTGCCCATATACAAATAGCACTGCACCACACCCGGATGATACGCCCCGACAGTGGCATCATAAATATCCCGTGCGGTGCTATAATACACTAAGGCTTCCGAATAATTGCCGTGATGATTTTCGACCAATCCCAATCCCATATAGGCATCGCACAAATAAGGATTGTATGTTCCAAAGATTTTTTTGTAAATAATCAAGGCTTGATTGTAATATTCTCTGGCGGTATCGTTGGCTTCTTGGTAGCGTTCAATATCCGCAATCCCGACATACGCATCGGCAGTGCGGTGATGGTTTTCGCCCAAAGTATTTTTGTAGATTTCAAGCGCATTTTCAAAGCGTTCGATAGCAAGTTTATAACTACCTTGATTCCGATATACTTTTCCGATACGCAACTGACAATCAGCTACTTTTATATGATTTTTATCCCCAAGTACCTCATAAAGTTCGAGGGCTTTTCGGTAATATCCCAATGATTTTTCGTAGCCATTTTGTACAAATTCAATATCGCCTAAATACATATTTGCCTGTGCAATATTAATTTGCTGCATACTATCGGCAGGATTTGACCACGCCAATACTTGCTCGAATTGGCGTTGGGCAGGAATATAATTGCCTTCATAAAGTAATACTTTTCCCAACCAATTTGCTGTCAATCCAGCCAATGTTTTATCGTGAGGTAGGTTTTCTTCCTGAATTTGTTGGGCTTCTTGGGCAGATTGGGAGGCATCCCGCAGTTGGTACAATTCGGTTTGGGCTTCAATTTTTCCACCATAAGCCCGCAGACGCATCGCATGATTATTTCGGGTTTTATAGACGTGAATGGCTTTGTCAAAAACATAAATTGCGCTATCATAATCAGCGTTTTGGAGCAAAATCTGCGCCGTATCAAAATAAGTTTTTCCCAAATCTTGCGCCCACAAATCGGATACATTCAAACAAAAATTCAATCCAAAAATAAAGGCAAAAAGTAGTAAG
>CAZNYR010000080.1:3744-18330 GCA_964577275.1 uncultured Cytophagales bacterium | reverse complement strand
TTAAAATGTCTGTTTTTATCAAAATTTGTCAAACTTTAAACAAAACTCCAAATGATTTAATACAATCCTAACATTGTAATACAAAAACGCCCAAAGTAAATTTTGGGAGTTTACCCCCCAAAAAAAAACTGTCCAACCCTATCAGGATTGAACAGTTTGAAGTCTGAATCTTTTTAAATTAGCCCTTAATTCATGGCATCGGACAAAAATTAGGTGTCCGTGCCTAACACTGCAAACATAGAAAGATTTTTTAAAATTTTAGGTATTCATGCCTAATTTTTTTGTGCAGTCTGAATTTTATCTTACTTTCAGAAAAAATAACAACTTAAAACCTTGATAATCAGCAAAATACATTTAAAATTATTTTCATAAAAAAACTCATTCATTTTTGTTAATTTTAAGGCAAGATTTATATCAAAACCATTGAACCATGATACTGGTCGAAAATACAATTATTTCGGATAATATAGCGGACAAAGAATTTGTGTGTCATCTCCAGAAATGCAAAGGCAAATGTTGTGTGGCGGGCGATTTGGGTGCGCCCTTGGAGGATGAAGAAATCGAATTTTTGCGGCAAGATTACGAACAAATCAAACCTTATTTGTCGGCTGCGGGGCGGCACGAAATTACCCAACAAGGATTCTATGTCCTTGATGATGAGGGAGATAAAGGCACGCCACTCATCAATAACCAAGAATGTGCTTATGCCGTCTATAACCAGAATAATATTCTTAAATGTGGCATCGAACAGGCATATTTGGATGGAAAAACCACGTTCCGAAAGCCCATTTCTTGCCATTTATATCCGATTCGGATTGAAAAATATCCCGATTGCGAAGCCCTCAATTACGATGTTTGGGACATCTGTTCGGATGCCTGCAAACTCGGTGCGCGCTTAGGAGTGGCGATTTATCAATTTTTGAAAGAACCACTTATCCGAAAATATGGCGAAGATTGGTATAAAAAACTGGAACAAGAAATCGAATTATTACACGAATCTCGTTCATAAAATAAATTATACCTCAAATCTTCTCGAAAAGTTTATTTAAAATCCTGAATAAACTTTTCGGCGATTTCTTCGCCCCGCGAAATGGTGTGCATTGCCCAGTCAATTCGGAGTTTAAGTTGTTCATTATCAGAAAGTTGCCAAGCAATGTTTTTACTTTTTCGGAGGCGTTCGGTCAGGTCATACAAAATAATGGCAGCCGAAACCGAAA
Source organism: uncultured Cytophagales bacterium (assembly GCA_964577275.1). Lineage (GTDB taxonomy): Bacteria > Bacteroidota > Bacteroidia > Cytophagales > Thermoflexibacteraceae > UBA2561. Next base: position 17,113 of record CAZNYR010000080.1, on the reverse strand, counting down.
TATTAAAACTTTCCGTAAATCCGACCATCGGAATCCGAATAAAATCATCGGCTTGCTCCAAGACCATTCGTGAAAGTCCCTCGCCTTCCGTCCCGAAGAAAAAAACGGATTTTTGAGCAATATCATAATCGGCTGGCGCACAATCATGGCTATGGGGTGTGGTAGCAACGATGCGATAGCCTTTTTCCCGAAGATGGTCGATGCAGGCTTGGGTATTATTTTTTCGGTTTCGGAACGCCTTGACATCAACCCACTTTTGTGCGCCTTTGGAAATGGCTTGGGAAGCTCGATAATTATTCTGATTTTCAATGACATAGAGTTCCTGAACGCCAAAACAATCGCACGTCCGCATGACTGCCCCCGCATTGTGTTCCTGAAAAATATCCTCGACCGCCACAGCAAAATGGCGTGTCCGATAGGGGATGACTTGCTCAAAACGAGTTTTTCGGGGTTCGGTCAAAAACGTACTTAAATACTGATAAAGTGCCTGACGCAAAGTCGGATTTTCAGGAATTACGAGCATATTTGGGATGTTTTTTGCCCAAAATTACGGAATTTTTAGAAATCCAAGCTATAATCGAATGCCGATGGTAATAATATCATCTCTTTGGGGTTCGTCTTGTTGGTGTGCCTGAAGTGCCGATTCTAAGGCGGCGCATTGTTCTGACATCGGTTTTTGATGGTGTTGAAACAATAAATCTTGAAATTTTTGGATGCCAAATTTGGTTCGTTCGTGGTTATTTTGGTCTGTAAAGCCATCACTATTCAGATATAATTGCGTGCCTTCAGATAGGCTAAATTGTTGTTGCTCAAATGATTGCCTAGTTTTTTTGTTGCTAAACCCACCGACTTTTCGGCGTGAAGTTCTGATGACCCGTAATTCGCGCTGCTCAATAATGACTAATTTTTGTCCCGACCCGCCAAAAGTCATGTGCCAAGTTTGTCCTTCTCGTTCCAAAACTACGATAGAAATATCCATTCCTTCCAAATTTTTGGTACTTTCCTGTTGTAAAGATTTGCGGATGTGTCGATGCAATTCATGCAAAATATCAATAGGACGATGGTAATTTTCTTGTATAATGACCTGATTCAGAATTGAATAGCCGATGAGCGTCATCAGTGCGCCCGGCACGCCATGCCCCGTACAATCGGCTTGTATAAGAATAATTTGATGTTCAATTCTTTTGAGCCAATAAAAATCGCCCGAAATGACATCTTTGGGTTTATAGAGAATAAAATAATCAGCAAAATAATCGGCAAATAATTCAGGCACAGGCAAAATAGAAGTTTGTATCAGTAATGCCGCCTCGATGCTTTTGCCGATGCGATGCCGATAATCCGCCAGTTCTTTATGATTTTGGGTCAATAAATCGTGTTGTAAAGTTAATTCTGCTTGAGTTTGTTGGAGTTCGGTATTATATTGTTGTAATTCTTGGTTGGATTTCTGAAGGGCTTGGGTCGTTTGTTCTACTTTTTGGGCGAGTATTTCCTTCTGATTTTCAATGAGATGATTATTTTTTTCGGCTTCAGATAAAGCAAGAGCTTGCGCCTCTTCGGTTTGTAGGCGATAAATCTGGATTTTATCGACCATCGCCAAAGACAAAAAGATAATCTCTAAAACCAGTCCAATATGCGTGATATTTTGTACCAACCAATGCGTACTTGATGTACTCCCCAACGAAACGAAGGCTTCAAAAATACCGCTCAAAATATACGCAAACCACGCAATGACAAAAAAACGAGCAGATTTCACGCCTTTAGTCCACAACCCAATACTTATCCAAAGCATCACCACAATATTGAACAGCACAGCATAAGCTGAACCCTCGGCAACCCAACGAATCGGCAACAGAAAACTGAATATAAAATAAAGGAAATTGAAGCCCAAAAGTCCCAAACATATTCGATAATAAAGGGAATGATGAAGGCGAACTTCCAAAAAATGCAAGGCAAACCAAACGCCAGAAGAAATAAAAATAATAATAATTTGGTTGCTGTACTGAAACCAAAACGCAATATCGGGCAACACATAAATATAGTGTCCATCAATAATCGAAATAACCAATAAACTTAAAAAAATAACAACTATATAATTGAAGTAATTTTTATCCCGTAATCCAATAAATAAAAATAAATTATACAAAATCATAATCACGCCCATGCCATAAAATAAACCATAAAATCCTTCGGTTTTGGCTGCCGTATTTAAGAAATGTTTTTCGGTATATAAAGTCATATAAAGTTTGAGTGCTTCATGTGATTTAAGTTTTAGATAAATGGTTTGGGGCTTGTCCGATTGCCACGTAATCGGGATGATAAAATGATGGTATTGAATCGCTCGTTGCTCAAAATCAAGTTCTCGAAAACCCATTTTTTGGGTCTGCCATTGTCCATTAACTTCCTGAAAAACAGTAAAATAGTCCAAACGGCAAGCTAATTCTAACAGATATTTTGCCTTGACCGAAGCGGATGCTAACTCCAATTTTATCCAGTGCGTACTCGAAGAAAGTCCGATATTGAGTTGCGAGGGCGCAGTAAATTTGGCGGTGTGAGAACGTATTTCTTCAAACGTAAGTTGGTGTGTGGCATCTTCGTAGCAGCTTATTTCTGAAGGTGATAAAATATAGGCAGAGGTGGGCGGAGCGATGGTAGGTGATAACTTGACATGATGCTGTCCAAATGCCTGACCAACGTACATCATGCACCAAATTAAATATATCAGAAAATTGGGATATGTATTTTTACGATTTAACATGGAATATATTTTCAAAAATAGTTTAATAATTTGTCGAAAGATACTTAAGTAAAAATACATGAATTTAAATCAATTACCAAAAATAATACGCCTTGATAATTATCTTGTTCGATGTCTTAAATTTCTATTTCCATGTGATTTTATGTTTATAAATAAAGTTTAATTTTCATACAATTTCAATGCAAATTATTGATTATCAATAGTTTATATAATTTTAATCGCACTAACGTGAGGTCAATTTGTTGGGGCAAAAGGCATTCAAAAAAGGTACTTTCTTTGCCAAAATACTGACAATCACCTTGCCAAAACGAAAACCGCCCGAAGTTAGTTATCTTTGAGGCTTTGTAATTGAGGTTCGTAAACTCCAAAAAATTAGAATTATGCACGCATTTTGGTACTGGATTTCGTATGGTCTTGCGGTAATTTTTCACCCTGCCTTAATGCCTACGGTAGTGATTTTGATATTGTATCTGTCTGATTTTCCGATGTTTACCTCTGCGGAAATGTATTGGTATATGCTCCTAAAAACGTTACTTATCACGGGCATTATTCCAGCAATTTCGATTTATTCGATGTTTCGGATGGGTTTTATCGAGTCGCTTCACATGAAAACCCGTCAGGAACGTCTGCTTCCCTTCGTGATGATGAGCGTTTTTTATGTTTTTATTGTGGTTTTGTATGCCTTATCGAACCAAACTGGACTTGAATTTATCCTGATAATGAGTGGGATAGCCTCATCGGTGTTGGTCGTTACGGGCATTACAACATTTCACAAAATCAGCGTCCATACCGTAGGAGCGAGCGGAATGTGTGGTATTTTTTTCGGCTTACAAATTTTGTACCCGATGCTGAATTTGCTGTATCCCATTTTGTTTTCGATTGGCGCAACGGGCGCCATGATGAGCGCACGATTATATATCGATGCACACAAACCGCTGGAAACTTTGACGGGATTTGGGGTGGGGTTCGGGATGTGTTTCGGTGTATTTTTAGCCACGAAATTCGTGTTAGGAATTTAGTTTTTTCACGTTAATTTTATAATCTTCCATGATACAAACTCATCAGTTTTTTAAGGTCATCTTTTTTTGGATTATCTGGAGTTTGAGCCATCCAATTTTAGCACAAACTCCTCATCCTCAGGCTCGTATGAGTGCAGGCGAATTGCAATTAGCCCTCAAAAAGATGCAAGTTTTAGGCAGTGTTTTGTATATCGCCGCTCATCCTGACGATGAAAATACGCGTCTGATTTCGTATTTATCCAAAGAAGAATTAGCCCGCACTGCTTATCTGGCTCTGACGCGTGGCGATGGCGGTCAAAATCTTATCGGTAGCGAAATAGGCTACGAATTGGGCTTAATCCGAACTCAAGAATTACTGGCGGCAAGGCGTGTCGATGGTGCAACGCAATATTTTTCGCGGGCAAATGATTTCGGCTTTTCCAAAAATTCGGGCGAGGCACTTTCTATCTGGGACAAAGAAAAAGTATTGGCAGATGTCGTTTGGATTATTCGAAGATTTAGACCTGATGTTATCATGACCCGATTTTCGCCAGATAGAGATGGAAAAACGCACGGACACCATACTTCCTCCGCCAAATTAGCCCTCGAAGCCTTCCGAATGGCAGGCGATTCGACCCAATTTCCAGAACAATTACAGGATGTCAAAACATGGCAGCCGACCCGTATTTTTTGGAATACTTCGTGGTGGTTTTATCAGGGAAAACAAAAATTTGATACCACAGGATTAATACAAATTGATGCGGGAAAATACAATAATCTATTAGGCAAATCTTACGGCGAAATTGCCGCCCAAAGCCGAACCATGCACAAAAGTCAAGGCATGGGAACAGCACCCAATATGGGCAAAGAAACCGAATATTTACGGCTCTTGGACGGAAAAAAAGCCAATACACATATTTTTGAAGGGATTAAGAAGACATGGCGAAGAGTCGAAGGAGCAGCAAAAATTGCCGTTCTGTTGGATAAAGCAAATCACGAATTTGATACCGAAAATCCCGCCAAAATTTTGCCAATTTTGTGCGAAACTTACCAACAAATCGAAGCCCTACAAAAAACAAATTCGGATACTTGGCTCGAAGTCAAAAAACAAAATCTGAAAGAAATTATCCGTAATTGTGCGGGGCTTTGGTTCGATGTAACAGCGGATGATTTTTCATTCGTGGCGGGCGACAGCATGACCCTTAAAATTCGGGCTGTAAATCCATTTGAAATGCCCATAAAATTGAATTATTCTAAGATAACATTTGCGGAAAATACACCGAAAATCCAGCGAGATTCCCTCCTAAAATCCAATGTTCCGATGCTGATTGAAGAGCAAATCAAACTGAAATCTGATCTCGAAATCAGTCAGCCTTATTGGCTAAAAAATACGTCTGCCAAAGGAATGTTTATCGTGCCTGAATCCGACCAAAATTTGAGAGGTCTGGCTGAAAATCCACCGCAATTAATTGCCGAATTGACCTTTGAAATTCACGGCTTGCCTTTGATTTTCCGAACGCCTTTGCTGTTCCGAAAAACGGATAAAGTGCGTGGCGAATTATATGAACAAGTCAAAATTTTACCTCGAATGACGGCGAATATTCAAGAGAAAAATCTCATTTTTTCGGATAGTCATTCTAAGAATATTACTATTTTAGTCAAATCAAATCAAGCCCATGCACGCACAAAATTAACCTTAGACTTGCCAAAAGGCTGGAAGGCAAATCCTACCGAACAATTCCTCCATTTTCAGAATAAATATGACGAAAAAATCGTTACTTTTGAAATACAACCCTCTAAAAATCAGGAAGATGTAACCTTATCCATTAGGTTAGATGACCAGCAGGCGCAACACCTCACACGCATCGAATACGACCATATTCCGCCGCAAACCGTTTTGATGCCAGCACAAATCCGAGCTGTAAAATTAGAGGTCAAAACCATACGCAAAAACATCGGATATTATGTCGGTGCGGGCGATGAAATTCCTGAAAGTTTGCGTCAAATTGGCTATGAAATTACCGAACTGACAGACGATAATTTTGAGGCACAAGATTTGAAAAAATTTGATGCAATTATCACAGGCATAAGGGCTTACAATTCAAGACAGCGCATTATGTTTCATCAAAAAAAGATGCACGAATATGTCAGAAATGGCGGTACAATGATTGTGCAATTCAATACGACTTGGGGACGAGTCCAGGGAGCGTATGATTCTTTAATTGCACCTTATCCGCTCAAAATTTCGCGAGATAGGGTAACGGTCGAAGAGGCGGAGGTGCGCATTCTGGATAAAAAACATAAGTTAATAAATTATCCCAATAAAATCACATTTCAAGACTTTGAAGGTTGGATACAAGAACGGGGCGTTTATTTCCCCAACGAATGGGACAAAAATTATACTCCGATTTTATCGTCCAACGACCCGAACGAACCCCCAAAAGATGGCGGTTTGTTGGTTGCCCACTATGGAAAAGGGGCATTTATTTATACGGGATATGCGTTCTTTCGGCAGTTGCCTGCGGGCGTGGCGGGGGCTTATCGGTTATTTGTAAATATGATTGAGTACTCCGAATAACGACATTTTTGATGAATTTTGCCAAGTTTCTGAAATTTGGCAAAATTCAGATAAATTAGTGATTATAAGAAGGTTAGATTTTTTATTCGCCCATCAAATTTTTCAATTCATTCAATTTCAAAAGAGCTTCCACAGGCGAAATCGTATTGACATCCAAGGCGTTCAATTTTTCCTGCACTAATTTCAGGGCGGGGTCTTGGGCTTCAAACATACTCAACTGATATTTAACCTTCGGAACTTCTTTGAGGAGTTTTCGGTTTCGTGCCGAAATTTTGTCTTTTTCCAGATGGTTTAGGATTTCTTGCGACCTGATAACCACCGAGTTAGGCATTCCAGCCAGTTGCGCCACATGAATCCCAAAACTATGTTCGCTGCCGCCTTTTTCGAGTTTTCGGACAAAAATAATTTTATCTTCAATTTCTTTGACCGCCACATTATAATTCTTAACACGCTCAAAATCAGCTTCTAACTGGTTCAATTCGTGGTAATGGGTGGCAAAAAGTGTTTTGGTTCGGCTGTGATTGTGCAGATGCTCGACAATCGCCCAGGCAATCGAAATGCCATCGTAAGTGCTTGTTCCTCTGCCGATTTCGTCCATCAAGACCAAACTTTTATCGGTCAAATTATTGAGAATACTGGCGGTTTCGGTCATTTCGACCATAAAAGTCGATTCGCCACGCGCCAAATTATCCGAAGCCCCCACGCGCGTAAATACCTTGTCCGTGATGCCAATTTCGGCACTTTTGGCAGGCACAAAACTTCCTGCCTGTGCCATCAAAACCATCAAAGCCGTTTGCCGAAGAATTGCCGATTTCCCCGACATATTTGGTCCCGTAATGATGATAATTTGCTGATTTTCACCATCTAATAACACATCATTTGGTACGTATTTTTCGCCAATGGGTAGTTGCTGTTCAATGACGGGATGCCGTCCGTTTTTGATATTTAGCGTATTTCCGTCCGTCATTTTTGGGCGAGCATAATCATTCCGAATCGCCACCATCGCAAAAGCCGATAAAACATCCATCATCGCCAAAATTTGTGCATTTTGCTGAATATCAAGTACAAATTCGGTACACCTTTCGACTAATTCCTGATAAATCTTGTATTCGATGGCATGAATTTTATCCTCTGCCGTCAGAATTTTTTCTTCATATTCTTTGAGTTCTTCGGTAATATATCGCTCGGCATTGACCAGCGTTTGCTTCCGAATCCAATCGGGCGGGACTTTGTTTTGATGCACATTTCGGACTTCCAAATAATACCCAAATACCTTATTAAATGCAATTTTTAGGGACGAAATCCCCGTCCGTTTGATTTCTCGTTCTTTGAGTTGTTCCAAAAAATCCTTACCCGAAAACGCAATTTTTCGTAATTCATCTAACTCATTATCAATGCCTTCCCGAATGATTCTGCCCAAATTCGTAACGACAGGCGGGTCTTGAGCAAGTTCCTTTTCTATTTTTTCGTGAAGTTCGGAACATTCATGTAATTTTTGAGCATATTTTTGTAAAATTGGATTGCATTTTTGCAAAATTTCTTTTGCTTTTTGGGTATGAAGCAATGCCTTTTTGAGCTGTTGCATTTCACGAGGATTGATGCGCGCCGTAGAAATTTTGGCGGTCAATCGCTCCAAATCTCCGATGGGTTTGAGGATGGAAATAAGCTCTTCGGTCAGGTCGTTATTTTCAGTAAAAAACTGGACAATTTGATGTCTTTTTTCGATTTTATCTTTTAATTTCAAGGGCAATAAAATCCATTTTTTCAATAATCTTGCGCCTTGTGGCGTAACAGTTTTATCCAAAATATTAACCAAAGAAACGCCTGTATCATGTTGAGGATAAACAAGTTCCAGATTTTTTATCGTGAATTTATCAAGCCAAACGTATTGCTCTTCATCAATTCGGGCGATGCGCGAAAGATGTTTGATTTGATGATGTTCCGTCATTTCTAAATAATACAAAATTGCGCCACAAGCCATGATACTTTCGGGCATATTTTCGATGCCAAATCCCTTCAAAGAATTGGTTTGAAAATGTCGCATGAGTTTTTCATATCCGTAATCAATCTGATAAACCCAGTCTTCTAAGGCATAGGTATTAAATTCATTTTGAAATTTTTCTTCGTAATGTACTTTTTTTGGTTTGGCATAAATAATTTCGGAAGGTGCAAATCCCCGAATTAATTTTTCGATGTACTCTTCGGAGCCTCGTGCGGTCAGAAATTCGCCTGTCGAAATATCCAAAAAAGCGACACCAAACGGTTGATTTTTGGCAGTTTCTTTCGGAAAATAAATCGAGCATAAATAATTGTTCCGCTTGGTTTCCAATACGTTATCGTGCAGAGAAACCCCCGGCGTTACTAATTCGGTAACGCCACGTTTGACGATTCCTTTGACGGTTTTTGGGTCTTCGAGTTGGTCGCAAACTGCCACACGCTCGCCCGCCCGAACCAATTTAGGGAGATAAGTATCGAGGGAATGATGCGGAAATCCTGCCAGTTCGATAGCCGAAGCCGAGCCGTTTGCCCGTTTGGTCAGCACGATGTCCAAGATTTTGCTGGCACGGATGGCATCTTCGCCAAAAGTTTCGTAAAAGTCCCCAACTCGAAATAACAGCATCGCCCCCGGATGTTTGGTTTTGATGGTGTTATATTGTTTCATTAATGGCGTTTCTTTTTTGGCGATTGGCATGGCATGATGCGTTTTGTTGATAATTTGGTATTTTAATAAATTCAAAACCCGAAAACAGGGCAAAGTTTTCGGGCTACATTTTTAGGATTTCAGGACTTCAAATGTATCAATTTTTTTGGCATTCCAAAAATTTTGCGGAGTCTGGCACTAAATTTCTGGTTTAGATTCAGGCACTTGAAGAGGAATTTTGAAAAAAATAAAGCCAATTCATCCAAAAAGTCGTATATTTTACATCAAGTGCGACACAGATTTAGGTACATTTGCATCACACAAATCCCGAAAAAATTATGAACGCAAATATTCCACAAACCGACAAACCTCGTATCGTCATTGTAGGCGGTGGTTTTGCAGGACTTACGCTGGCTCGTAAGCTGGCAAAACTTCCTGTTCAGGTGGTTTTGCTTGATAAAAATAATTATCATCAATTTCAGCCTTTATTTTATCAGGTGGCTACGGCGGGGCTTGAGCCAAGTGCGATTTCGTTTCCGCTTCGTAAGGTTTTTCACAATCATCAAAACGTTCATATTCGGATTACAGAACTCATTGAAATTGAGCCTGATAAGAACCAAATTCAAACTGGATTAGGCGTAATTACTTACGATAAATTGGTCTTGGCAGTGGGTGCAAATACCAATTTTTTTGGGATGGAAAATATCCGTCAAAATTCGCGTCCGATGAAATCGGTGAGCGAAGCCCTCAACTTACGGAATACCATTCTGGAAAATTACGAAAAAGCCCTTACCGCCAGCGATGAAACCGAGCAGGTCGCCTTGATGAACATTGCCGTGGTGGGCGGGGGACCAACTGGCGTAGAAATTTCGGGGACACTCGCCGAAATGCGGGACAGGATTTTGCCCAAAGATTACCCCGAATTGGATTTTCAGAAGATGAATATTTATTTGATTGAAGCCTCTTCTAATTTGCTCAACGGAATGTCTGAGGAATCATCCCAAAAGTCCAAAGCCTATCTCCGAAAGTTGGGCGTAAATGTGCTGTTGGGAACGCTCGTTACCGATTATGATGGCGATACGATTACCACCAAAGACGGCACAAAAATCCCCAGCAAGACGCTCGTTTGGGCGGCGGGCATTACAGGAAATCCTGTTCATGGATTGCCCAAAGATGTATTCGTGCGGGGCGGACGCATCAAAACCAATGCGTATCATCAGGTTGAAGGCAGCGAAAATATTTTTGCGCTGGGCGATATTGCTTTTATGACCGAAAAAAAATACCCGAACGGACATCCGCAGGTAGCGCAAGTAGCCATTCAGCAGGCACGTAATCTGGCAGAAAATATCAAAAATGAGTTTAAAAAGAAAGCCTTTAAGTCCTTCATGTACAAGGACTTAGGTTCGATGGCAACGGTCGGGAAAAATCTTGCTGTCGTGGACTTGCCGTATATCAAATTTCAAGGATTTTTTGCGTGGTTCGTCTGGATGTTCATTCACTTGATGTCGATTGTGGGCGTAAAAAACCGTCTTTTAATTTTCGTAAACTGGGCATGGAATTACGTTACGTATGACCAATCCTTGCGGCTCATTATCCGTCCGGCTTCTTCTCAAAAAAAGGCACTCCAAGAAACGGAAAAACCGACCACATCTGTCCAAAATCCGAACGTTGAGCCTCGTTACGAAATCATGGAAGAGATGTAAATGTCATTTTGTCATTTTGAGCGTAACAAACATCATCAAAAAATCAGGGATTGTGCGTTCAGAATGCCCCTTTTTTTATTGTCTTTTAGTTTTTGGGGTAATAGCATATTTTTGTCCGAAATGTGTAATTTTGCCAGATGAATGTAAAACCATATCTTATCGGTATCACGGGCGGAAGCGGTTCGGGGAAAACCTATTTTCTGGAACGACTCATGGATAAATTTCCCGAAAATCAGATTTGTTTGATTTCGCAGGATAATTATTACAAATCCAAAGACCAAATCGAACGAGATACCAACGGAATTACAAATTATGATATTCCAGAATCTATTGATTATCAGGCTTTTGTGTCAGATTTACAGACGCTTCAGCGTGGCGAAACCGTCCATAGATTAGAATATACATTCAATAATCCTGATGTCATTCCGCAGATGTTGGCATTTGCGCCTCGTCCTGTGATTATTGTGGAAGGTTTATTTGTATTTTATTTGGATAAAATCCGAGACCTGATTGACCTCAAATTATTTATCGAAGCCAAAGCTCACATTCGGATTAAACGGCGCATCATTCGCGATAATAAAGAACGTGGCTATGACCTTGAGGACGTGTTGTATCGTTACGAATATCATGTGATGCCTTCCTACGAGCGGTATGTCGAACCGATTAAAAATCTGGCGGATTTCGTCATTCCTAACAATCAAAATCCAGACAAAGCATTAGAGGTTATCGTTACATTTTTAAAGCAAAAAATCAATGACTCCCAATAAATTTGCCGTTATCGGACTTGGACATTTCGGGTTTTCGGTCGCCAAAAATTTGGCTGAACGTGGCGCAGAAGTATTAGCCATCGACAAGGATATGGAGCGGGTCGAACTCATCAAGGATGATGTCGCCTATGCCGCAGGACTTGATGCCACCGACATCAAAGCCCTGACCACCCAAAACATCACGGAAATGGATGCGGTCATGGTGGCGATTGGCGAAAATATCGAAGGACTTTTATTGACCACCGTACTGCTGCTTGAGCTAAAGGTCAAGCGCATCATCGCCCGTGCGGTCAGCAAACAACAACGCTTGATTTTGGAAAAATTAGGCGTGCGTGAAATTTTATCGCCCGAAGATGAGGTCGGTATTTTGGTCGCCGAGCGATTGCTCAACCCCAATATGAACGCTTTTTTGCCCTTGCCTGATGACTACCATATCGTTGAGATTCAAGTGCCAAAACGCATCGTCAAAAAGAATATTGGCGACATCGAATTTGAAAATAAATACCAACTCGAACTCATTGCCATCAGACGAAAATACGAGGAAATCGCCAACGGACGAAATACCGTCATCGAGCATCTGATTCGCAGACCCACCAAAGATATTATTCTGGATGCCGGCGATGCACTTGTCGTTTTGGGCATGACCGAAGATACCGACAGATTTGTCGAAGTGAACGCCTAAACGACACCTAATTTTGGTTATAGTTTACAAAATAAACCTATTTATTTTCATATAAGTAATTGATTTTCAAATAACTATATCGAATCAATATTTTGTATTGAATACTCAAATGTCAATCCCGTGGATTTAGAAAAATTAAGACATCCTGAAATCCAAGCATTTATTATTCAAAATTTGGATGCCGATACTGATAGATTATTGCTCAATGCCGCCAAGTTTCCCCAGATTCCGATGCCTCAAGTTGTTCATCAAATCAAACTTCGGAATAAAGCAAAATCCAAATTACCAACTTGGGCAGCACACCCAAATTTGATTTTTCCGCCCTCAATTTCTTACGAACAAGCCTCTTCGGAGATGACCGCCCGATTCAAAGCCAGCCTTTTTTCGGGACACATTTTTGCCGATTTGACGGGTGGATTTGGCGTGGATGCCTATTTTTTTAGCCAAAAGTTTGAAAAAGGATTTCATATCGAACAACAAGCCCTCTTACATCAACTCGTTCAACAAAATTATCAGGCTCTAAATTGCTCCAATATAGAATGTTATCATCTGAAAACGGATGAATTTTTGAATCAAATTTTGGCTCAAAAAAATGTCAAATTCGACCTCATTTATTTAGACCCTTCTCGGCGAGATTCAGAAAATCAAAAAGTATTTCGGCTATCGGATTGCCAGCCCAATGTCATGGAACTTTTGCCCAAATTATTGAAAATCAGCAACAATATTTTGCTCAAAACATCGCCCATGTCCGATATTTCATGGGTAACAAACGAGTTAGAAAATGTGCAAAAAGTATGGGTGGTGGCTCTCGAAAATGAATGCAAAGAGGTTTTATGGTGGATAAATGCGGAGAAACAGCCCGAAAATTTACCCATTTCAGCCATTAATTTGACAAAAAATGAAGTACAAACCTTCGATTTTAGGCAGCTTGACGAACAAAATTCTACGGTCAATTTTGCTTTGCCGTCCCAGTATTTGTATCGTCCGAATGTCGCCATACTCAAAGCTGGCGCATTCAAAATTATTGCTAATCAATTCAATATCAATAAGTTACATCCAAATACGCATCTCTACACGGCTTCCGCCCTTCGGGAAGATTTTACGGGAAAAATTTACCGCATTTTACACCTTTGCAAATACGCCAAAAAAGAAATTCTAATACATTTGCCTGATAAAAAAGCCAATATTGCGACCGCAAATTTTCCCGATTCGCCCACCCAAATTCGCAAAAAATTAGGCATAAAA
>CAZNYR010000080.1:0-3734 GCA_964577275.1 uncultured Cytophagales bacterium | reverse complement strand
TCGGTATCTTTTTGGAGTTACGAATATCAAAAACCAAAAAATAATGTTGATTACGGAATTGATAAAATCGTAGATTAAAAAAACAAATTCGTTAATTTTCAGGTAAAAATCTTGTTATTTTTGGTGTGTTTTCCCATGTGAGGAAAACGTTTCACGACATTCACCTTTTAGCTTATGAAAAATATCCTTGTTACGGGCGCAAACGGGCAGTTAGGCAACGAATTACGGCTACTTTCCGAACAGTTAGTGGGCTGGAATTGGGTATTTACTGATGTGGCAGATTTGGATATTACACACCGCCTCCGAGTCCGAGAAATCTTTGAAAAATACAATTTTGAAATCTGTGTGAATGCTGCCGCTTATACTGCCGTAGATAAAGCCGAATCCGAACCCGAATTAGCCCAAAAAATTAATGCGGATGCCGTCAGACTTCTGGGTGATGAATGCCAAAAATACGATACGTTATTCTTTCAAATTTCGACAGATTTTATTTTTGACGGCAAAAGAAGCACGCCGTATTTTGAAAATGATGAAGCTAACCCCTTGAGTATCTATGGAATAACGAAAAAAATGGGGGAACACTTTGCTTTACTCCATCCCAAAACTTTTGTCTTGAGAACTTCTTGGTTATATTCTACTTTTGGGCATAATTTTCCGAAAACCATGCTTCGACTTGCCGAAAATCGAAAATCATTACGTATTATTTCTGACCAAATCGGAACGCCCACTTATGCCCGTGATTTGGCAATTTGTATCATCGAAATTATTAGAAAAGTACAAAATAATCTGCACTTTCAGGATTACGGAATTTATCATTTCTCAAACGAGGGCATCGCCAGTTGGTACGATTTTGCGGAGGCGGTTTTTGAATACAAAAATATCGACATCGAAGTCCTGCCGATTCCAACCCACGCCTATCCAACGCCCGCCCAACGCCCGCCATTCAGTGTGATGGACAAACAAAAAATTAAAACAACATTTGGAATCCAGATACCACACTGGCGTAAAAGTTTGAGGCAAATGCTTTTTTGACGATGAATCTGTGTGTTGCGCGCGCACTATCCAAAAACTTTTCGATAACTTTCCATTTGAAGTCAATTTCAAATTTTTAAACCATCTCGTAGATTCCAAACTTTTGAAAAAAATTGCATTTTCCCAAAAGCTCATCAAATGGTACGAAATTAATAAAAGAGATTTACCTTGGCGACATACGCAAGACCCTTATCCCATTTGGCTTTCTGAAATTATCTTACAACAAACTCGTGTGGTTCAGGGGCGACCTTATTACGAAAAGTTCATCGAAACATACCCTCAAATTCAAGATATGGCACAAGCTCCCGAAGCAGAAATTTTGCGACTTTGGCAGGGACTTGGCTATTATTCGAGGGCAAGAAATATGCACGGGACGGCAAAATATATTTCGGATGAGTTAGATGGGAAATTTCCGTCAAACTATCAGGAAATCAGAAAGTTAAAAGGCATTGGCGATTATACGGCGGCGGCAATTTCTTCCTTTGCATTTGGCGAACAGCAGGCGGTTTTGGATGGCAATGTCTTTCGAGTTTTGGCTCGAATTTTTGGCATTTCGGATGATATTTTGAGTGGAAAAGGCAAAAAAAAATTTGCTCAATTAGCCGCTGATTTATTACCCGAAAAACAAAGTTCGGTTTATAATCAGGCGATTATGGAATTTGGAGCCTTGCAATGTATTCATAGAAATCCAGATTGCAAAAATTGTATTTTTTCGGGAAATTGTTTTGCCCAAAAACACGAAAAACAAGCCCAGTTTCCTGTCAAAATCAAAAAGACCAAGCACAAGGAACGCCATTTTTTATATGTCATCTTTGAGCATGAATATCGACTTTTGATGAAGCCTCGTCTGGCAGGCGATATTTGGCAAGGATTGTATGATTTTCCGTTGCACGAAAAAAACGCAATCAATGCCGAAATCATCGAAAAAATTTATCAACAGACCGAAAAAAAGGGCTTGACGGCACTCATGACAGGAAAAAAAATTAAATTAGCCACCGATTCAACCCTATTTTTAGAAATTCGACACCTCTCGGATACGTATAAGCATACGCTTTCACACCAAAAGATTTATGCGAAATTTATGATTTTAGCCGTGCCAAATTTGCAACTTGCGACCCATTTACAGTCCGAACTGGGCGGCGATTTCTATGAGTTGGAGGCAGTCGATAGATTACCCAAACCGATTTTGATTGCCGATTTTTTGAAAAAGCAATTTGTTTAATTATCTTGACGAAGATTTAAACTCAAAACACATATGGTTAATAAAGTAATACTTTTAGGCAATTTAGGGCAAGACCCCAATCTCCGACATACGGAAAGTGGTGTGCCTGTGGCGACATTTTCGTTAGCCACTAACGAAAGTTATATCGACAAAGAGGGCAATAAACAAAAGCGAACAGAATGGCATAACATTGTGGTTTGGAGGAAGTTAGCTGAAGTTGCCGAGCAATACCTCAAGAAAGGTTCGCTCATTTACGTAGAAGGTAAAATCACTTCTCGTTCGTATCAAGCGCAAGATGGTTCAACTCGTTATATTACCGAAATTGTGGCGAATAATTTTCAGATGATGCCCAAGATTGGTGGGAATGCTGCGCCGCTTCCGCCCGAAGAGCAAGCTCCAGCACAAATATCCTCGAATGTAGAGGCGATGGATTCTAAATCAAATTTATCCGATTCGAGCGAAAAAAGTACATCCGATATAGCAACCTCAGAAACAGAACCATCGGATGATTTGCCATTTTAATATTTTTTTTGGAAGATATTTAGCTTAAAAACGCCACAATTTTCATAATTTTGTGGCGTTGTATGTGGCTTTCTTGTGGTTTATGACCAGCAAAAAAGCGATGTAATTTTTTATCTGTTTTAGACTATTTTTTAATTATACGATATTGTTAAATTATCATTTTAGCTTAAAAATTCGTTAATTTTGGACGATATACAGGGATTTTCGTTTGGATTTCCTTTTTTGCTTTCCCAAGTTTCTGTGATTACCTATGTTACTGAAAGTACGCTGATTGTCATGCTTTTGACGGCTTCTGCTCTGATTTCGGGGTCAGAGGTTGCTTGTTTTTCGCTTACGCCCCAACAACGGCAAGAATGCCACACCAAAAAATCACGCTCTGCTCGCAGTCTTATTCGGCTTTTACGCCATCCACGGCGTTTGTTAGCAGTGATTTTAATTTTAAATAATCTGGTAAATGTTACATTAGTAACGTTATCGACTTATATGATGGTCAAGGCGGTCGGGAATGACGATGAACAAGGACTCGCCATTTCGGTTCTGACGTTAGTCGTTACGTTTGCCATTGTATTTTTTGGCGAGGTAGTCCCCAAAGTGATTGCCAATCAGCATACGATGCGGTTTGCTTTGCTCACTTCTAATGCGCTTTTGTTCATGGGAAATGTAGTGAGTCCGTTGGCATGGATTTTAGTAAACAGCACGCAACTTATCGAAAAACGAATTACGAAAAAAGGCTACGTTGTTTCTACTGATGAGCTAACCGAAGCCGTAGAAATGACCACAAAATATGATAAAACTCCTGATGACCAGAAAGATATACTCATGAGTTTGGTCAATTTTGGGACAATTTCTGCCAAACAAATTATGCGTTCTCGATTAGATATTACGGCGGTGGATATTGAAACAAATTTTCATGAATTATTGGACAAAATTAATAAATGTTCTTACTCACGGATTCCGA
>CAZNYR010000079.1:5912-18581 GCA_964577275.1 uncultured Cytophagales bacterium | reverse complement strand
GCCTTAATCATTATTTAATTCAATCCCAAATATCTATTGAGCGAAAGGTCAGTTAGTAATTTATATAATTTTTTAATGTTTGGAGATATCTATGAATTTTCTGACTCAAAGTTTGGTAATATAAATGAGCCAAGATTTGGTACGTTTTTTTTTCCTACATGGAATTTGTATTTTTACCCGACACCAAAAACGCAAAAACACATGAAAGGAATTATTTTGGCAGGCGGTTCGGGAACTCGTTTGCACCCCTTGACCCAAGCCATGAGCAAGCAATTATTGCCCGTGTATGACAAACCCATGATTTATTATCCGCTGTCGGTTTTGTTAAGTGCAGGAATTAAAGATATTTTGATTATTTCTACGCCTCATGATTTGCCTAATTTTTGGAGATTATTGAAGGATGGAAGTCATATCGGTTGCAACTTGCAGTATGCCGAACAGCCCATCCCAAATGGCTTGGCGCAGGCTTTTGTGATTGGCAAAGATTTCATTGCCGATGATAAAGTCGCTTTGATTTTGGGCGATAATATTTTTTATGGAAGCGGAATGCCCGAATTATTACAAAAATCCAGCGACCCTGACGGCGGAATCGTATTTGCCTATCATGTGGCTGACCCCGAACGGTATGGAGTGGTCGAGTTTGATGAAAATATGGTCGCCAAATCCATCGAAGAAAAACCCAAAAAACCCAAATCAAATTATGCCGTTCCCGGCTTATATTTCTATGATAATCAGGTCGTTAGAATTGCTGAAAACCTCACACCTTCGGCGCGTGGCGAATACGAAATTACGGACGTAAACAAAGCCTATTTGCAAGAAAACAAACTCCAAGTGCGGATATTAGACCGTGGCACGGCGTGGCTGGATACGGGAACTTTTCCTTCATTGATGCAGGCAGGACAATTCGTACACGTTATCGAAGAGCGACAAGGGTTAAAAATCGGCTGTATCGAAGAAATCGCCTACAAAATGGGCTTCATTAATGCCCAACAACTTGAGGCAGTTGCCCAACCTTTACTCAAAAGCGGATACGGCCAATATTTACTCAATTTATTGAAGATGAATGACTAAAAAAACCTATTAATTTTTAATCATTAACCACTTGACATTATCAATTATGCAATTTATAAGCACTATTTTTCAGGATTTGTGGATTATCACACCTCGTACTTTTGGCGACCATCGAGGCTATTTTTATGAAAGTTTCCATTTGCAAAAATTTCGAGAGGCTACGGGCTTATCGCCTGATTTTGTGCAGGATAATCAATCCAAATCCAGTTTTGGCGTGTTGCGAGGCTTGCATTTCCAATACGGAAAATATGCCCAAGCAAAATTAGTGCGGGTTTTGAGTGGAAAAGTTTGGGATTGGGTCGTTGATTTACGCTCTGATTCCCAGACCTTTGGACAAACTTTCGGGCTGGAATTATCTGCCCAAAACAAACAACAGCTTTTTATTCCCAGAGGATTTGCACATGGTTTTGTGGTCTTGAGCGAGAGTGCCGAATTTGTGTATAAATGCGATAACTATTATGCGCCAGACCATGAATCGGGCGTGATTTATAATGATTCCGATTTACAAATGGATTGGAAAATACCTGAATATCAACAAGTTATTTCGGAAAAAGACCAAAAATTAGGGTCTTTTGCCCAGATTGCCGAAAAGCACTATTTTTAGCCGAAAAATACAGCCCCAGAAAAACCGCCAAGTGCGTCTGAATCGTAAATTTTCGCACACGCTTGGCGGGATGATACGGCTAAAAATCTACCGTGGCGGTAGCAGGAAAATCCACGAAATTACGAGGCGTTTCGTAAAGTCGTAAATGCAAATCATATTGGGGGTCGAGATGTTTTCGCAAAATTTGCCAAATGACGACCGCCATATTTTCGGCTGTGGGATTGATATTTTTGAACTCTTCGGTATCCAGATTTAGATTTTTGTGGTCAAATTTGTCGGTAATATGGGTTTTCATCAGGTCGCTAAGTACCTTCATATCAATCACATAACCTGTATCGGGATTGATTTCGCCCGTTACCCGCACGATGAGTTCGTAATTGTGTCCGTGATAGTAATAATTGTTACATTTCCCAAAAACGGCTTGGTTTTTCTCCGCTGACCAGTTGGGGTTATGCAAGCGGTGTGCGGCATTAAAATGCTCTTTTCTATAAACTGCAACTTTCATAAATATTTTCAATCATGTTATCAAAAAAAAGAATAGGTACGATTAAATTATTGGTTTTCAGTGGATTAAGTCTGTAAATTTGTCCTAAATGCGACTGCGCCACGAACAGAAAGATAACAAAAAAACATCAGGATAGTTTTTCAGGCAAGATGAAATTACGATTGGATTCTTTATGGAATTTGATACATTTACATCCTAAACTAAGAACCTAAATTTTACACTTAAATTTTAAAATCATTATGTCTTTAATTAATAAACCTGCACCCAGTTTTTCGGCTGCCGCTGTGATTGATGGCGAGGAAATCGTACAAAATTTTTCACTCGACCAATACAAAGGCGAAAAGCACGTCGTATTTTTCTTTTATCCTAAGGATTTTACGTTTGTTTGTCCGACTGAAATTTTGGCGTTCCAAGAGAAATTAGCCGAATTTGAGAAGCGAGGCGTTGCTGTCGTGGGTTGCTCGACCGATACCGAAGAATCACATTTGGCTTGGTTGCTTACGCCCAAGTCAGAAGGTGGTATTGAAGGCGTTACCTTCCCTATCGTAGCGGATACGGACAAAACTATCGCCACCAATTATGAGGTATTGGGCGGTGAATATTTCTATGATGACGAAGGAAAATTGGCATTTGAAGGCGCACCGATTGCCTTGCGTGGAACATTTTTGATTAATCGAGAAGGCATTATCAAGCACGCCGTCATTAATGATTTCCCCTTAGGACGAAACATTGATGAGGCACTCCGAATGGTGGATGTATTGCAACACCACGAAAAACACGGCGAAGTTTGTCCTGCCAACTGGGAAGAAGGCAAAGATGCCATGAAAGAAACACGCGAAGGCGTGAAAGCATATTTATCGAATCATTAAAATACGTTTTTAATTCGATAAATTTCGTATGAATTTACCCTCCAAAAATTATCCGAAAATTATAAATTTTCAACTCATTTTGGAGGGTATTTTATTGATTTACAGCAGCTTATGAATTATGAATCGGTCTAATTGAACCAGCCAAATTTGAAACTGGCATTGACCGTAAATCCATCCAGATTATCGACATGGTATTGCGTCAGTTCGCTATCATTTTGTACAAAACGATAACTTCCGCTCAGGGCAATTTTGAAGAATTTGGCGACATTCAGCTCCGCCCCTACTTCGGGTTCGACCACAAAAATAGCATCCCGCACATACTCCGAATTGTCGTTATCATTGTATGCCAAAGATGCAGTTCCCCAGCCTGTTTTGAGGCTCACGGTAGGGTGAATTAATTTTTTGGGCATCAAATCATATCCGACCCAAAATCCACCGTGTTCTACCCGAAGATGGCTATTTCCGCCCAAATCGTGTTCGATTTTGATGCGATTATCCGTACTCAAATTGTAGCCTCCGATAAATAACCTGCGATTGAAGGTTACGCCACCGCCGCCACCGCTCAAGGCGGCAAACTGTCCGTTCATGCTTCCCCACGAACACAAAGGCGCACCAAATCCCGAAATCCTGACTTTTCCGTTGAATAACGTTTGGGTTTCGCCTTCGTCAGGGTTTTGTGCCGAAACCGAAGTAAAAATAAATACCAAAAATGCGATTAAAATAACTCCCTTTTTCATGCTTGACAATGTGTTTTTATATGAAATAATTTGACATTTTTTTGACGTATCCGCTGAACAATGACGAAATATTGAGGTGTGCAAAGTCCGTCCGATACGCTTTATTTTTTAGATGTCAAATCCAAAAAAAGGTTGCACGACACCAACAAATCCCAAATTTGCAGAAAAAGTACTTGTTTGTAAACTTAAATCCCCGTACATTGGTTTTCTCAAATAAATATCCTAAAGCCCCATGAACGTATTAGTTACGCCTTACCGAACCATCGAATATGACGAGGAAAAATCATTAATTCTGAATACTTGGACGGATGCCACCGCCGATTTAGATGATGATACGCTCAAAGATGATTTCCAACGCTATATGACGGAGGTTATCGAAGAATGTAAACCTCGTTTGATTTTTCACGATGTAACTGATTTTCAGTTTTCTATCGTCCCCGAATTGCAAACATGGATTGATGCCCAAGTCAATATGCCCGCCATCGAGCTGGGGCTGGAGCGTGTGGCTTTTGTGGTTTCTACGGATATTTTTGCACAAGTTTCGATAGAACAAACAATGGAAGAGAATCAGAGGCAAGAGCTTGTAACTCAATACTTTGACAACCGAAAAGAGGCAATCGCATGGCTGATTTCCTAATCGTTTTGGGCGCATGAAGTTTCGTCAGGTGCTATCCGATTTGAGGCAAAATCATGTTTAGGAAAAGGACATTAATTTACTTTTTTGTGATGGGACATACGTACTAATATGGAAAAATCTCTAATTTTACGTTTCATTGAATTTGCAAAAATGACCATCGTTTTATGTCCACAACAGCCGAAACAAAGACCGCCATTGCCGAAGAGAAAATCGAAATTTATGGCGCACGAGAACACAATCTCAAAAATATTGATGTCAGTTTTCCACGCAATCGACTGGTCGTCATCACGGGAATAAGCGGCAGCGGCAAATCTTCTTTGGCATTTGATACCATTTATGCCGAAGGACAACGCCGCTACATGGAAAGTTTTTCGGCGTATGCCCGTTCATTTTTGGGCAATATGGAACGCCCTGATGTGGATAAAATCGAAGGCTTGAGTCCCGTTATTTCTATTGAACAAAAAACCACCTCTCGAAATCCCCGCTCGACTGTCGGCACAACGACTGAAATCTATGATTTCCTACGGCTTTTATTCGCACGAGCAGGCGAAGCCTATTCCTATGTAACGGGCGAAAAAATGATAAAACAGTCTGAAGACCAGATTATTAACGCCATCATCAAACATTATGACCAACAAAAACTTACCTTGCTTGCGCCTTTGGTCAAAGGACGAAAAGGACATTATCGAGAATTATTTTTCCAGCTTCAGCGCAAAGGCTACACCAAAGTTCGGGTGGATGGAAAATTGCAAGAAATTAGCCCCAAAATCCAACTCGACCGCTACAAAGTCCATGATATTGAGTTAGTTATCGACCGCATTATCCCGAAAGAAAGCGACCGCTATCGCATTTCGCAATCCGTTAAGACGGCACTCAACGAAGGCAAAGGGATTATTTCGGCATTGACCGAAAATGGCGAACTCAAACATTTTTCCAAATTTTTGATGTGTCCGACTTCGGGCATTGCCTATGACGAACCCGCCCCGAATTTGTTTTCCTTCAATTCGCCCTACGGAGCGTGCCAGACTTGCCATGGCTTGGGCAAAATCGAAAAAATTACCCGTCAATCCATCATCCCCGATGAGTCGGTCAGTATCAGTCAGGGCGCAATTTTGCCGTTAGGAACTTATCGGGATGTGTATTCGTTTCAGTGTATCGAAGCCATCTTGAAAAAATACAATTTTCAACTTTCTACGCCCATCGAAAAAATTTCCGCCAAAGCCATGCAAGAAATCCTGTATGGCTCCGATGATTTGATTCCTGTTCCCTCCAAAAAATACGAAGGACAATTCTGGAATGCGACCTTTGATGGCGTGATTCCGTTGCTCGAAAAACGCAAAGATTTTGGCACGGATAAAACACAAAAACAAGCCGAAAATTATACGTCAGTACAAGACTGCCCAGACTGCAAGGGCGCACGACTGAACCCACAAGCCTTGCACTTCAAAATTGCCGAAAAAAATATCTCCGAAATCAGTCAGATGAGTATCGAAAATTTTGGGCAATTCTTTGATAATCTGCAAGATAAACTCACCAAAAGACAACAACGCATCGCCTCCGAAATCCTAAAAGAAATCCAAAAACGCACAGGATTTTTGCTGGATGTCGGTCTGAATTATTTGACCTTAAATCGTCCCGTCCGAACCTTATCAGGTGGCGAATCGCAGCGCATTCGTTTGGCGACTCAAATCGGGACGCAGTTAGTCGGCGTTTTGTACATTTTAGATGAACCAAGTATAGGATTGCACCAACGGGATAATGAAAAACTCATTCGGGCATTGCAAAATTTACGGGATTTAGGAAATTCCGTCATTGTCGTTGAACACGATAAAGATATGATGCTGGCTTCCGATTTTATTATTGACATCGGACCGGGGGCAGGCATACACGGCGGACGAATCACGGGATTGGGAACGCCAGAAGAATTTTTGAAATTGAATGGAACAACCGCCCAATACCTTAGTAATCAGTTAAATATAAAAATTCCTGAACAACGAAGAGCGGGTTCTGGCGAAGAAATGATACTCAAAGGAGCGACAGGAAATAATCTCAAAAACGTAACGCTTCATTTGCCTTTAGGAAAAATGATTTGTGTAACGGGCGTTTCGGGGAGCGGCAAATCATCCCTTATTCACGGGACGTTGTATCCGATTCTGAGCCAGCATTTTTATCGTTCTAATACCGAGCCACTGCCTTATGAGGAAATCATCGGATTGGACAAAATTGATAAAGTCATTGAAATAGACCAATCACCAATCGGACGAACGCCCCGCTCAAATCCCGCCACTTATACGGGAATGTTTACCGATATTCGTAAATTATTTAGTGAATTGCCCGAATCCAAAATTCGAGGCTATAAACAAGGCAGATTTTCCTTTAATGTCAAGGGTGGGCGTTGCGAAAGTTGCGAAGGTGCCGGCAAAAAAACAATCGAAATGGACTTCCTGCCTGATGTCTTAATCGAGTGCGATACCTGCAAAGGCAAACGTTATAATCGGGAAACTTTGGAGGTACGTTATAAAGGAAAATCTATTTCCGATGTGCTGGATATGACGGTCGAAAATGCCTTAGAATTTTTTGAAAAACAACCCAAGATTCTTAGAAAAGTACAAACCTTAGCGGATGTCGGATTGGGCTATATTACGCTCGGACAGCACGCCACCACGCTATCAGGCGGCGAGGCGCAACGGGTCAAATTAGCCTCCGAATTATCCAAACGAGATACCGGAAAAACGTTTTATATCCTTGATGAACCGACCACAGGCTTGCATTTTCAGGATATTCAACATTTGTTGGATGTGCTGAATAAATTGGCTGATAAAGGCAATACGGTCTTGATTATTGAGCATAATTTGGATGTCGTCAAGGTGGCTGACCATATCATTGATTTGGGGCTTGAGGGCGGAGATGAAGGCGGTCAGATTATTGCCGAAGGAACGCCCGAAGAGGTCGCCAAAGAACAAAAAAGTCATACGGCAACATTCTTGAAAATGGAACTAAAAAATGCCTTATCTTAACCCAAAAGTAGTGATAAGGCATTGATTTTCAGGTACTAAATACCTTGTGCAATGACTTCATTAATTTGATTGGGGAGCATTCGTTTTAATAAATTTTCGATGCCCGCCTTCAGGGTAATGGTCGAAGAAGGACATCCGCTACACGACCCCTGCAAATTGACCTTGACCACACCTTTTGCCTCGTCAAAGGAATGAAACGTAATTGCACCGCCATCGCCCTCGACAGCAGGACGGACATATTCATCAAGAATGCCTTTGATTTTTTTGATGATTTCCGAGTCATTTTCGTGGATATCATCCTGATTTACAGCATCTTCGGAAAACACTGGCGCACCTTCCTCAAAATAATTTTTCAGGAAATTACGGATAATAGGCGAAATCTCTTCCCAGTCGGTATCCTCTGGTTTGGTGAGCGTTACAAAATTTTTGGCAATAAAAACCCGTTTCGTAAAGTCATATTTAAACAATTCCTCTGCCAGTGGCGAATCAGTCGTTTCTGCGGCTGTGGCATAATCCCGCCCTGCGGCTTCGGGGTCGGCAAGCATCGAATTG
Organism: uncultured Cytophagales bacterium; assembly: GCA_964577275.1. Taxonomy (GTDB): domain Bacteria; phylum Bacteroidota; class Bacteroidia; order Cytophagales; family Thermoflexibacteraceae; genus UBA2561. The sequence goes on along the minus strand of CAZNYR010000079.1, from coordinate 10,589 downwards.
AGGACAAATTTCATCGAATTAGGATTCGGGACTGCCTCGGTATATATATTGACGTAATTATTCATTTTTAATACAATTTTTACCAATAAACCTTCCTAAAAAGGCTTATGTTTGAATGATTCACAAAAAAAGATAGTTTATTTCTTATTTTGAGATTTTGGGAGAACGTAAATCCATATTCTAAAAATAATCCTATTTTTTCAAGCCAATTTCTTGGAGACGTTCCTCTAAAAACTCACGAGCGGTCATATCATCATATTTTTTGGGATTGCCTTGAGAAATACAAGAAATTAGACAATTTAATGGCACTTCGGGGCGAGCGTGCATAAAAAACGGCATCGAAAAGCGTGAAGTTTTGAGTTTTTCGACAGGCGGATTGACTACCCGATGAATTGTAGATTTCAGTACATCATTGGTTAATCTTTCGAGCATATCTCCCACATTCACAACGATTTGGTTAGGCAAAGCCGTAATCGGAATCCATTGATTATCTCGGCGCAAAACTTGCAATCCTTCGGCACTTGCCCCCATTAATAAAGTAATCAAATTAATATCGCCATGCGCTCCGGCTCTTACGGCTCCTTGTGGCAAATTTTCGGGATTTTCGATGGGAAAATAATGAATCGGACGCAAAATACTATCGCCATAAGTTACTTTTTGGTCAAAATAATTTTCATCCAATTCTAAGAAAAGTGCAATCGCTCGCAACATGATTTTACCTGTTTTTTCGAGTGTTCGGTATGCCTCCAAAGTGATGACATTAAATTCTGGCACTTCCTGCACCCAAACATTTGGCGGATAAACCATTTTCAGGGGTTCGTTTTCGTCCTCAATTTCCTGTCCGATATGATAAAATTCTTTGAGGTCGGGGGCGGTGTGTCCTTTGGCTTGTTCTTGTAATTTTGGAACATAGCCTCGTTGCCCAAAAAGTTCGGGGCGATGGTATTTTTGCTTGATTTTATCGGGCAGGGCAAAGAATTTTTGTGTGGCTTCATATAATTTTTCGGTCAGTTCATCACCTAATCCGTGATTCTTAACTGCCACAAAACCAATGTTTTGATAAGCATTTCCCAAATCTTGAACAAATTTTTGTTTTTGTTCGGGTGTGCCAGAGGTGAAATCTGCCAAGTCCAACGAAGGGACTGAATCATAGAGCATTTCTGTTGTTTTCATGGATACGGTTTTTAGGATTATTCTAAGAAATTGAAGCGTATGAAATTACGACATTTCCCCAAAAATAAGCACATCTTTAGTAATTCCCAATTTGGCAAACGATTCAGGTGGCGACTTTTGGACATGGGGCAAAAACTGACTTTCGCTAAAATTGATAAAAGAGCCAGATTTTTTCATTAGTTTTAAGTTTTGAAAGGAAATATGATTGGAAAACCATGCCGATAAATTTAGCTAAAATCAAACAATATGCCTCCATCGAACTTCTTGCCAGACAGATGGTTGAGGGATTTATTACGGGATTACACAAATCGCCTTATCACGGTTTTTCGGTCGAATTTGCCGAGCATCGCCTCTACAATAATGGCGAAAGTACACGGCACATTGACTGGAAAGCCTACGCCAAAACTGGACGGCTTTATGTCAAGAGATACGAAGAGGAAACCAATTTGCGGTGTCAGATTTTGATTGATAATTCCTCTTCGATGCACTACCCCGAAAAAGGCACAACCAAAATCGGGTTTAGCATCACGGCGGCGGCGGCATTATCGTATATGCTTCAGAAACAGCGAGATGCGGTCGGCATTACGACTTTTTCCGAACAAATCGAATGGCAAACGCCCGTCAAATCAACCTCTTCGCACATTCATTATGTGATGATGCAACTCGAAAAATTATCCGAACAAAAAAATATCAACAAAAAAACGGCGACGGCTGATATTATTCATCAGATTTCCAATACGATACATCGGCGTTCGTTGGTTGTGATTTTTAGTGATATGTTCGAGAATATGTCCTCACAAAACGATTTATTTTCGGCATTGCAGCACCTTCGGCACAACAAACACGAGGTGTTACTTTTTCATGTAACTGACCAAAAAACCGAACGAGATTTTCAGTTTGAAGACCGTCCCTATGAATTTATCGACTTGGAAAGTGGCGAAAAAGTCAAAGTACAGGCTTCGGGTGTGCGGGATTTTTATCGGGAACAAATGCAAAAACGGTATCACGACCTCAAAATTAAGGCTGGACAATTCAAAATTGATTTTATCGAAGCGGATATTGGAAAAAATATTGACCAAATTTTGATGCCTTATCTCATCAAACGAAGTAAAATGAGGTAATCATTTGATAATCAGGAAATTATACTTCAAATCAAAGGTTAAATTTTTGACTTCATTACAAAAAATTAGTTCAGAAATCGACCACGTATATAGCTTACGTCTTGAGGCATTTATTTTGTGGATGTCATAGGAAAAGAACTCGAATTAGTTGGTTCTCTCAAGAAAAAAACCAGCACTTTTGGCGATGGTTTTTTTGGTAAGCAAACGAAAAAAAAAGGTTGTATTTCTGAATGTTCTGGCAAATTAGGCTTGATGGGTCTAATCTGCCAGTTTTTTTTGATGCTCAAAAAATCTTTTTTAAGCCACACTCAAATAATCTTGGATACGTTTTTTCTTTTCTTGGGCATCCACAACAGCGATGGTGGCGATATTGGTAATTTCTCGAATGGAACTGCCTAATTGTAAGACATGAACCGCCTTGCTCATGCCCAACAAAATGGGACCTACGGTTTCGGCTTTGCCTACGGTTTGTAATAATTTGTAGGCGATATTTCCAGCCGATAAGTTCGGGAAAATCAATAAGTTAGGTTTTCCATTGACCAAAGCGGAAAAGGGATAATTTTCTTCTAAGGCATCTGGATTTAGTGCGAGATTGGCTTGTATTTCGCCATCCACCAACAGGCGCGGATATTGGGCTTTGAGCTTGCGGACGGCATTGCGTACTTTGTGCGCCTCTGCCCCTTTGGAAGAGCCAAAATTGGAATACGAAAGCATCGCAATTCGGGGTTCAAGATTAAATTCCTGAACAGCTTTTGCGCCCAAGACCGCAATATTGACCAAATCATCTTCGGTGGGGTCTGGAATAACGGTCGTATCCGCCATGAATAAAGGTCCATCTTTGGTGAAAACCAGATACATTCCCGCTACTTTGATGCCTTTTTTGTACGGCTCGATAATCTCCAAAACGGTACGAAATGTATCGGTATATTTTTGATTTTGTCCTGCAATCAAGGCATCGGCATCGCCCGTTTCGACCATCATTGCGCCGTAATAATATCGGACGCTCATCCGACTTTTTGCCTCAAAATAATTGTAGCCTTTTCGTTGCACTTTGGCAAAAAATTTATCGGCATATTCTTGGCGTTTGGAAGCATATTCATCGCTTTTGGGGTCGATGATTTTCATGCCTTCCAGACTGATATGTTGTTCTTGGGCAACCTCCTTGATGTGCGCTTCGTTGCCCAATAAAATGGGAAAAGCAACGCCATCTTCATGGATAATTTCGGCGGCTTTCAGGACGCGATAATCTTCGGCATCAGCAAAAACAAGTCGTTGCGGAGCTTGTTTGGCTTTGTTGGTCATAATTCGGATTAATCGCTCGTCCGAACCCATACGCTGACGCAATTCGAGTTTATAGCCTTCCCAGTCGGTAATTTTGGTACGGGCGACTCCGCTTTCCATGGCAGCCTTGGCTACGGCTGGCGCAACAGTCGTTAAGAGTCTGGGGTCTAAGGGTTTAGGAATGATATAATCCCGTCCGAAACTCATTTTTTTCTGATTGTATGCCGATTTGACAATTTCGGGAACAGGCTGTTTGGTCAGGTCAGCAATCGCCCGAACGGCAGCCAGTTTCATGGCTTCATTGATTTCGGTAGCCCGCACATCCAATGCGCCACGGAAAATGAAGGGAAACCCTAAGACATTGTTTACCTGATTGTTATAGTCCGAGCGTCCCGTTGCCATGATGACATCCTGTCGTGTTTGGAGTGCCAAATTATAGTCGATTTCGGGGTCTGGATTTGCCAAGGCAAAAACAATCGGATTCGCTCCCATACTTAGGAGCATTTCCGCTGACATGATACCGCCTTTGGATAAACCCAAAAATACATCCGCTCCTACGATGGCATCCTCCAATTTGTGGGCATCATATAATGTCGCAAATTCGGCTTTTTGTGCCGTCAAATTCGTTCGGTCAGCCCGAATTACGCCTTTGCTATCACACATAATGACGTTTTCTTTCTTTACGCCCAACTCAATAAATAATCGAATACAAGAAGTAGCCGAAGCTCCTGCGCCCGAAACCACCACACGAACTTTGTCGATGTCTTTTTCGACCAATTCTAAGGCATTCAGAAAACCCGCCGAAGAAATAATCGCCGTGCCGTGTTGGTCATCGTGCATGATGGGGATGTTGAGTTCTTCCTTCAGACGGCGCTCGATTTCAAAGCAATCAGGTGCTTTGATGTCTTCCAAATTAATCCCGCCAAAAGTAGGCTCCATAATCTTGACCGTGCGGACAAATTCGTCAATATCGGTGGTATCTAACTCAATATCAAATACATCAATATCCGCAAAAATTTTAAAAAGAATACCTTTTCCTTCCATGACGGGCTTGCCGGCCAGGGGGCCGATGTTGCCGAGGCCGAGGACGGCGGTGCCGTTC
>CAZNYR010000079.1:0-5902 GCA_964577275.1 uncultured Cytophagales bacterium | reverse complement strand
ATCCTAAAACCGCCGTGCCATTTGAGATGACTGCCACCAAATTGCCTTTGGCGGTATATTTGTAAACATCTTCTTTGTGGTCAGCGATACGGAGGCAAGGCTCGGCAACGCCCGGCGAATATGCCAGTGACAAATCCCGCTGGGTTTCGGTGGCGGTCGTTGGGACGACTTCGATTTTTCCCGGTCTGCCTTCGGCGTGATAGGCTAAGGCATCCTCTTCTTTGATTTTCTTTGCCATAATATTTCTTTGGAGTGTATCTGTTTTATTTTTCGTGTGTGAAAAACCAAAGATACTAACAAAGTTGTCAATCCAAAGTACCAAACCAATTTGGTGAAAATTCAAATATGTCTGAAACTACTACAATTTGTACAAAATAAAACGCACACTTGAAATCATGGATACCGAAACGGACTCACTTAATTTTTAGAAATTTTTGTGAATACGATTGTTATTTAGAGGTTTTTACGGAAATTTCGCCTCAAAATTACGAAGCCATAAAAAAATGATGCCACATATTTTGCCATTACCTACTGTAAATCATATTGTTACAGCACATCAAAAGATACAGCCGTACATTCATCGCACGCCCATTCTGACCTGCCAGACGATTAATCGGATGGTGGGTGCGGAACTTTATTTCAAATGCGAAAATTTCCAAAAAATTGGTGCATTCAAAATTCGGGGCGCAGTCAATACGGTTTTTTCGCTTAGTCGAGCCGAACAAAAGCAAGGCATCGGCACACACTCATCAGGCAATCATGCACAAGCCATTGCGTATGCGGGCAAACTACAAGGCATTCAGGCGCATATCGTGATGCCTACCAATTCGCCCCAAGTCAAGAAACAAGCCGTCCAGAATTATGGCGCACATATTTATTTTTGTGAACCCACACTGGAGGCGCGCGAAGCCAAAATGCAAGAAATCTTAGCCCAAACAGGTGCAAGTTTTATCCATCCTTACGATGATTATCGAGTTATTACGGGACAGGCGACTTGTGCCAAAGAAATTTATGAAGAACTTGACGATTTGGATATGCTCATCGTTCCCGTTGGTGGCGGTGGCTTATTGAGCGGTACGGCACTGGCAACGCAATATTTTTCGCCCCATACGCAAGTCATCGGGGCTGAACCCACGCTGGCAAACGATGCCTACGAATCGCTCCGAACAGGCATTCGGCAACCACCAAAACCACCCGTTACGGTGGCGGATGGCTTGCGGACGGCACTGGGCATCAAAACGTTTGAAATCATTTCCCAAAATGTTCACCAGATTGCCTTGGCTTCCGAAGAAAATATTATTCGAGCCATGCGCCTGATTTGGGAACGCATGAAAATTATTATTGAGCCTTCCTGTGCCGTGCCGTTAGCTACGCTTTTAGAAGGAAATATCAAAGATTTTGAAGGTAAAAAAATTGCAATTATCCTGACGGGCGGAAATGTAGATTTAGAAAAATTGCCTTGGTAAGCCGCCCAATCCATTGACTTTGATGGTGAAACTTGCCAAGTTGAAAAACTTAGCAAGTTCATATAACATACTGATTTTCAAATATATACCCTAATATATTTCTGGCACGAAACTTTGTTCATCAATCGGTGTGCGTAAATATCGCCGAGATTCGGGGCGTTTGGGCAATTCGGTCAAGAAAATTGCATCGGTTACGTCTTCGTATGGAATTTGCGCTAATAAATGTGAAATGCAATTTAGGCGCGCCTTCTTTTTGTCATCGGATTGCACAACATACCAAGGGCTTTTTTTGGTATCCGTATAAGCAAACATTTCATCTTTGGCTTTGGAATATTCCGTCCATTTTTCACGAGATTTCAAGTCCATCGCACTAAATTTCCAGCGTTTCGTAGGGTCATTGACACGCTCCTGAAAACGGCGTTCTTGTTCCTGTTCACTCACTGAAAACCAGTATTTTACCAAATAAATACCCGACCGAATGAGCATCCGCTCAAATTCGGGACATGAACGCAAAAATTCGGCATATTGCTCTTCGGTGCAAAACTCCATCACACGCTCTACGCCCGCCCGATTATACCAACTTCGGTCAAACAACACTATCTCGCCGCCTGCCGGAAGTTGAGCAACATACCGCTGAAAATACCACTGTGTTTTTTCTCGTTCGGTGGGTGCAGGCAAGGCGGCAATCCGACAAACGCGCGGGTTCATTTTCTCGGCGATTCGTTTAATCGTACCGCCTTTTCCTGCCGCATCTCGTCCTTCAAAAATCACGACCACCTTGAGTTTATTTACCCTCACCCAAGCCTGTAATTTGACCAACTCGACTTGCAAACGGACGAGTTCCTGTTCATAGGCTTTTTTGGATAGTTTTTTAGCGGACTTTTGGGCTGATGTTTTATCGCTCATTATTCATGGAATTTTGAATTGTTAAATTTAATTTCTGCATCACACATCAAAGCATCACAATTTTATTATATAATTTGTTGATTATCAAACAATTATATTTTTTTAATACGGAATACCAACGATTCATGCACGTTGAGGGGCTAAAGATTTAACACCTATTTTTCTTTCAAATTAAGCAAAAAAAACATATTTTGCGCTATCTGAAGAAATTTATACCGAATTTTCAGATTCAAACGAAACAATCATATACCAAACAAACATCCAGACGCTATTTTTTGGGCGCAACCAACAAAACCAAAGTTTTTTTTCGAGGCGAACTCCGAAATCCTTTGCACAATCAATCATTGACAACCAATTTTTTTAACATTTATTTTTGATAAAACCGATTTTGGCTTAAAATTGGATGCAGATTTCTTATGTTTATAGCATCGGTTTTGGTTTATTTTGAAATTTTAGAATAGACTCAAATCCGCTTCACAGAAAACCAATTTTGAGGGCATCGTTTTTCACGTTCCGATTTTTTTTACGTAATAAAAGAATACGCCGCATCGTTGGTTCATGCGCCAAATAAAAACCCAAACAAGAACCCAAACTGCATCGATAGATTTCTAACTCCATGAAAAAGCAACTGATTTTTAGTATTTTAATCTTATTCTGTTTTGGCAATCTGCACGCCCAACAAGAAGAATTTATTTATGGACAGGTCGTCAATGAAGGGGGCTATCCAATTGAACAAACCCACGTAGTGGTGGATGGTCAAAAATTAATTACCAATCACGAAGGCGCATTTGTATATCGTGCCAAGACTGGCATCAAACCCAAAAATGTGAGTGCCAACAAAAAACATTATCGGATGTTGCGCTGGAGCTATAACCTAAACGAGCTGATTATCATTATGAAAGCACCGCTTAATTTGCTTGAAGGACAGGTAGTCGATATACGTCTGAAGCCCATTGCCAAGGCGGAGGTTTCGATTTTGGGTATTTCCAAAGTGCGTCCCGTTTATACGAATGCTCAAGGTTATTTTACGATGAATTTGCCTGCGGATTATCGCATCGAATCCGATACCAAATTGGTGGTCGATGGCTATTTGATTACGCCTGATGATTATACATACAGCAATATTGATAAGTTCGTCTATATCAAGCGGTTAGAGTCCCAGCGCAGACCCGTTGCCCATGCCTTAGCGCATGCGCCAAAAGAAAATGTGTATTCTGAACAGCCAACATTACATGGCGTAAAAATCTCGGTGGATGAGCAAGAATACCAACTCAATCAATCCAGCAAATTAGCCGTCAGGATTCCTAATGATGACGGCACGAATTTTATGGTGAATGCCTTTGAATTGACCGAAAGAGATGGCAAACATTTCATTGAGGTTCATGTGCAACGTTCTAATACGGGCAAAGTAACGGTCGAAAAATATACGGGCATTGAAGAATTTGATAAAAATATCCATGAGTTTAGGAGCGAAATCCTACGAGAAAAAAGTCGCCGAAGTCGCATCAACGAAGAAATCCGAAATATTGCCAAAAAATTAAGCACCGACCCCAATCTGGATTCCGTGAAACGTGTTGGATTACAGCGGTATTTGGGGCATCTCGAAAATTTATTGTACGAAAGCGATTCGGCATACAAAAGTGCCAAACTCGATACCGAAACCCTCATCAACGAAATTCAGGTCGTCTTGAGCGAAAAGGATTCCATCATGAATATCCGCCTCAACGAACTGGCAGATGCCAAAAAACACCAAAAACGTGCCTTAGAACTTCAGGAACAAGCCGAACAAGAACGGGATGCTATCCGAAAACGACTCATGATTATTATTGCCATTACGGCGGCGATGATTTTGCTCACGGCGATGGTATATCGCGATAGACAAAAAATCAAACGCCAAAAAATTGAACTCGAATTGCTCAATGATGAATTGACCGAACGAAACGACCAAATCGAAAAACTCAATGACCAGATGCTCTACAAAAATACGCAACTGGAACAAAAAAATGAAGAAGTTACCGTACAGGCAGAAAACCTCAAATTATTGAACCGAGAAATCACGGTCAAAAACGACAAAATTACCGATAGCATTCGGTATGCCGAAACGATACAGCGCGCCATTTTGCCCTCCAAAGAACTGATGGAAAAGGAATTAAAAGACCATTTTGTCTTCTATCGACCCAAAGATATTGTATCGGGCGATTTTTATTGGTTTTACAAAATTTCTCATGACGATTACCTGATTGCTACGGTCGATTGCACAGGACACGGCGTATCGGGCGCATTTATGTCCCTGATTGGCAATACGACACTCAACGAAATCGTGAATGATGTCAAGATATATGACACCAATGTCATCTTGGAAGAACTGGATAATCGCATCCGAATCGCCCTGAAACAAGAGCAAAAAATCAATGATGACGGCATGGATGTCTGTTTGTGCAGACTCCAAAAACAACCCAAGAACGGGACAAAAGTAACTTTCACGGGCGCAAAAAGACCTTTATTCTTTATGGAAAAAGACGCATCCGAATTACAATTCCTCAAGGGAGATGCCCGTTCGATTGGCGGTGGACGCAATCGAAAACGAACCCGAAAACCATTTACAAAACAAGAAATTATATTGCCCGAAGACAGCCTATTGTACTTAATGTCAGATGGTTATATCGACCAAAATGGCTCCAAAAAACCCAAAATTGGCACGCTTGTTTTTAGGGAAGTATTGGCTGACCATGCCAAATTGCCGATGTTTGAGCAAAAACAACTTTTGCGGGAAATCATGAAATTGCATCAAGGCACTAAAGAACAACGTGATGATATGACCATTCTCGGATTGAAAATATAATAATTTCCAAATGCCTTAAAATACAAAAATCCGACACGTAAACGTATCGGATTTTTTTATAAATTGGTTGATTAGATGAGTGGTGGAGAATATCGGAGTCGAACCGATGACCTCTTGCATGCCATGCAAGCGCTCTAGCCAGCTGAGCTAATCCCCCTTTTTGCGTGGCAAAGGTAATTAATTCTATCGAAATCTACTACAATTTCAAGCAACATTTTTTTGAGATGTATTTCGTACCAAGATAAAGACGATATAATAAATTGAAAATCATTCTGTTATAGCTGTCATATTCAAATCGGACAATTTAGACTACCCTCGAATCAAATTGTGGTTTTCTAGCTAATCGTTTGATTATCTGATAGATTTCAGAGCGATTAATCTCAAAATGCTCTAAAATCTTAATAAAAGATAAAATTTGACATTTTACAAAAAATAATCCTGAAAAAAGAAGTATTTTTAATTTTTTCTGCTTTCATTTGAAAAAAATTCAATTTTAAGCCTTTTTGATGGATAATTTGACGAATGGACGTATATAATATTTTAGTAATTCCGGGAGATGGCATCGGACCAGAAGTAACGGCAGGTGGCAAAAAAGTATTGGAAGCCATCGCCCAAAAATATGACTTAGATTTTCGGTTTGAGGAGGCTCTTTTGGGTCATGTCGCCATAGAAGCTACGGGCGACCCTT
>CAZNYR010000078.1:6496-18605 GCA_964577275.1 uncultured Cytophagales bacterium | reverse complement strand
GCCTTAATCATTATTTAATTCAATCCCAAATATCTATTGAGCGAAAGGTCAGTTATATAATAATCAAATTTCTGATATTTCCTTTTTGAAGGACTTAAAGCAATTACAGTCGTTTAGTTTATCAAATAGTATAATTCAGGATATTTCCTTTTTGAAAGATTTAACACAATTACAAGCACTTAGTTTAAGATATAATCAAATTCAGGATGTTTCCCTATTTTGGTTAAACTCTTTTCCAGCACTACATAAACTTGAGCTAAAGGGAAACCCCATTCAGAATATTCCCAAAGAAATTTTTGATAAAGATGACAATGTTTTAATCGAAGTCCGCACTTACCTCGAAGACCTCGAAAGAAGCAAAAGCGAAAACAAAGAAGTCAAAATTATTTTCATAGGCAATGGCTCGGTAGGTAAAACGCAAATTGCCAAAAGGCTTTGCGAACAAGATAGTTTTAAGTTTAATACGCAACACGATTCTACTCATGCGATTGCCCTTTTGCGTAGAGAATTAGCAGGTTTTGAGCTAAATTGCTGGGATTTTGCGGGGCAGGATTTGTACCACGCTACGCATCGTTTATTTATGCAAACACGGGCATTATTGGTTTTGGTGTGGGATTCTGAGAACGAAAACCAAGATTTTCATATTTGGGAAAAAAAGGAATACGAAAATGAAAAACTGCTGTATTGGTTAGAATATGCGAAATGTTTTGCCCCTGAAAGCCCTCTTTTGGTACTGCAAAATAAAATCAATACTTTTCCTCAAGACTTGTATTTTGAGGAAAAAGACAAACACCGAAACGAATATCCTATTGTCGATTTCCTAAAAGTGAGTGCCGAAACAGGCAAAGGTTTTATGCTTTTAGAGGAAAAATTGGAAGAAATTTTTAGGGAAAACAAGGCTTTCCAAACGCCGCCTTTGCCTACGAATTGGGTACAAGTGCGTGAAAAAATCCGTAATTTACAAGCAAACACAAACCAAAAAACTTTGTCTTTTGCGGAATTTGAGTCAATTTGCAAGGAAAACGAGTGTGAAAAATCCGCCCCTACTATTTTGGGCTATTTGCACAATACAGGTGTGTTGTATTACCGCAAGGGCTATTTCAATAACGAAATTATTTTGAACCAATCTTGGGCAATCGAGGCAATTTATAAGATTTTGGACAGAGAAAGCCGTTATTTTGAGGTTTTGGAACACCAAAACGGCATTTTGTACTACAAAAACCTTTGCAAAATTTGGGACAAAAATACAGACGAGGAAAAGGCTTTGTTTATGGATTTTATGTTGAGTGCAGAACTTTGTTTTGAAACTACGTATAATCAGCTCAACATCACAGACCGTATTTTTGTCGTTCCTCAACTTTTTAAGTCTGAATTTGAACAAAATACTAAAAACAACATCGATACTTGGAAACACGAAAATGCTTCAAAACTGCAAAAAGGCGAAAAAAGGTATCGTTTTTTGCCCAAAGTATTTATTCAGCGTTTTATTGTCAAGGCAAACCGTTTTTCGGAAGTATCTTTGATGTGGCAAAAAGGGCTTTTACTGAAAACCGCCGAAGGTTCGGCAATCGTAGAGGCTTGTTATGAAAAAGAACAACAGAAAATTACGATTTTGTCAGAAAGTGAATTTGTAATCGAAAAAATCGAAGAAGAATTAGAAAAGATTGCAGGCGAAGGCAAACTACAAGGCAAAACAGGCGAAACGGAAAAATTGACAGAAAAATTTGGTTTGGCGGGATTAAATCCTGCTCAAGATAGAAATTCCACTTCTTCAAGAAGTGGAATTTCTGAACAAGCCAAACAACATTTAATCGAAGATAACCTCAAGCAAACTCTCGAAATGCTTTTACAACAAGCTGAAAAACAGCAAGATACGGATTTGGAAAACGATTGTATTTTGCAATTAAGCCGCTTGAACGGTTTGGAAAAACAAAAAAATGAAGGCACAATTTCTCAAGCCGATTACGATTTGGGAAAAGCCCGAATCCGCAAGGCTACGCAAGAACTCATCAGAAAAACTCCACATCCCACTCAACCATAAATTTTAGAAAACCAACACCATGCACGACACAAAAAACGTGGTGATTAAAATGGCAAAAATTACTTTTTCAAAATGCTTTACCACAAAATTGGATAACTTACTCTGGGGCGGTTCGATAGAATTTTCCATTATTTTTATTGATTAATGTTCTTTTGTTCAATACGATAAAATCAGAAAAAAGTAAAAAAATCAATCTCACGATGATGTAATGTTATATTTATAAAAACACTTTTTTAGAAAAAAGTTATTCCAACCTCAAGGTGAAATTTGCTAAATTGATGTATTTTTAAACTCCTTGCCCAGAAATAAGGTTGTTATGATGTTATTTTCTATTTTGTGCTGAAATATGAATTTTTTAAACATTTCCCATTTGGCTTTCCCCAAAATCATGACAAAAAAAGAAACACACAACACCGAACAAATATTTGATAAACAGATACTTATCCGTATTTTTGAATTTGTCAAGCCCTATATTAGACGATTTTATTTTTTGATTTTTCTGACAATTCTGGTCGGGACTTTAGCCCCACTTTTGCCTTGGTTAATCCAGCATACGGTCGATAATTATATCTTACTTAACGACACGGAAGGCTTGATTCGGATGACGATTTTCATGGTCATTTTATCATTCTTACAGGCAATGATTCAGTTTTCGCACACCTATTTATCGGGTTGGTTAGGGCAACATATTATCCATGATATTCGGATGAAATTATACGCCCATCTGACACATTTACAACTCAAATTTTATGATAAAACTCCGATTGGACGGCTTGTTACTCGGAATATTTCGGACGTAGAAACCCTTTCAGATGTCTTTACGAACGGCTTGGCGGCAATGGTCGGCGATTTGCTTCAGTTGATTTTTATTTTGGGAATCATGTTTTATACCGACTGGCGACTGACGCTCATGAGTCTTTCTGCCCTGCCAATTTTGATTGTTTCGACTTATATTTTTAAGGAAAAAATTAAATCCGCTTTCAATGAAGTCCGAACGGCAGTTTCCAATCTGAATACGTTTGTACAGGAACATATCACGGGCATGGCGATTGTCCAGATTTTTAATACCGAAAATCAATCATACCAAAAATTTGAGGCAATTAACCAAGAACACCGCAAAGCGCACTTGCGTTCGGTCAAATATTATTCTATTTATTTCCCTGTGGCTGAGATAATTGGCGCAATCGGAACGGGACTTTTGGTATGGTACGGAGCGCGTGGCGTTTTGGCAGAATACCTGACTTTAGGAACATTAATCGCATTTATTATGTATATCGGAATGTTTTTCCGCCCGATTCGGATGATTGCAGACCGCTTTAATACACTCCAGATGGGAATTGTAAGTTCAAGCCGAATTTTGAATATTTTGGACGAAAAAGATAAAATTCAAAATACAGGAAAGTTTATTCCGAAAAGTATCCAAGGTGATGTTAAGTTTGAAAATGTTTGGTTTGCTTATAATGCCGAAGATTATGTCCTGAAAAATATCTCTTTTCAGGTCAAGGAAGGCGAAACGGTCGCATTGGTCGGAGCAACGGGCGCAGGCAAATCTTCGATTATCAATTTGTTAAGTCGCCTTTATGACATCAATCAAGGGCGAATCGAAATTGACGGTACAGAAATTCATACGTATGAAATCTCGGCTTTACGTAGTCATATTGGCGTAGTTTTGCAAGATGTTTTCCTGTTTTCTGGCTCAATTCGGGAAAATATTACATTAAATAATTCCGAAATTAGTGAGGCTAAAATCTGGGAGGCTGCCGATATGGTGGGCGCACGTAAATTTATTGAGCGATTACCAAACGGTTTGGAATATGAAGTAATGGAGCGTGGCGCAACACTTTCGGTGGGGCAACGACAGCTAATTTCTTTTGTGCGGGCGATGGTTTATAATCCTTCGGTATTGATTTTGGACGAGGCAACCTCATCAGTAGATACTGAAACTGAGGAACTTATACAAAAAGCAACCGAACGCCTCACACAAGGACGTACTTCGATTGTGATTGCACATCGACTCTCGACAATTCGTAAGGCGAATAAAATTATTGTCTTGGATAAAGGCGAAATTAAAGAAATCGGTACACATGATGAATTATTAGGAAAAAACGGTTTTTATGCGGATTTACACCGAATACAGTACAAAGAATTAGAGGTGTGATTTTTTATCTAATAATTTTACTTTTTATGACAACAATTTATAGGCGAACTCGTTTCTTGCGTGTTCGTCTTTTTTTGTATTTTTACCCATGAATACCTGTAAATTAAATCCTCTAAACATATGAAAATGAGAAAATTAGCGTATTTATTGGGCTTAGTTTGGCTTGTGATGTCATGTAATTCTGAGCCAAAAAATAACACTTCAACGGCACAAAAATTGGCACAAATCGAGTTTCAAATTCCTGAAAATCTGTTGGAAAATATGAAAATTTATGTCCCTAATTCGGCAAATCGGGCGGTATCATTTACCAACAAAGAGGCGGGATTTTATTACACCCAAACCCATGAAAATAATCACCCCGAACACGCTCATTTTGAGGGGTTTAACCTTGCAAAAAAGCGTATTTTTTTGGGCTATGAACTTTTTGCCGAAGACAAAAAATTAGACTCCAAAAATGCTGAAGTTTGGGTTTATCCGCATAAAATGCTTCGAAAATATGGCAAAATTACCGAAGAACTTTACTTGGTTGATTATAAAAATGCAATTGAAGTAAAAATTTCAGGTGCAAAAGAAAAAATAGGAATCCGACTAAAAGGCGAGAATATTAAACACATCGAATCGGAAGAAAACATGGTGTTTTTGTCATCAGAAGAAGGAAATAAAACCCTGATAATCAGCACGAAAAACAACGCTACATTGAATATTCAGGAAGATAAAATTTATGCCAAAGGTTCGGAAAACAGCTTTTTGATAGGCATTGCCGAAAATCAAAATGAAGCTAAAAATTTGATATTGGATATACAGCAAAACTTGGAAAAGTACAAAATCGAACGCCAAAATCGAATTGAAAACTTATTGCTTAAGAATACATTTTTACAAAGCGATAATGATTCGTTAGTTTTGGCTCTGAACTGGATACAAACCACTATGAATCAGTTAGTTACACGACAACAAGGCGATGGAATTTATGCTGGTGTGCCTTGGTTTAACGAATATTGGGGGCGTGATGAATTTATTGCGATGCCGGGGGCGTGTTTGGTTTCGGGCGAATTTGAAACGGCAAAAAATATCCTCAAATCCTTTGCCAAGTTCCAAAATATGGATGAAAATTCTACGTATTTTGGACGAGTTCCGAACATTTTAAACCCAGAACTCATTGATTATCACACTACTGACGGCACGCCTCGTTTTATTATTCAGTTGCAAGAGTACGTCAAATATTCGGGCGATTCGACTTTGATTTCGGAATTGTATCCGAATGTCAAAAACAGCATCGATGGCGCAATAAAATTTTGGACAAATGAGAAGGGCTATTTGCTTCATGAAGATAACGAAACATGGATGGATGCGCGTGATAAAAACCTTGTTCCCTTCACACCAAGAGGCTCGCAAGCTAATGATATTCAGGCACTTTGGTACAAACAACTTCAGGCGGGACTTTATTTTGCGAAGTATATGAAGGATGCCGAAAGTGAAAAAAAATGGCATTCATTTGCTCAAAAAGTCAAGGAAAATTTTGCGAAAGATTACCAAAATCCAGACAAAGATTTTTTGGCTGACCGCTTGACGAAAGAAAATGAGGCTGATTTTACCTTGCGTCCGAATCAACTTTTTTGTTATGAAATGCTTGATAATGAAGCGTTTAAGGCTAAAATCACGAAAATTTGTTGGGAAGAACTCGTATATCCCTGGGGAGTGGCTTCGCTGAATCGGCAAGATAAAAACTTTCATCCATTTCATTTGACCAAACATTACCACAAAGATTATGCCTATCATCGAGGAACAGTTTGGCTTTGGAATAATGGAATCGCTATGCAACGTATGATTGAAGCAGGAAAAACAGAAAAAGCCTATGAATTATTCAAAAATATGAACCGAGATGCACTTACTCGTGGGGTCGTGGGCGGTTTAGCGGAGAATGCAGATGCTTATCCCCATGAAGGTCAGAAAGTTGCAAAACTGACGGGAACATATTTACAAGCATGGTCGAATGCCGAACATTTGCGGGTTTGGTATCAATATTTTTTAGGAATTCGTCCTGATATGACCCATCAAATTTTGACACTTGCGCCTCGCTTGCCAAAAGATTTTGATGCGTTAAAATATCAGGTCATTATAGGAAATGGATTGGTAAAAGGCGAATTTGACCGTAAAAATTTGACGTATCGGTATGAGTTTGAAAATATTTCCGTAACGACCGAAATTGATATTTTTCCATATAAAATTCAAAATATTTCTGTCAAGTCAGGAAATATTTTAGAGCTTCGAGAATTTGATAATTACTTAGAAATCAAAGTATTAAGTCAAACTGGGAAAGAATTAAACTCATTGACTGCCGAGCGGTCTAAAACTCGTTTGGAGTTGCGACAAAAACAAGCTAAAATTCTTGAAAACGTATCATTTTGTCAGCCTTTGGACTTGGAAAATCACAAGGTATTAAATCTGAAAAAGTAGCTTACTATTTGCTTTTTTAATCCATTCGTCATGGTGTCAAAAATTGACGAATGGAATATTCATAATTATTCATTCGAGTAGTTTAAATTTAACGTTTTATTAAATTGATTACGACATAGCCACTCATTTTTTTGCTTGAAAATCAGTGAGTTATAAAAAAAATCAGTTGAATTTATGGAATTTGAATTTTGCCCGCATCCTACCTACGAAATCGATAAAAAATCACCCTGCAGGTTATTTTTATAATTCAAAATCTCTAAATTTCAAGAACATGAAATCCATCAAACGTAAATCCGTATTTACCATTTTTGCCTTCGTTATGGTCGGAATTTTTGGGGTGTTATCCGCAGACCGATTGGCGCAAAATATCAAAATTATGAAAGATAACCCATTGATTATCAAGTTAAAAGCACAGCTTGCGAAATACTCGGAAGAGCGGGCAGGCGAACGACTTTATCTGCATTTCGATAAGCCGTTTTATAAGCCAAACGAAACGATTTGGTTTCAGGCATATCTCCGAAATGAAGCCGATATGAAACCCGCCCAAAAAAGTGAAATTGTTCATGTTGAGTTCATCAATCCGAAGGGAAATGTCGAAAAACATTTGCGATTAATGACCAAAAATGGCGTTGCCAGCGGCGATATTGAATTAGCTGAAGGAATAGCGGGCGGTTTGTACAAAATTAAAGCCTATACAAATTGGCAAAAAAATCAAGAAGACCCATTTTATTACGAACGTGATATTCAAGTACAAAACGTAATTTTACCACGCCTCAAAATGAAGCCCGATTTTGAAAAAAAGGCGTATGGTGCGGGCGATAAAGTTACGGCTACGTTGGAACTCCAAACTTTGGAAAATCAGCCCTTAAAAAATTACGAATTTACGTATGTAGCTTCCTTAAATGGTAAACAGATTTTACAAAATAAATCCAAAACAGACAAAAACGGAAAAGCCAACGTAACGTTTGAGTTACCGAAAAAAATCACGACAACGGATGGACTTCTAAATTTTATGATAAATTATGAAGGACGCACCGAATCGGTTTCCCGTTCTATTCCTATCTTACTGAATAACATTAAGTTAGCAATTTTTCCAGAGGGCGGAGATTTGGTCGAAGGATTGGAAACAAAAGTGGCTTTTCAGGCAAAAAATGAGTTTGATAAACCCGCCGATTTCCAAGCCGTTTTATTAGATAATAAAGGAAGTGAAGTTTTAAAGTTCAATTCGTTTCATCAAGGAATGGGTGCCTTTTCGTTCACGCCACAAAAAGATAAATCCTACGAAATCAAAATCACGAATCCGAAAGGAATTGCCCAAACTTTTGCCTTGCCCGAAACACAAAAACGAGGCTATATTTTGAATGCCGAGCCTCAAAAAAACGATAAAATTTTGTTGCAAATTCGGACGACAGAAAGCGAAGAATTATCCATTATTGGGCAGATTCGGGGACAGGTTTTTTATTCCAATTCGTTCAATTCGGTACGTGGAAATTCTACAATTTCGGTTGATGTTTCGGATGCGCCGATGGGCGTGGCGCAGTTTACACTTTTTGACAAAAAAGGCATCGAACGTGCTGAACGTCTGGTGTTTGTAAACAAAAAAAATCAGCTTTCTATTGAGATTGAAACCGACAAAGAAAAGTACTTGCCTCGTGAAAAAGTACAACTAACTATCCATGTAAGAGATGAACGTGGAATGCCAATTCCTGCTAATTTATCGCTTTCGGTAACGGACGATAAATTGATTTCGTTTGCTGATGATAAGCAAGGTCAAATCCTTTCAAAATTATTGCTTGAGCCTGATTTGAAAGGCAAAATTGAAGCGCCAAATTTTTATTTTGATGATGAAGAACCCAAAGCAAATCAGGCGTTAGATTACCTTTTGATGACGCAAGGCTGGCGTAAATTTGTTTGGGAAAAAGTCCGAAAAGAAGCTCCTTTTCAAGCACAATTTCCTGCGGAAAAAACGCTCGTGGGAGGCTATGTTTATGCCAATGGAAATCCTTTGAAACGTGGAAAAGTACAAATTTTGGATAAAAAGTTAAGCACTTTGACCGACTCGAATGGTTATTTTGAATTTCATAATTTGGATTTATCCGAAATTATCACTTTATCGGTAAATGAAAATAACTTTTCTGATGGACAAATTCGAGTCAATGAATATCGTCAGAATTATGATTTGCATTTGTATCCGATTTATCGAAAGCACCGAGGTTTGATGGACAGAGTGCAGCGTGCGATAGGGCTTGCAGAAAATGAAAAAATGATGGATGCCGAACCTGACGAGGGAGCAGGTTTTGAACTTGAAATGGCAGAAGAAATGCTCGTAGAAATGCCTGAAAATCAGCAAAAAAACATGATAAATAATGTTCAGAAACCCGACCTTGTTGTGCAGCCGACTAATATCAAAAAGGATGCAGACTTAGACTTGGTTGCCGTGGCTGATATTCCTGCCGCAGAAGTTGCAGTTTTAGATAACCGTTTTGAGGCTATAAAAGCCAACAAAAAAATAGCGGGCGATGTTCTTGGAGATGATAATGAACTTGCGGAAAATTTAGAAGTGTTATATCATCGCAAAAAAATATTTCCAAAAATTGTATATAACCAAGATAAAACTCCTGAAATTCGGACAGATTTTCGTGCTACTATTTTTTGGAAAGGCGATATTCAGACCGATAACAAGGGAAAAGCTATCTTAGAATTTTACAATTCGGATGAAGTTACTTCTTTTCGGGTTACAGCCGAAGGAATTGGCGTAGATGGTTTGGTCGGACATTCGGAAAAAACGTATTTTACGCAGTTACCATTTAGCATGAGCGTCAAAGTTCCCGTGGCAGTTACGATGGGCGATGAATTGAAAATTCCTTTGACCTTGAAAAATAACACCAAAAGAACGCTTTCGGGTAATTTGGAAATCATTTCGCCCCAAGCATGGAAGGCAAATTTTAGCGGTTCTCAATCGCAAACTATCGAGGCAGGCGAAACCAAAACAATTTATTTGGATTATACCGTTTTGAACCAACCAAGCAAAGGAAATTTTACGGCAAAATTCAAAAGTTCGTGGGCAAAAGATGCTTTTAATCAGGAAGTTATAACCGAAGCAAAAGGTTTTCCTGTGGCGTTGGCGATGTCTGGAAATGAAGCCGAAAAAGAATACAAATTCATGATTACCAACCCGATTGAAGGCACTTTGACAGCGGATTTTGTGGCGTATCCGACTTCGTTAAGCGATATGATGGCGGGTATCGAAAGCATGATTCGAGAGCCTTATGGATGTTTCGAGCAGACCTCTTCGAGTACCTACCCCAATATTATGGCGTTGCAATATATGGAAGAGTATGACTATGATAATCAGGAAGTTATTGCACGAGCGAAAAATATGGTCGATAAGGGTTATAAACGTTTAGTTTCGTTTGAAACATCGGAAAAAGGCTACGAATGGTTTGGCGGTGCGCCTGCTCACGAAGCACTGACAGCCTATGGTTTGATGGAATTTAGGGACATGACTTCGGTTTATCATAAGGTTGATAATCAGATGGTTAATCGCACGGCGGAGTGGCTTTTGAGCCGAAAAGATCACGAAGGCGGCTTTGAACGAAACCCCAGAGCATTGGATAGTTTCGGCGGCGCAAGCAAGGAAATTACGGATGCTTATATCGTTTATGCTTTAACGGAGGCGGGATTTGATTCGGAAAAATTGCGGAAAGAGGTCGAAAAAACATACGAAACTGCCTCAAAATCAAAGGATTCTTACCAGATGGCGTTATTGGCAAATGCCTTGTTGAATTTGAAAGATAAGCGAGCCGAAAAATTACTTGCGGACTTAATCAAAATGCAAAAACAAGATGGAAGTTGGGAAGGTGCAACGCATTCGATTACACGTTCGACAGGGCAAGGCTTGCAAATCGAAACGACTTCGTTGGCGGTTTTGGCGATGCTCAAATCGAGTAATAAATCAGTTAAAAATATGGATTCTGGTGTTAAATTTATTTTAACAAATCGTTCTTCTTACGGAGGTTTTGGCAATACGCAAAGCACGGTTTTGGCATTAAAAGCCTTGACCGAATACGCTAAATTTGCAAAAAGAACTGCCGAAAGTGGCGATATTGAAATTTATTTGGACGGCAAAAAAATCGCTGAAAAACACTACGAAGCAGGCACACAAGAGGCGATTTCGGTCGAAATTTCAGCTAAATTATTAACGGAAGGTGAGCATCATTTGAAGGTCAAATATAAAGGTGTAAAAAATCCCTTGCCCTACACTGTTTCGGTCAAATATACCACGTATTTGCCTCAAAGTTCGGCAGAATGTGCGGTCAATTTGACGACAAAATTAGCCGAAAATCGCCTCAAAACAGGTGAAACAGTACGCCTCAACACAACTTTAACCAACACCAAAAATGAAGGTTTACCGATGACCATGGCGGTCGTTGGACTTCCTGCGGGTTTGAGTCCGCAACCGTGGCAGTTGAAGGAATTGCAAGAAAAGCAAGTGTTTGATTATTACGAAGTTATCGGAAACAGTATAGCATTTTATTATCGGCAAATGAAACCTTCTGAAGTGCGAGAAATCAACTTGGATTTGAAGGCGGAAATTCCCGGTGAATACGAGGCGGTGGCTTCTTCGGCGTATCTTTATTACACCAATGAACACAAAAAATGGGTGCAAGCCGAAAAGGTTGTAATTCGTTAAAAGTTATAATTCGTTAAAAACCAAAACTTATCAAGCGATAAACTTGGTAAGTTTTTTTGTTAAATTTGTAAAAATATTATATAAAATTACATCATTTAGTCTTCAAAAATCATTGCCAAATCGACCGTCAAATCGGGAAAAATATGGGCATGAAAAACCTCATCTTCGGCAAAACTTTCTTTGAGTTCATACTTGCCTTTTTCGTTCAAAATAAATTGTTGCAAAACGTATTCGGAAGGAAAAACGACCCAATATTCTTTGACACCATTTTCTTGGTAAAGGGCATATTTGGTTTTCATTTCCTTTTTGGAATTGCCTTTGGACAGAATTTCGACAATCAAATCTGGTGAACCTACGCAACCTTGTTCATCTAATTTATCTTTATCGCAAATGATGCACAAATCGGGTTGGACGACAGTATAAATATCGTGATTTTGGCTGGATTTGCGTTTGTCCAAAAGCCGAACATCAAAAGGAGCGGAGAAAAGTTCACAAGATTGCTGTTTTAAAAAATTCCCAAGTATAAGATGTAATTTGCTTGAAACTCGTTGATGTTTGACGTTGGGCGCAGGCGACATTCTAAAAATCTTACCTTGTATGATTTCGACCATTTCCTGAAATTGCCACTGCAAATAATCGGCATAAGTGTATGTACCATTGAGGTCTAATTCGTTGATATTGGTAACGTATTTCATAATTATTTTTGGTTTTAGTCTTCAAAAATCATTGCCAAATCGACCGTCAAATCGGGAAAAATATGGGC
>CAZNYR010000078.1:0-6396 GCA_964577275.1 uncultured Cytophagales bacterium | reverse complement strand
CATAAGTGTATGTACCATTGAGGTCTAATTCGTTGATATTGGTAACGTATTTCATGGTTTTTTGTGGTTTGATTTCCTACGAAAATATAAAAAAATATCGAAAAAACACCAAAATCCGCCTTCAAAATCGGGGCAAAGGTAGGGGAAATTTTATTGTTTAAAATAAAAATCTCCCATCAAAGAACTATACTCTGTAGGTTTTTGCTTGTTGCCTGACTTTTTGAGAACACCAATTCTTGTGCGCTTGAAAACTTCTTCGATAATTCGGTTTTTTCGCCTCTTTGACGGTCGTTAGACCTCAAAGACGGCTGTATCGTTTGTAACGTTGCTAACCATCAAAGAGGTCTTGCGCCCGTCTTTGAGGTTTTTTCGGCTCACCATTTTAGTCATAAATCTGACGCTGATTCAGGGCATTTTGGTAGCGGTTGGCATTTTTGAGATGTTCATTATAACTGACCGCAAAATTATGATACCCAGAAAAATCCTCACGGGCGCAAAAGAAAATAAAGTCGTGTTTTTCGTGATTCAAGACGGCTTCAATGGTTCTTTTGGGCGGAAGTTGAATCAAACCGGGGGGCAATCCCGTGTATTTATAGGTGTTATACGGCGAATCAATTTCCAAATCGGATAATAAAATTCGTTTTTTGGCAAAATCCCCCAGCGCAAATTTGACGGTGGGGTCGGCTTGCAAAGGCATATTTTGGTGAAGTCGATTCAGATACACGCCCGCAACTTTGGGGGCTTCATCTCGCATTTTGGTTTCTTCCTCGACAATGGAAGCCAAAATCGAAACCTGAAGCGGCGTTAAATTCAATTTTTTGGCTTGTACTTGTCGTTTTTCAGACCAAAATTTGTCATATTCCTGTTTCATACGTTTGAGAATCCCCTCTGCCGAAGTCGTCCAATACATTTGGTAAGTATCAGGCAAAAACATCGCAACAATCGTTGTGGTATCAAATCCGTAGGCGGCGACTATTTTGGGGTCATTCAAAACTGCCAAAAAATCAGCGGAATCGAGTTCCAGATTTTGGGTCATTTTTCCGACTAATTGTGTTTTGATTCGCACATTATTAAAGGTAACTTTGACGGGACTTTGCGCCCCCGAACGCAAGAGCCGAACAGCTTGTAAATTGCTCATATTTGCCCGTAAAATATATCGTCCCGCTTTGATATTTTGCTGATATTTAAGGAGTTTGGCAATAATCGAAAAAGACACCAAGTCCGAAACATATCGTTCTTGTTCCAAGACTGGCACAAGCTGATTCCAAGTTGTGTTCGATGGAATAATCAAGACTTTATCGTCCTGCCCGACCAATATATTTTTTGCCATAAACATTTGATAAAACCAACTGCCAAAAGACGGCAAGGAAATCGCAAAAGCGATAAAAAGAATTAAATTACGTTTTGAGGGGTTCATTTTTTTATCTATTTCTTTCAAATTATGATGTATTCCAAAAATCGAAGTGTGTGATGTATCGGTTTGTTTGGGAATTGAATACGCAAAATAACGCAAAAAAATCCACTCCAAAACCCAAACGGCGTGTTAATTTTGAGTTCGGATTTGTGCCTTTTACGAATTTTGAGTAAATAGCATTACCCAAATTTAATCAAAACTATTTTTTTAGTTTAAAATTTAAAAAATTATGAAACTGCAACAAAATATCAACCGTCAAAAAAATGCAGGACGGTACGCCAATTTATTCGTGATGAGTTTCTTAGCTCTATTTTTGGTATTCGGTTCTACTTCATGTAATTCCGCCAAAAAGAAAGCCGAAGCCGAAGCTGCTGCCAAAAAAGTCGCCGCCATCAAAAAAGCATCCGAAGATTTGACCGCATTGCTCAATGACGATTCGATGAGTGCAGATGAACTCGAAAAAAAATTGAATGACATCAAAGGACGAAAAATTAACAGTCCGGATATTGCTGCGCTCATCAAAAAAGTAGAGGATAAACTCCAAACCAAAAAAGTTTCGGAAGCCAAAGACGCTTTGAATGCCATCCTAAATGATGACTCCTTGAGTGCTGCCGAGAAGCAAAAACGCTTGGATGCCATCAAAGCCAAAGGACTCAATAATCCTGATATTGCGGGACTTATCGCCAAAGTGGAAGCCGATATTGCCCAAACCCAAAAGAAAGAGGAAGAGGCACAAAACAAAGTCGAAAAGGTCAAAACCATTCATGATTATTTTGGCGAAATCGCAGGCGCAGGAAGCACCGACCAAGCCAACACGCTCATCAACGAAGCCATGAATTTATTTACTTCGCCTGATGCTAACGTACTGATTATCATTGCTGGAAAAGGAGATGATGCCGACTATGATAAGCCCACGACCATCAAAAACTATTTAAATTATCTCAAAGACCAGAAAAAAGCACCAACCCGTATTGAGGATTTCAAAAAAGACCCTTCAGGCAAGATTAAAACCTTGATTCTGAGAAAATTATAACTTACTTTATGCCTTTGTAGTGCCTCAAACGCTGCAAAGGTATTTTTGTTTTAACAATTCATTCAAAATATTCTTTGCATTTTTGACGTATAACTAATTCCAAGCCAAAGCCTCAAACTGGCTTTTATTTTTAATATCGAAACTGTATAATTTAAAAAATATGAAACTTAAAAAGTTATTTTTCACGGCTTTGACCGTTTTATGTTGTGCTACAAGTTCGGTTTTTGCTCAAGAACCCGAACTTAGCCCCGAACGGAAAGCGGCAGTTGATTCGTTAGCTCTCGAAAAAGTCCGCGACCTCAGCAAATACATCAGCATCATCGGAAACAAGGAAACGCCTTGGTCGGAGGCGAATCGAGTCATTGAAAGAGCCTTAGAACTCTTTATGGAAGGTAGTGAAATTGGTGTATCATCCATACACCGAAAGAAAATCAAATATTACAAAATGAAAGACTACTTCGACCATTTGATGCTCTTGAATTATGACCAAGTGAATATCGAATGGTTTGATATTCAGTATATTAGTGATTTGAAAAAACAACCTGACGGGCGATATGTAGGTGTCATTACCATTTATCAAAAGTTCACGGGAACAACCAAAGAAGGCTTAACTTACAAGGATGTTACCAAGAAAGATATTACCGTGTATGTCGAGCGAAAAACGACACAAATTGACGGCATTAAAGTCGGTTTTTGGGATGTGTTATTGGGAGATATTCGAGTGAAAGAAACCAAAAAAGGATAAATTTAGCCGTATTTTGGCGGTCAAATTCCTTTGGGAGGTGCAAGCAAGAGCTTGTACCTTTTTTACTTTAAAAACAAAAAAATAGCAAAAATAAGTAATTTTGCGATATATCATACTTGAAAAAGGGTTAATTTTTGATGCTGGTAACGCTTCGTATGATGCTGTTTCTGCCTGTTTCCACGCTGACAATCACTTCTTCAGACCGAAAAACCCGATAATTTCGTCCGCGTGGGTCTTTCACTTCCATCGTAAAGTTCATGGGCGGAATCGTAATCGCCCCCGTTCGGAGTGGCATACAATATGATTCCCAAATGCAATGTTCTCGATATAAATGCCCATTAATTCTGATGGGTTTGGGGTCGTTGGAGATAAGAGTGCTTGCCGAAAGTGCTACGCCCGCCCGCCGAATTTGTCGATTTATCATGGTTAGCTGTTCGGGAATTGCCGAAAAACGCAACTTAACAGGGTAAGTATCAGGAATATACATACTATAACTCAACTTGCAACTGTCGCCTGCTCGCAAGCCTGTTTTTTCAATTTTTACCGCAAAAAACGCTCTCGCATTGCTGTATTCGCTGGGTTTCATTGCCAGCCAAATTGGAATCAAAACAAGACAATAAAGTAAATATTTTTTCACATTCGGTATCTTTTGAGGGTAAATATCTGCTTTTCTGTAACGTAAATGCCTGAAAAAACATTCCCAACCAAAAATTTAAAACACAAGTTTTTGAGTGTATGAATTGGCAAAATTTACTAAAATTCACGGATTTTGCAAACTTTTGTCCAGAATTAATGTCAGCAATCAGAAGTTTACTGGCATAAAAGTGGACTTTTGATTTTTTGAAAGCATACGCATTAATTGTGCAGTTTTTCTAAGGCAATTTTGAGGTCTAAAATCAAATCGTTTATGGCTTCAATACCTACGGAAAGGCGCAATAATCCATCAGAAACGCCTTCGGCTTGTCGTTGCTGGGCGGTCATTTTGGCGTGCGAAGTCAGTGCAGAAACCGAAATCGTGGATTCGACTCCGCCCAAACTCAAGGCTGGTGTAATAATTTCTAAACTTTCAGCAAAATTTTGACTTATTTTCGAGTCATTTTTATGGAGTTCAAAACTCAACATCGCCCCGAATCCGTGCATTTGTTTTTGGGCAATTTGGTGGTCGGGATGCGAAACCAAACCCGGATAATTTACGGTTTTAACTTGCGGACAATCCGTTAAAAAATGAGCAATCTTTGAGGCATTTTCGGTTTGTCGTTCGACACGCAACGCCAACGTTTTGAGGCTTCTTTCGATTAAATAACAGGTTTGAGCATCCAAACTGCCTCCAAAATTAATGGCGCGTTCGTGAATTTGGGAAATATAGTTTTGAGTACTCAAAATTGCTCCGAAGCAAATATCGCTGTGTCCGCCCAAATATTTCGTGCCGCTATGCGTGATAATATCAATCCCAAAATCGGCTGGCGTTTGATTGATTGGCGAGGCAAACGTATTGTCAATCATGGAAATGAGCCGATATTTTTGGCATAATTGCACAATTTTTTCGATGTCCGTGATTTTTAATAAGGGATTAGATGGCGTTTCCAGATAAATCATTTTGGTATTCGGACGAATATATTTCTCAAATGTATTGGGTTGATTATCAGGCAAAAATGTAAATTCAATTCCAAAGCGAGGAAACTCTGAATTTACAAAATGGTATGTCCCGCCATAAAGTCCACTTTGTAAAATGACGTGGTCGCCTGCTTGGATTATTCCAAATATCGCCGTGCTAATTGCTGCCATGCCCGATGCCATGACCAAGCCAGTTTCGGTGTGTTCGAGGCGAGCTAATTTCTGTACGACCACTTCCTGATTAGGTGTATTAAAATAACGCGGATAGACATTGGATTGACCGACTTGATAGCGATGCGCTGATGAGGTAAAAATCGGTGTATTTACGCCTGTGGTTTCTATTTCGAGGTTGCCTGCGTGTACGCAAAGGGTTGCGGGATTTGAAGTATTTTTCATTTTTTGGGTATTTTTTGACCCAAAAATAGAACATAAAACCTAAAAAAATGATAAAAAACTCAGAAACTAACGGCGAGCGTTCTATGATTCGCAGAATCAAACGATTATGGTATTTCAATAAGTTGCCCTAATTTTATTCAGGATTAAAGATTTAAAATTTGGAGATAGTACCGAAACAAAATTAGTTTTGATTTAGGTTTAACTTTTTGATTATCAAATAGTTAGACTATATCAATATGGAATAAACCAATCTCTGTGTGGCTTACTTGATGTAATTTTTAGGATTTCTGGTTATATTGCCTGTAAGTTAGATAGTACACCGTCTCAAGTAGTAGGGATTGAAATACTATAATTGTTTAAAAATCAGTGTTTTATATCAAAATTAAAGTTATTTTTTATAGGGTACTTAAAAAAAGATACAACCCAAATTTGCGCTATTTTTGAAATAAATTATTTCGTATTTCGTTCATAACGGTTATTTTCGCACTCAAATCAAAGAAAGATTAGGAGGGCGATAAGTAGTACTGAATTTAGTATCAAGTATTAGGACGATGTAATTATTTGGAAATCAACAAATTACTTTCAAACCAAAATACGAACTAAATTTGTATCGGCACTTGATAGGAAAATAAAGAGATAAATCGTAGCATAGAAAAAAATTCAGACACAAAATTATGGCAGAAGTAATCAGAATGCCCAAGATGAGTGATACGATGAAAGAAGGCGTTATCGCATC
The DNA here is from genome assembly GCA_964577275.1 of uncultured Cytophagales bacterium. GTDB lineage: Bacteria > Bacteroidota > Bacteroidia > Cytophagales > Thermoflexibacteraceae > UBA2561. The sequence goes on along the minus strand of CAZNYR010000078.1, from coordinate 458 downwards.
TTGGTTGGTTAAAGTGGGAGATACGGTCGAATCAGGCGACATTTTGGCAGAGGTCGAAACCGACAAAGCCACGATGGAACTCGAAAATTACGAAGAGGGAGTCATTTTGCATATTGGCGTGGAAGCAGGGCAAGCCGTACCGATTGATGGCATCATTGCGATTATTGGGGAGGAGGGCGAAAATATTGACCAACTTCTCAATTCGGCGACAAATGGCACGGCGCAAAGTGCGGTATCTGCCGTTTCCGAGCCTGAGCCAACGCCCCCCATTCAGTCGGAAAATCCCACGCCACCCATCGATACATCGGGAATCCATGCGGAAGTAATCCGAATGCCCAAGATGAGCGATACGATGAAGGAAGGCGTAATTGCCTCTTGGTTGGTTAAAGTAGGCGATACGGTAGAATCAGGCGACATTTTGGCAGAGGTCGAAACCGACAAAGCCACGATGGAACTCG
>CAZNYR010000077.1:0-18747 GCA_964577275.1 uncultured Cytophagales bacterium | reverse complement strand
GGTATCGGGTGGCGTAATTATAACCGTACCAATTTGGAATTGAAACTGTGATTGGTTTCGTAGGGTCGGAGGGCGAAAAAAAATTATAACCGACCAATTTGGAATTGAAATTTAAATTGGTGGGGTATCGGGAAGCATATTTGGACGCATTATAACCGTACCAATGTGGAATTGAAACTCAACTTTGTATTCGGCATCGCTGAACTTGTCCGAAATTATAACCGTATCAACGTGTGGAATCTACGATTCCTTGGAAAACAACTCTCCACAAATTTTTAAACAACCTCTAAGGCTCATTTTTGTCCCCAGAACGTATCCTTCAAATGCAAAATTTTACAAAAAAATTAATTTATTGTCATTTTATTACTCCTTCAAATCTTTGCCATTCCAACGCAAATTTTTTCGGACAATTTTCCGATTTACAACCATATCGCCATAGTATTCTTCATGGGTTTCGATGAGCATTAATTGATTGGGTTTCCCCCCGATTTGGTCAGGAAAAATCACTTCGGTTTCAATCGAACCATAACCCGCCTCCGCCATCTGCATTCCTTGTGCGCCTAATTTTAAATCCCGTCCGTTCCAGAAAATCAAGCTATTAACATTCGGATAACCGCAAGCGGCATACGTGGATGATATTTCAAAAATAGAACTCAAGTTAGAAAATCCGCGCTTCCCGATGACCTTTCCCTGAAGGCAATATTCGTAGTGTCCATCTTCAGAAAAACTAATCGCAGGCATGACCGATTTGGCAATTTCCTTGCCGTTACGAATAATTTTTGCTACTGCCATAAAACCAGTTTTTTCGTTAAATTCTGCAATTCCGAACAAAAACAAATCTTTGCCCATCGACGAAGTAAAAGGCAAGGCAATCGCAGACAAAGCTCCCCCCCAAACATACCCTTTCCGTAGTGCGCCATCTTGCCGAAAACTGATTTGATACCAGTTGGCTATGTATCCATTCTTGGAATATTCTGATTTTGAGATGCCATCGACCTGTACTTTTTTGCCCGTCTGGAGGCGCACCACCAATCTGGAATCCGCAAATGGTTTATCCTTGATATCGGTCTGCTCCATGATATAGGCGATTTGTCCAGCGTGGGCATATTGTCCGTAACGCATCTGGGCGGTAGATTCCGCCATCAGAAAAACAAAAAAAAGAAGAAACGGTATGAATTTGAGCATAATTTTCGAGGCGATGTAAAATGTTTGAGTTATGCAAAATCATACGATAAAAGTCGATAAAACGTTAAAAAATATAGACGGGTATCCAGCAGAATACGATGAATGGTAGTTTTTACGAGATAAAAAGATATATCCACCAGATAAATAAACCTTGTAATAACTTGAATCAAACGAATTGTTATTCCGCTGATTATCAGTAAATTAACTTCCAAAAACAATGTAAGTTATTTTTTTAGTTCTAGTCTTAATCATAAAAAATAATTCAAAATAACAAAAATCATTACAGAACTTTTTAATCGGAGGCAGTGTTTGCATCCCGATTTAATGATTTGGCATTATCCTTGAAACTTTCATCACGAAGTGTTTTGAAAATCATTCAAAAAAATACGCCGATTTCCACACACAATATGAGCAAGATATACCACAAAACTAATTTGCCAAGTTACTTTAACACACTAAAAATCATGAAAAAATTACTTCTCATTGGATACTTTTTTCTACTTTCTTGGATAGCTTCGGCACAACAAGGAAATTTCTTTCTCTCTGAATATCAGCATGATTTTAATAATTTATCCTACGAAACGAGTGCTATCGTACAGGATTCGAGAGGACAAATGTACTTCGGAACTCCCAAAGGCGTATTGCATTATGACGGGAATTTTTGGACACAAATCCAGACAGGATATGCCATCAATGACTTGAAAAGTTATCAAAACTTGATATTTACGGCGGGGCGAGATGCGTGTGGCATTATTTTTATTGATGCGGATGGCAAAGAAAAATATCGTTCACTTACGCCCCAAAATCTTAAAGCAGATTTTATAAGCATCAAAATTATTGGCAAAAAAGTATATTTTATCTCTTCTGTAAGTATTATTGAATATGATATTCATTCTGATAAAATCATAAGTAATATTACGCCACCCCAATCAGATACATTTCGGGAATGTTTTACGCTGGCAAACCAAGTATTTGTGAAATCTAATGCCAAAACACTTTGGGAACTAAAAAACCAAAAACTTACACCAACCAAGATATTATTACCGACCACGCTTACGTCTTCTTTTGTTTTTGCCGAACCTTTACGAACTTCCGCACGGACATTGATTGGGACATTTGACGGACACTTTGCGGTATTCGATGGTAAAAAATTTGATGACGTGGATTTTCCTGACCGTGAGTACCTGACAAACAGCATCTTAACCGATGCCAAAATCCTGAATCACACACAAATTGCCTTTGCTACCTTTCAGGGGGGCGTGGTCATTCTAAATATCAAAGATGGTAAAAAATTAGAATTATCAAATAATCTTACACAAGGAAGTGCCTATGTAAACTACCAAAATGGCTTACAAGATAACGAAATTATGGCATTGGGCATCGACCAAAATCACGGAATTTGGGCGGCACACGAATACGGTTACACTCGCATTGATAGCAAATTACCGATTAGCCAATTTAATTATCATGGACTCGAAGGGCGTATTTTGGATGTCAAAACGGTGAATGGAACTGTCTATGTCGCTACGGGAAGTGGCGTATATTATCTGGACGAAGCCGACCAAGCCAGCATCGAACAGAAAATGGGTAAACTTATTGATACTAAGACAATTACGGTCAGCAAAATGGTCAAAAATCGGCGATGGCAAAAGCATCTGAACGAAACTGAAAATACATCAAATCAAGCGGTAAAAATCTTACAAAAGAAATCAGAAAAAAAAGGTTTGTTTTCTCGTTGGCGAAAAAAATCAGACGATAAAAATACGGATAAAAAATCCAACCAAACGAAAAATACAAATTCATCGCAAAATACCGATAAATCTGAAGGAGATTCCAAAAAAAAGAAAGGATTGTTCAAAAAATTATTCGGTAAGAAAAAAAATAAAAATGAAGAAACTAATAAAGAAGAAGAAACACCAGAAGCCAAAATCGAAAAAATAGAGCCAAAAAAAGTACCGAAAAAAGTTATTCCTAAGCGTGTTATGGTTACACAAACCATTGAAACTCAGGCAGATCCCATGCTGTTGCTCAAAAAAGAATTGGTTTTGAAATCGGTCAAATATTTATTCAAAAAAATCCCAACTTTAGCGGGCAAATTTAAACAATTAGTGCCTTACAAAACAGGGGTATTAGCCAGCGGACGCAATGGAATTTATTTTATTGAAGGCACGGAAATACGCAAAATTTCGAGCTTGGAAACGGCATATTTGTATGTTCCCGAAGGAAAAGATTATTTGTGCGCCACCAGTTTTCAGGACGAATTTGCTGTAATTTTTCCAGAAAAAGAGCGAAGCAATATACTGATTTACAATGAGTTAAATGATTTTTTAGGCAAAATCACACAAGATGATGCGGGCAACATTTGGGTATGCGGCACGGGCATGGTATATCGTCTGATAATTGATGCGGAAACGGGTGAGGTCAAAAAGACAACATCCTATGCTCTCGAAGGAGCCGAAATGGAAAATATTTATCCGCTTCGGAAAGATAAAAAGCTATTTTTTGTTACGCTTTCTGGGATTTATCGCCTTGAAAATGAGCAACTTGTACCTGATTTATCCATATTACCCAAAATTAGTGAAAACACTAAATTAATTTCACACAGCGACCGTATGATTTGGATGTCCGACCGACTGAATTGGTGCAATACGGACGGGACAAAAAGCCAATTTTTGAACTTAATCAACTGTATCCCAGCACTTTCGGATGTAATTGAGGGCGAAAAGGAATCGGTTTGGGTCATTACACAAAATAATCAGTTATACCACCTGAATTTATCTGCCAAATACGAACCTAAAAATTACAATTTGTATCTGGATTATGTCCGCTCTGATAAAGGTAACTTATTGTTACTCAATAATTTAGAATTTGATTATGATTTGGGCGGTTTAGGATTTCGGTTCAATATGCCTGATTATTTTAGTGGCGATAAATTGGAATTTCGGTACTTGCTCAAAGGCAAAATGCAAGACTGGTCGGAATGGAATCAGAATGCGACCGTACTTTTCCCGCCTCTCGAACACGGCAATTATACGCTGGTCGTAGAATGCCGAGATGCTTTCGGACACGTTGAAAATCAAGAAGTTACGTTTAAAGTAAATCCACCTTACTGGAAATCATCATGGTTTACGGGGCTACAAATTTTGTTTTTTGGATTTTTAATAGGCTTAACGGTTTGGGTCAATAAAAAATTTAATATCGAAGGTTTGGTTTGGGTACGGAGTGGCATCACGCTTTTGGTTTTGATTTTATGTATGGAATTTACAAAAGTAAGTTTGCAAAACTATTTTGGTTTGGATGGTTCATCACCTGTGGAAGACTTTGGTATTGAGGTATTTATGGCACTTTTGATTCTGCCACTCGAACGACTTTTGGCACGGGCTATCCGAAAACCAAAACACGAAGAGAAAACTCCATATTAAACCGAAAAACAAAACAATGGAATTTCATTGAATTTTATGCAAAATTTGTGTCATAAAACGTAATTTTGGCATTCACTAATTCAAAGGTATGGAATCCAAACAACAACCTCTTAATCATCAGAAAATCAATAAGTTACTCGGAATTTATACCTTTATTCTTCCTTATCGATTTCATTTTTTTCTGGGTTTATTTTGTCTTTTGATTTCGGGGTCAGTGTTGCTGGCTTTTCCTGAACTTTCGGGCGCATTGATTGACAAAGCAAGTGGCAAAAATGTCAAAGTATTTGATGTTATCGAATTGACAAATATTACCCAAATTATTGTACTTTTAGCACTCGTTCTGACATTGCAAACTATCTTTTCATTTCTGCGAATTTATTATTTTGCCAAAGTCAGCGAACCTGCCATGTCGGATATTCGACAAGCGATGTATCAGAAAATGACCATGTTGCCGATGTCTTTTTTTGATACTCGCCGTACAGGTGAATTAATTAGCCGAATTACTGCCGATGTAACGTTGTTACAAAATACATTTTCGGTAGTTTTGGCACAATTTGTGCGAGAAATTCTGACGCTTTTTTTTGGCATCCTGATTTTGTTTATTAAAACTCCAAAACTGACATTATTCATGCTGGCGATTGTGCCACTTTTGGCGGTGGTGGGCTTGATTTTTGGCAAATTTATTCGGAATTTATCCAAAAAAACACAAGATAAATTGGCACAAGCCAATATTATTGTTGAAGAAACTTTGCAGGCAATCAGCACCGTAAAATCCTTCACCAACGAAAATTATGAAGCCAATCGTTATCAAAATGCCTTGCATGAAATGGTTTTATTTGCCTTAAAATCAGCAACTTATCGCGGACTTTTTATCTCTTTTATCATCTTTGCGATGCTGGGCGCAATTACGGCGGTGCTGTGGTTCGGCGCAGTTTTGGTCGAGCAAGGAAATTTGAGAGCTGGCGAATTGGTTTCATTCGTTTTATACACCGTTTTTATTGCGGGTTCGATTGGCGGATTGGGCAATTCTTACGGGCAGATTCAGAGTGCAGTGGGAGCTTCCGAACGCATTTCTGAATTATTGAATACGCCAGACGAATCCAGTAAAAATCTGATAAACAGAAAGTTACATCCTGAAAATTTCCAAAAATTTTCGGGAAATATTCAGTTTGAGAATGTTCGTTTTTCTTATCCGACTCGCAAAGAAGCCGAAGTTTTGAGGGGAATTAGTTTTGAACTCAAACAAGGACAAAAAATTGCACTGGTTGGTGAAAGTGGTGCAGGAAAATCTACGATTGTCCAACTTTTGCAACGACTTTATGAAACGGATTTGGGCGAAATTCGGGCGGATGGCAAAAATATTTTGGAGTATGATTTACAAAATTATCGTGCTTCGATTGGTATTGTGCCACAAGAGGTATTATTATTTGGCGGAACGATTGCCGAAAATATACGTTACGGAAAGCCTGATGCCACTTTTGAGCAAGTGCGACAAGCTGCCAAACAAGCCAACGCATACAAATTTATTGGACAATTCCCAGATAAATTTGAAACAATCGTGGGAGAACGAGGCGTAAAATTATCAGGCGGACAACGCCAGCGCATTGCGATTGCACGGGCAATTCTGAAAAACCCAACGCTTCTGATTTTGGATGAAGCGACCAGTTCTCTGGATGCCGAATCCGAATTTTTGGTACAGGAAGCACTCCATGAGTTGATGAAAAATCGTTCGACCATCATCATTGCACACCGACTGGCAACTGTCCGAGAGGCTGACCAAATCCATGTCATTGACCAAGGACAAATTATTGAATCTGGTACACACCAAGAACTTTTAAGTATTCCGAACGGAGCATACGAAAATCTTATTAAATTACAAATAAATTCTTAAACCTTACATCATTTGATAGCCCAGAAATTACGTCAAAATTCATAAAAAATTAGCAATTCTCCACTCAAAAAAAAGAATTGCCAATTTTATATTCAAATATAAGTGAAGTGCCTAAAAAATCGAATCTCGTAAAATTGGCATACTCATACAATGCCAACCGCCTCTGGCTCTGGACAATTCGGCAGACGGCAAAAGAATCAGGGTATCGCTGACCGATTCGGGTGTAATATCCTCATTTTCAAACTTTTGTAAAAGTTCTTGCGCTCCGATAACCTCAAATCCTTTTGCCTCAAATGCTTTTGCCGTTACATCATTTCGGTCATAACCCAAAACAACGCCCTCCTTGATTGCCAACAAGTTACAAGAATCCGTCCATTGCTCCCGTTGGCTGTACGGAAATTCGCCACCACCCGAATAAATAAATTGCGTAGGTTCACTGGCTTTCAAATCTACCTGACTTACATTATCCAACAATGCCTCAAGGTCTTCAAACTCAATGGGTTGTGGCATTCCTTTTTGAAATTGCAAAATAGTAACTTCCTCCTCCACGGTCTTTTTGTAAAGTGCCTGAAGTAAATTATGATTTTGGCGTTTTTTCGAGAATTTATCGTACAAAACCCAGACATTACGTTTCACCTGCGTAAAAACGGTGTCGATGTGCATAAAATCCCGTTTCGGCGGAATCTTAATAACCGAAACTTTATCCACCGCATCACGCTCAAACAATTTTTCGATAATCTTATTAACGGCGTGTGGTGTAGTGCGTTCGCTCACGCCAACTAACAAATTATTAGGCGCAACCATCATAATATCACCGCCTTCAAGAGTCGTAATGGCATTTTCACGTTCTGTTCCTTCCAGCAAAAAGAAATGTTCATCGTCCGAAATTTCGATGACATTTTGTCGATTTTCCTTAAAAATGGGATGGTGAAAAAATACAGCGTGCGCCAGAAATGCCTCTCGACTTCGCGCTTGTTTGGCAGGCTTGTTCAAAAGGATAAAATTATTAATTGTAATTCCAATATCGCGCGTAAAAATGAAGTTCGGAACAGGCGCAAAAATCATGTGTCCATCAGGTAAAACCCCAGAAATCAGGGTTGATGCCAGTTCTATGGGGTTGAGCGTCCGAAGCATTTGGCGTTTGGCATACGAAAGCCCTTCGATAGCTCCGATGGCGGCAACAATTTCAAAACATAAATCTTGATTACCTAAAATATCAATCATAAGTTTCTGAATATCAAGGACTTTATCCGAATTATGAAACAAGGGATTACTCGGAATATAAAAGCCCCGCCGCTTTTCGGGGGCATCAATTTCGGCAAGTTTCCCTTTGACTTTGTCGGTATCCAAAAAGTACAAAAGTAATTTTACATAATAATCATATTCCTTCCGTCTGACTGTTTCCAGATGCACAATATCTTCAAAAAGCCAGTCTTGTGCCTTAGAAGGAATTACTTTACCCAATCCATCATCAGGACTATGGATAACCAACCGCCGTAATGTTCCGATTTCAGAATTTACATGAATCATAATTTTTAAACTCTATTTAGTGAAAATGTGTCCAAAAACGTACTGCTTTTGGGTAAAAATACGTTATTTTATCGTTTTATACCTCTCAAAAATCGAAGAATGTATTTATTCAATAATTTGGAACGCCAGTAAATTTGCTTGATTTGGGGAAACTCAGCGACAAATTCTGGCGCAAAATCCTTCAGAAATCCAGTGAGTCGCTGGCACATTTCTAAATTTAAATCTTCGTAATAAAAACTTAATTGATATTTTAAATGATATAAAAATGCTTTTTTTATCTGATTTTTTGTATAATTTTTGGTAACGATGTAATCATCATTTTTGGCATCATAAATTCCTAACTCCCTCATTTTCAGAATCAAATCTCCTGTATTCGGTAAGGAACGTAATAATTTAGAAAAAATCCGAGCATAATCATGTGCAAATTTACTGTTGTCCGTCATAGATTTGCTTTGGGGGTGCAATAAATATTTGGAATACACGCCTTCAAGCCTTGTAATTTTCTGATTTAGAGCAACTTGTAAAAACAAATCGTAATCCATTCCGTAATGTAAATCTTCGTTCAGGAAGCCAAATTTTTCGATAACTTCCCTCCGAAAAAATGAAGAAGGTTGCGGAAAAGGTAAACAAGCTAAGTATAGAATTTCCAAGTCTTTTTCAGGTGCGCCCGTGATAGTTTCGGCATAATTTTCGCCGAATAAAATAGTTTTACCGTGCGCCAAGAAAGTATCTGGATTTTGTACAAAAAAATATCCAATTTCATGTAATGTGTTGGGAATCAGTTGGTCATCGCTATTTATCCACGTCAAAATATCGCCTGTGGCTTGGCGGAGTCCTTTATTTATGGCATCGCTTTGTCCGTCATCTGGTTCACTGACCCAATAGTTAATTTGACTATCATATTTTTTCAAAATGGAAACGGTTTCATCAGTACTACCACCATCAAAAATCAGATATTCTAACTTCGGATAGTCTTGATTTACAACCGATTGTATCGTTTTTTCAAGGTATTTTCCTTGCTGGTAGGAAGGCGTAATAATGGTAATTTTTGGCAGTTCCAAAATGCGTTAAATTTTAGTTTTGACCTTCATTTTCAGTAGATTATCTACTTTGTGTCTTATATTTGAGGTAAAATACGCACAAAATTTGACGTTAAAAAATAAAGAGCATACAATGCTATATGTAATATTTTGATAAAAATAACACTAATAAAACATTTTTTATAAATTATTTGCCTAAAAACAAATTAACTCTGTGGCTATACTACTGAAAACATACGTCATGCTACTCGTCCTGATATGGGCAAAATCCTACATTTATGCCCAGAATACGCCACAAGTGGTGCAAGGCATTTTGAAAGCAAAAGACTGGAATTTTGAGCAAAGCGGAAGTTTAAAATTAAGTGGAAATTGGGAGTTTTATCGGGGAAAATTCATTGCGCCCAATGTGGATTTTTCGGCACACCAAAACACACGAGGATGGGGGGAAATACCGGGAAATTGGCGATACGAAAAGGACGGAAAATCCTACGGAAGTACAGGAATTGCGACCTATCGGGCAACTTTTTATTTCAAGAATTTACCCGAAAAAATGGCTATTCATGTGCAACGCATAACTTCCGCTTATGAACTCTATATCAATGGGTTAAAGGTTGGTGAGCATGGAAAAATTGCACACAAAATGGACGATTATCAAGGGAAGGCTTTGAGTCGTTATTTTCAATTTTCGCCTACTTCGGATACGCTCACCATCGTAGTACACGTCGCTAATTTTGAGTTGCGTAATGGGGGCATCGAGCGTGCTTTTCGTTTGGGGACACATTGGGATATTCAGCGATTTTATGAACGTGAAATCGCATGGGATTTGTTCTTGGTAGGGGCATTTTTAATGACAGGATTATATCATTTCTTTCTGGTGTTAGTTTTGCGCCGAGATATGGCAAATTTGTGGTTTGCCTTAGCCAGTATATTGATTGCCATTCGGACGCTAGTGGTGCAAAATTATTATTTAGAAGGTCTTTTTCCTTCCACTACAATTCGCTTGATGATTACATTATCCCATCTGACAATTTCACTTCCTTTATTGGTTTTTACGATGTATATGTTCTTGATTTTCAGACGATGTGTATCAAAACGAGTAGCCCGAATTATCATCCTAATTTGCTTGTTTCATGTCGTATTTGTGATGCTGACTCCCCCTTTAATTTTTGAAAATTACCTGACACACCTCCAATTATTCCTCATCGCTTCGATGGCATATTTTGGGTATGTTTTGGTCATCTCTCGTAAAAAATATCCGCGTGAGTTTTTTATCTTTATCATCAGTTTTTTGATATTATTTGCAACAGTAGTGAATGATGTATTACATGCTAATCAAGTGATTCAGACCGCAAATTTGATAAGTTTTGGGATGTTAGTATTTATTTTTTCACAGTCTGCGATGTTATCCTTGCGATTTGCGGATGCTTTTATTCGGGTCAGGCGACTTTCTGAGGAATTGCAAAACACCAATAAAGAATTGGAAATGAAGGTATTAGAACGGACAAAAAAACTTTCGGAATCCCATGAAGAACTAAATCGAATGCTGGAAACTTCGCAAGCGCAAAAACTGGAAATCGAATCGAAAAATAACAATATTACCGCCTCGATTAATTATGCAAATCGGATTCAACAGGCAATTTTGCCTTCGGATGCGGAGTTTAATGAATATTTTGCCGAATACTTTATTTTGTATAAACCCAGAGATATTGTTTCAGGTGATTTTTATCGCATTTATGCAAAAAATAACAAAATTGTCTTAGTAGTAGCCGATTGTACGGGGCATGGTATTCCTGGGGCATTTATGTCTTTGATTGGTAGTTCATTATTGGATAAAATTATTATGGATTGGCATACGATTGAGCCACAACTAATTCTGAATGAGCTACATACGAGCATTCGGGAAGTTCTCAAACAGCGCGAAACCCAAAATACGGACGGGATGGATATTGCGATTTGCACTGTCAATACGGCACAAAGAACACTAAGCTATTCGGGTGCAAAAAGCCCATTGGTTTTGATACAAAACGATACCTTGCATTTGGTAAAGGGGACGCGTCATTCCATCGGAGGGCATGAAGTCAAGAAAGGAAGAACCTATCAGGCACACCAATTTACGCTGGATTCGGAGGCGCAGTTTTATATCTTTTCTGATGGATTTCAAGACCAATTTGGCGGCGAGGCGGGACGAAAATTTATGTCCAAACGCTTCCGAAACTTGATGTATGAATACCGAAAATTACCTTTGCAACAACAAAAGTTGGAGCTATCCAAAACATTAGAAAATTGGATTAAAACAGGAAACGAAAAACAAAATGATGACATTCTCGTCATTGGGATTCGTCCATTTTCGGAATCATTTTGGTACAGTTTTTTTTGATTCTATCGCCCGGACTATTGGGCAAAAGTTCTTCCGCTTTTTGATAATCTTGACAGGCTTTTTGGAATTGTTTCATCTGAAATAAAATATCGCCTCGTAAGACATAAAATTTAGGAATCTGACGCTTTTCTAAGATGAAATTCAAATCATTTAAGGCTTCATTTTTATTCCCTTGATGGATATACATTTCGAGGCGTTTTTGGCGTACTTCTTCCGATTCAGGATAAACCGCTACATTGTGATTACGCAATGAAAATTCGTCATAACGATAGATGTGTAAAGACAATGTTTTGATGACATATAAACCACTTAAAACTAATACACCTAAAATTATAAAAGTTTTAAAACTATCTTTTTTTTGTGCTATTTGATGGCTTATGCAAACTATTGCTAAAATGATTCCATAAATGGCAGTATAATAATAGGCATCCTGCATTAATTTGCCTGAAAAATGATAACAAGGCATAAAGGGACTTATTGCCAAAAACATAAAAGATATTCCGAATAAAATTTCTTTCAATTTATATCTGATTAAATATGGAAAACTTAATAAAATACTGACAATCAGTAATATAAATAACTGATATTCGGGCGAAATATTTTCATTCGGGAAAACAGGATACGGATAATATCCGCTAATAAAAAATGGAAAAACCGTCTTTAAAATATAACTACCGAGAGCATAACAACCCAAAATTGCTTTATTAAAAAATTGGAATTGTGCGGGGTCAAAGAAACTATAAGATTCTATCGTGATTTGGATATTTTCTTGGATTTGTCTAATTGTAGATGGATTAAAAAAATATCGGACAAACACATAAATTGTCCATAAAACAATCGGGATTTTTTCTAAAATTCGTTTGGGTTTTCGTTGATATTTTCGGTTCAAAAACCAGTCAATACACACCAGAATAGGCAATAAAATAACTGCCACAGGTTGTTCATAAAACAAGGCAGAAATCATCAAAATAACGATGCTATACACGAACCAATTTTTGGTCTTGACATAGATTACCCAAAGATTGAGAACACTAAAAAATAAGCATCCAAAAACAAGACTTTCTCGTGCCGAAATCCATGTAACGGCTTCCGAATTGAGGGGATGAATACCAAAAAAAAATGCCGTAAATAAGGCAATGATTCGGCTCTCGGATGCGTGGTTGTATCGGCGTTTCCGAAGGCATAAAAAATGATACGTAAAACGATACACTAAAATAGTATTAAACAAATGAATGAGCAAACTTGTAAGACGTAAAGCAAAAGCTGAAAACCCTGTCAGATGGCGATTCAGGGCGAAGGATAAAAAGGTAATTGAGTTAGGTTCGTTCGACCAAATGGCATACTCAAATTCGTAGTTTTTGCGCCATAAATTTTGGTCAGAAAGTTCCAAAAAATCGAGAAATAACGAAGGAAAATAAAGCGCAAAGGTGATGCCGCAAATAAAAATAATCCCGATAACTCCAGCTATACTTTTAGCAAAGATGTCTTGGGTGCGATTAGCTAATTTAATCAAAAACATACTATTTAAACGTTTTAATTTTATAGATATAAGTAATAATGTTTCATGAGCGCAATAAGTTTCCAAGAATCTGATTTTCCGTCAGGTGTTTTTATATCCAGTATTTCTGTCGTAACTTCTTGATTATCAAATTTATAAATCGTCATGATTCGATGAAAAGGATGATTTTCGGAGTGCCGAAGTTGTACGATTTGATGTGGAAATAACTTGAATTTGGCAAATTTTTGCTTTAGAATTTCAGCTTCCTGAACAGGCAATAAGACAGCAAAACGCCCCTCAGGATGCAATAAATTGGAAACGCACTGGGTTAGGTCATCAAATGTAAGTTTTTCCGTGTGTTTGGCAATATTTTTATCTAAATTATCACTAACTAATGAATTTTGAAAAAATGGAGGATTGCATACAATTAAGTCGTATGGGAGGTTATTTTTTTGTGCATATTCCTGAATACTTCCTTGAATAGCACAAATTTGTTGCTGGTAAATGGATTGCGAAAAATTTTCTTGTGCTTGTAAAAAAGCCTTTTTGTTGATTTCGAGCGCATCAATTTGAGCTTGAGAACGTTGCGCCAGCATCAACGCCAAAATACCAGTTCCCGTGCCAATGTCCAGTATTTTTTGTGCATTCTGAATGGAGATCCATGCGCCAAAAATGCAGGCATCGGACGTAATCCGAAGAGGTGCGTTTTTTTGATGAATCGTAAATTTTTTGAAATAAAAACTTGACATTCCTTAAAAAATTAATGCGATAAAATATTCAAAATTCGAAATTAATAATCCCTCATCAATTTTCGTAACTTGGTGGATTTATTTATAACTTTGTTTACCGAAAGTCTTGAAAAAAGACCAAAATCACATCTAAATACTTAACAAGAATTATTGATAATGTACAATTTATTAAAAGGAAAACGAGGCATCATTACGGGTGCGCTGGACGAGAACTCGATTGCTTGGAAAGTTGCCCAAAAAGCCAAAGCCGAAGGCGCAGAATTTGTTTTAACAAATGCCCCTGTTGCTCTTAGAATGGGCAAAATCAATGAATTAGCCGAAAAATGCGCTACGGTAGTCATCCCTGCGGATGCCACTTCGGAAGAGGATTTGGCAACTTTGTACGAAAAAGCCACCGAACATTTGGGCGGAAAATTGGATTTTATCCTCCATTCTATCGGCATGAGTCCGAATGTGCGTAAGAAAAAAGAATACGGAGATTTGAATTATAAGTGGTTTTTACAAACCTTAGATATTTCAGGGCTTTCGTTTCATAAAATGATGCAAGTAGCTGAAAAACAAGATGTTCTCAATGATGAAGCCTCCATTATTGCGCTTTCTTATATTGCGGCACAGCGTGTTTTTCCTGACTACGGAGATATGGCGCAAGCGAAGGCTGTCTTGGAATCGATTGCCAGAAGTTACGGCTATAAATTGGGAAAATCAAAGAAAATTCGGGTCAATACGATTTCGCAATCGCCCACGCCCACGACCGCCGGAACGGGCATCAAAGGCTTTGATGGCTTTCTGAATTATGCCGAACAAATGTCCCCACTTGGAAATGCAAGTGCTTCAGAATGTGCGGATTATATCATTTCATTATTTTCAGATTTGACCAAAAAAGTAACTATGCAAAATCTCTATCACGATGGGGGATTTTCGGCAACAGGAATCACGCAGGAAGTGATGGAAATGTTTGAATCGAAGGCATAAAAAATAACCCAGAAGTTATCTGGGTTTCCTTTTTTTATGCAAAAATGGGTTGTTTATGAAGTTTTTTCTAATTCTTCCCAAGCCAGAGAAGCCGCCCCTAAAACTGCCACATTTTTATCCTGCAAACCTGACAAAACGAGTTTGATTTTATTTTGATAAATGGGCAATAAATTGGCTTCCAGATGTTTTTGGGCGGGTTCAAGTAAATATTTGCCTGCTTTTGTTAATCCTCCAAACAAAATAATTGCTTCAGGGCTAAGATGCGCCACCGTATTTGCGAGTGCTTCTCCCAGAATCATGCCCGTGTATTCGTAAGTAGCAATCGCCACCGCATCGCCTCTGAGAGCAGCTTGCGTAACCATTACGCCCGTCAAATGATTAAAGCTGATGTCCCGTAATTCGCTGGGTTCGACCATATCCGCCATCATTTTGAAAGCGGTTCGTTTCAAGCCGGTTACGGATACATAGCTTTCCAGCACACCTTTTCGATTGAAACCACCGACCCGATTTCTGCCATGCACGAGCGTATGTCCGATTTCGCCGGCAAATCCATCCGCTCCGTACACTAATTGTCCATTGACCACAATGCCACTTCCCAATCCTGTTCCGAGCGTAATCATGACAAAATTTTTCATGCCCTGCGCCGCACCGTAACGCATCTCGCCGATGGCAGCAGCATTGGCATCATTGGTCAGATAAACAGGTAAATCATATCGTTTTTGAATTAAATTACGGAGCGGAACTACTCCTTTCCAGCCCAAATTTGGGGCATCTTCGATATTTCCAGAATAATAATTGGCGTTTGGCGCACCGATTCCGATGCCTTTGATGGTTGCCGAGCCTGCATCGCTCATTAATTCGTCCAGATTACTCTGGATTCTGTCCAAAAATGATTCGATAGGTTCATCTGATTTAGTAGGCATGGCATTTTCGCCAACGACTTCTCCTTTGCGATTGACTAAGCCATATTTGGTAAATGTACCGCCGATGTCAATGCCGATAACTGTGTCATTATTCATAATTCCGTCTGATTAATGGAGGGTAGTTAAAATTATAAATCGTATTGGGGCATCCGTTGTAAGATTTCAATACGCAAACGATTACAAACAAAAATTTGGCATTCGATAAAAGCAATATAAAAAACTGATAATCAGTGTGTTATATTTAAATTAATCTAAAAACTAAATCCATACTCAAGTATATGTTAAACTGTTCACGATTTAGTATGTACCAACTTTGAATCGTCAAACCAAAACTATTAAATAAAATCTAAAAAAATGGGCTGTTTGACAGTTTACCAAATAATTTTTTCTTTGTTCAGAAAAGCGGAAATTCCTTGTTTACAATCTTCTAAGCCTCGTGCGTGGGCATTGATTTCGGAAGCTAACGAAAGGGCTTCAAAGAATGGTTTTTCCTGAATTTCGGCAATCAATTTTTTGGTGATTCCGATGGCTTGTCCCGAACCGCCCCGAATCAAATTTTGTGTAAATTCAAGCACTGTATTTTCCAATTCATCGCCCGAAATGATTTGGTGAATTAATCCAATTTGGTGCATTTTTTGTGCGGCAACCAAATCGCCCGAAAGCAACAAGGATTTGGCGTATGCCTCGCCCACTTTGCGGAGCAAAAACGTCATCACAATCGCAGGCACAAACCCGATTTTGACTTCGGTATAGCCAAATTGGGCTTCAGGCACACTAAAAACGAAATCGCAGGCAGTTACTAAGCCACATCCGCCTGCAATCGCATGACCTTGCACCTGTGCAATGACGGGTTTTGAATGTTTATAAATCTGAATGTATAAATCTTTCAGATACACCGAATCCGCCAGATTATCTTGGTAAGAAGCCTTTTGGAGGGCTTGTAAATATGCCAAATCTGCGCCCGCACTAAATACCTTGCCGTTTGCCTTGAGAATGACCGCTCGCACTTGTTCATTGTGTTCGGCGGAATAAAACGCCTGTTTGAGTTCGGTAACTAACTGATAACTAAAGGCATTGCGTTTGTCGGGGCGATTGAGCGTAATGATAGCTACACGATTGATAATATCATAATTCAAATATTCCATTGTATTTTTTGATGAAATTTAAGGTTAGTTAATTCGCAAACCATACCACATAATTTAAAATTTTATAAGTTTGTAAAATTAATCAAATTTTGAGCGCACAAAAGTCATAATTTTCTCGCCAAATTTATCAGGCATTTCGATTTTCATGGCTTTTTTTGATAAATATACAAAAAAATCAAGAATTATTTTGAAGCTAAAAATTTATTTAACCAATAAAATCGAATGTTTTTATTCAGTGCATCCATCGGTAAATATTAGCGTCAGACCTTCGGTCGGACTTCGCAGATAATCTTTTTTACTTTTTTAGTGCGGAAGCCCTTTTGTTCATTTTCTGTATCTTTGTTGGAAATACAAATTCATGTCTCGACTCAACAAACTGAAACCAGACCCCGAAGCTGAGAGTAATCATACCACATTCATTGAAAATATTTGGGGTGAAATTTTGAAATACGCAACGTATTTTCGTAATCGGCTTAATCCTAGTGGTTTTGATGAAGTCAAACGAGTCGATATGGTCGGAAAAGGACATCGAAATAAGCACACGGGAGAGCAAATCAATACGCCACACGTACACGAAAAAGGAGCAAAAGGTGATGTGAGAAAAGCTCGAAAAGATGAAGTTCCAAAACGAGAAAAACGGAAAAATGACGATGACAAATCTTGAAAAATTACAAAATTGGTACATTCAGCAAATTGATGGGGACTGGGAACATACTTACGGAATCAAAATTGACACCTTAGATAATCCTGCATGGCTTTTGGAAGTCGATTTAGCCGAAACAAATTATCAAAATTTGACACTGGAATATCAGCTTTTTGAAAATAGTAAAACTGATTGGTATGCCATCAAAATTCAAAATCATAAATTTGAAGCCACAGGCGACCCTACTAAATTAGATTTTTTAATCTCAAAATTCTTTGAAATTATTGATAATCAATAAAATAAGTAGTTTGCAGAAATTATATCGTGTATCAGATTTTCGTTGGTATCGCTTCGCTAATTGATTTAGGCTATCAATTTGATAGCGAGTTAGGATTGGCTTAAACCTGTCATGTTTTGAAAACATAACAGGTTTACAAAATTAATCAAACTTCGACCGTAATTTGGCTAATTTTTCCTCAAAAGAAAGTTCTTTTTGGTCTGCTTTTTTCGGGTTTTTGGATAAAGGTTTGGCGGGTTTTTGTGCTTGATTTTCACCTTTCATCGTGAGCGAAATACGTTTTCGGTGTTCATCAACTTCCACGACCGTAACCATGACTTTTTGCTGAACTTTCACCACTTCGCTCGGATGTTTGATAAATCGGTCAGCCATTTGGCTCAAATGTACCAAACCGTCCTGATGCACGCCAATATCGACAAATGCGCCAAAATTCGTAACATTCGTAACAATTCCCGGTAAGTACATTCCTTCCCGCAAATCGGACATTTCTTCGATGCCTTCGGCAAACGAAAACGCCTCAAATTTTTCTCGTGGGTCTCGTCCCGGTTTGTCCAATTCTTTCAGAATATCGGTCAAAGTAGGCAAACCAACCGTATCGGTTACGTAATTTTTGAGGTCAATTTTTTGACGTAATTCGGCATTTTTTACCAATTCTGGAACGATTGTGCCTAAATCTTTCGCCATTTTTTCGACAATATGATAACTTTCTGGGTGGACTGCACTTTCATCCAACGGATTTTTTGCGCCCTGAATCCGTAAAAAACCCGCCGCCTGCTCGAAGGCTTTATTGCCCAAGCGAGGTACTTTTTTGAGTTCCGAACGGCTTTTAAAACCGCCATTTTCATTCCGATAATCCACAATATTTTGTGCCAAAGCCGAACCCAATCCCGACACATACATCAATAATTGTTTACTGGCGGTATTAACTTCTACGCCCACCGCATTGACACAGCTGACGACCACATCATCAAGACTTTGCTTGAGTTGAGATTGCTCCACGTCATGCTGATATTGCCCTACGCCAATGGATTTTGGGTCAAGTTTGACGAGTTCTGCCAGTGGGTCAGCCAATCG
>CAZNYR010000076.1:0-19088 GCA_964577275.1 uncultured Cytophagales bacterium | reverse complement strand
CCTCACGGTCTTGCCCGAAATGCTCCAAAGTAACGTAAGCCGTAGGGTCAAAAGCCCAAATTTTATCCGCCATGCGTTTGAGGATGGCAATTCGTGAAGCATCATAACTGCTCCATGCGCCGACATCATTCAAATTATCGACTTGCGTAAAACCCTTCGACAAATCGAATCGATAGCCATCAAATTTGTAATTTTTCAGCCAATGAATATTCACTCTATCGACAAAATATTGCGTGGCTTCGGATTCGTGATTGAAATCAAGACCGACATTAAACGGATGCGTTGGGGTGATGTTAAAATAAGGACTTTTTTCGGGTGTGGCGGCATAAAGTTGGTACAGCGGACTTTGCCCAAAAGCATGATTCAAAACCATATCCAAGATGACAGCGATTCCGTTTTCGTGGCAAACATCAATGAACTTTTTGAGGTCGTTTTTGTGTCCGTAATATTTATCGACCGCCAGATGAAAACTCGGATTATAGCCCCAACTATTATTATTTTCAAACTCCATAATCGGCATTAATTCGATGGCATTGATGCCTAATTTTTTGAAATATCCAATCGAATCTATCAAGGTTTTGTAGTCGTGGCGTTCGTGAAAATCTCGTATCAGCAGTTCGTAAATGACCAAATCTTCTTTCTTAGGACGCTGAAAATCAGTAACTTTCCATGCGTATTCGTCCTGTCCCGTTTGCAAAACCGAAGCCAAGCCATCGGCTTTGTCTTTGCCTTCGGGATAAGCCAAAAGGTTGGGATACACTTGGTAAGGTGTTTTCTCATCCACCAAAAAATTAATAGAAGGGTCGCTCCATGGGTCGATAATTTTTTCAGAATAGGGGTCGCCGATTTTGATTTCGCCATCTACAAAATACTGAAAACTATATTCTTTTTTGGCTTCCAAATTCGTGATGTCAAGCCAAAAACGCTTGCCGTCTGGGGTTTGGTTCATGTAATAATTTTCGGAAGTTTGCCAGCTATTAAAATCGCCAATGATATAAACGAATTTTTTTTCGGGTGCATACAAAACCAATCGCACCGAATTATTATCCAAATACGTGATTCCGTCCTCCGTTCCTGTGGGTAACTCCTTGATTTGTGCAGCGTTATAAGTTTCTATGCCAAACGTGGCTTCGGCGGTTTCTGCGCCTGTATTGGCTACGATTTTGACGGTTTGTGCGCCATTTTTGGTAATCTCGACTTCGCCCGAAAATGATGTGCCGACTGCCGTAGAAATCAATTCATTATCCAAAAACAAAGATAAATTGGCGGTAGAAGGAAGTTGGGCTTTGACAGGGATTTTATCGCCAATTTTGGCATATACCTTACTTTTGGAAGGTTCGGTAAATTTGACATAAAAGCCCGCATTCAAATCGACAAAAATATCGCTGTTTTGGCTGCTTTTTCCTTCTTTCGAGCCATCTGCACTTCGGAAAACCATACCTAATCTAAAAATATTAATATTTTCTGGAACATTAAAATACGTGCGTGGCGTGAGGGTAATTTGCCATTTGTTCGCTTCGCCTTCGACTTTGGTCATTTTGCCGATGCCGTCATCTTGTCCCCAATTCCCGACGACATATTCCCAGCCCGTGCCATCAAATCCTGTGGTAATTACGCCAGCGTGCATATAAACCGAACTTTCGCCCGCCAGCCCCGAAGTGCCTTGCGTAGCATCATAAATAATCGTGATTTCCTGCTCGGCGGATGCGCCTTGGGGCAAAGCCGTAGCTTGCGCCCAGAGTAAATTCGTGGTAAAAAAGATGACCAAAAAGGTCATTAAGATGCTCATTTTCATACGTTTCGTTATTTAAATATTAAAATAAAAACAGGTGTTGTAAATTTAACCATAAACCATCAAAAAATTGGTTTTAAAAAGTTTAGGCACATTAAAAACATCGCTTTTTGAAAGATTTTTGTATCAAACCTCAAATTTTAGAAATATGTTATATGACTTTTGAAAAAATTATTCATCACATAACTTTTTGATTTTCAATAAGTTCATTTTGTTTTTTGAAGACAAAATACATAATCGGAATTAATATTTTTCTGCCCAAAAACTTGACAACGATGCCTTTCCTGCCTTAAAATGATTAAAATCTATTTTTAAGATTTTTTGAAAGCAAACCCAAATCACGCTCAAACTTAAATCACCTTAATTTACTAAAACTTAAAATTTGATGAAAATGAAATTACAGTATTACTTATTCGCTTTCACTTTTGCGTTACTCGGAACGACCCAACTATGGGCGCAATGCACTTTTGCCACCGTTGAAGCCGAGAGCGCACAATGGAAACAGGATGCGGTCAGTGTTCAGGCAACGACCGATATTTCGGGCAGCGAACAAATTACCAATTTTGCCAAAGACCAATGGTTGGCTTTTGCCCAACCCCTAAAAGCCTGTACCTATTTGGTATCTTATCGAGTTGCCAGCGCAAATGGAGGCGGAAAAATTCGCATCGAAAAAGCTGGCGGCGCAGGTCCTTATTATGCCACGTTGGATGTGCCTGCGACAGGCGGAGAAAACGTTTGGCAAACCATTACGCACACCATTACAATTCCTGATGATATTCCCGAAGTCGCCATCGTCAATACGGGCGATGGAATTTATAATCTGAACTGGTTTCATGTGGGCGCAAAAGATGCCGTTCCTACGACTTTGGTCGAAGTAACGCCAGCTTCAAAAGTGATGCAAGTAGGCGAAACATTGCAAGCCACCGCCAAAACCACGCTTTTGTATGGTGCTACAAATCAGAATGTTACGTGGAGTTCTACTCATCCTGCCGTAGCGACCGTAACGCAAAATGGTTTAATTACGGCGGTTTCAAATGGCTCGGCTACGATTAAGGTTACGACCGAACTGGGCGAAAATACAGCACAAATTTCTATCCAAGTCAAAGACCCCGACCAATTAGAATTGCTTTGGGCAGATGAATTTGATGGTTCATCGTTAAATACCGATAATTGGGTTTATGAAATTGGCGATGGATGTCAGTACGGAAATGATTTATGTGGTTATGGAAATCAGGAATTGCAATATTACAGCGAACGCCCCGAAAATGTCCGACTCGAAAACGGAAAATTAATCCTGACCGCTCGCCGAGAAGTCTTAGGCACGAAACAATTTTCCTCTGGCAAAATTATGACCCGCGACAAAGTAAACGTACAATACGGCATGGTCGAAGCCAGCATCAAATTGCCTAATATGGATGATGGATTATGGCCTGCCTTCTGGATGTTGGGCGCAAATAATCGCTGGCCTTATACGGGCGAAATTGACATCATGGAAGCTGGCGGAAAAGCCTTACAGCGCGATGCCAACGAAGAGGCAAAATCCAATATTTTTTGGCGTGCCGAAGACGCAGGTTCAAACGCTAATTTGCAGTTCGGCAACCAGGATGCCTACTCGTTTTATGCAGGCAAAGAAACTGGAAAACAACTGCATGAAACCTATTTTGTGTATCGACTTTATTGGACTCCAGATTATATCCGAACTTCGGTTTTGCAAACGGACGAAAATCACGAGCCGATAGCCTCTACCGAAAAAATTTTATTGCAAATTGATAATGCGCCCACGTTTGAAAACGAGTTTTTTTCCGAAGATAATTTTTATCTCATTCTTAATTTGGCGGTCGGCGGTTGGTTTCCGTTCGATGTCAATGCGGGCGAAAATTTGGCAACTAACGTAACGGCATTGCCCGAAAATGGCTCCGAAGCCCAAATGCTCGTGGAGTATGTCCGCGTCTATGCACTCAATGGTATCGGCAAAATTAATTTGGGGAAAACTTACGGAAAAGCCATCGGCAATGCCAATTTTGGAATTTATGAAGATGACACTCAAACCGATTTTTCCTTGCGCTATGGCATTGATGCTGAAATACTTACGTGGTCAGGCGGACAAGTTAATCTCCAAAAAACAACCAGCGGATTCGGCAATGAAGCCCTGCAAGCTAACTTTCAAGCTAACCAATGGTCGGGCATCGGACTCAATAGTTCGGACGTACTCAATTTGGAAAATTATCAAAATGGATTTTTACGTTTCCGAATGCAAACCTCATCCGCCGAACCCTTCCAAATCTGGTCAGAAACCTTAGCGGCTGGAGCTTCAAAACCAATTATTTTTGGACGAGGCGAAGAAAAACATGGCTTAAAACGAGATGGAAAATGGCATGAAATTACCATTCCCTTAGCCGACTTATTGACTGATTATAAGACAGTTACGATGCCTTTTATTATCGGACACGTAGAAAATGATGCACCAAGAACCAGTTTTTCGTTTGGCATTGACGAAGTGTTTTATTCCTTAGAAAAAGGCGAAGAACCCAAAGACGATAATCAAGGCGGCGTTACGGCTATCGAAGACCAAATCGCAAAGGAATTTCGGCTCTATCCTAATCCTACTTCAGGACGAATTTACGTAGATTTGGAATTGAAAAAATCACAAAACGTAATATTGCGATTAACTGATATTTTGGGCAAAGAAATCGCCACAAAACGCATCTCAAATGCTCCTCAAAGATTAAAAGAATATTTTGATATTCAGGAGGTTACGAGCGGAATTTATTTCCTTCATATCCAAACCGAGCATGGAAATAGTATTCGCAAAATTATCAAGAAATAACGATTTTTATAACGGTATAAAGGTATCAATATGAAGACACCTCTTCGACCTTGTCGAGGAGGTGTTTGTTTGTTATTCGGGCAGATACGTCAAATAACTTAGGTTCGTTTCATCAAACATTTCTTGGGCAATTTCTTGCAAATCGGATGCGGCAACGGCTTCAATTTTTTTGAAAATTTCATCCAAAGATTCGATATGATTTTCGTCCAGAATGTGCTTGCCCATCATCAACATTTCCGATAGATTATTCTCCTCTGACATCGCCAGTTGCCCCATGAATTGCTGCTTGATGCGTTGCAACTGAACCACGCCCAAAGGCTGCGTTTTTAAACGTTCTAACTCCTTGATAATCAGCCTTGTACATCGTTCCAGAACTTGTTTATCTGTGCCAAAATAAATAGAAAAAACGCCCGTATCTCGATACGAAGTATAGTTGGCTTCGACCGAATAGACCAGCCCATATTTTTCACGCAAAATCATATTAAGGCGCGAATTCATGCTCACACCACCTAATAAATTGATAAGCAGAAATAATGATAACTTTTTGGGATGCAGTTTTGGATAGGCTTCTGCCCCCAAAATCCGATGCGCCTGCGTGATGGATTTGAGGTCAGTTTGTTGGCTCGGAACATATCCCGAAAATAATTTTCGGGCGTTTTGTGCCTCATAATTCGGGATGTCAATCAGGTATTTTTCGGCAAATTTGATAACCTTAGCAAAAGGCAAATTACTCACCGAAGAGAACACTAACTTATTGTTATTCAGATTTTTACGAATAAAATTTAGGAAATGATTTCGGGTAAAAGTTTGAATACTTTTGGATGTGCCAAGAATATTTTTGCCCAGTGGATGCGTTCCAAAAATAACCTCATCGAATTGGTCATAAATCGCATCGGCAGGGTCATCCGAATACATTGCCATTTCCTCCAGAATCACCCCACGTTCCTTCTGAATTTCTTTTTCGGGAAAGGTCGAAAAAAAGGTAATATCGCTTAATAGTTCGATGGCTTTCTCAAAATGCAAACTCAAAACCGAAGCATGAAAACAAATTTTTTCTTTGGTCGTATAGGCATTCAGTTCGCCCCCGAAGGCATCCAGCCGATTGAGAATATGAAAGGCTCTTCGTTTCTTAGTGCCTTTGAATGCCATGTGTTCCCAAAAGTGTGCAATGCCCTGTTCTTCAGGCATTTCATCCCTACTTCCGATGTCCAAAACGAATCCGCAATGTGAAATTTTCGTGTTTTTTACTTGTTTATGAACCAACCGAATGCCGTTGGGCAGGGTGTATAATTCATAGTCTTTCATAAATTTATGTCGTTACCCAAATTAAGAGAAGGGAAAAATTCTTGCAAAACAACGATGCTTTGTGTAGAATATCAAACTTTTAGCAGGAAAAATATTTTGGGCTAACACCCTGATATGCAATTTTTTAGTCCAAAATGATTTTACGGACTGCGCTTTCATCGCCCGAATGTAACTTGAGTAAATAGAATCCTTTCGGATAGTTTTGCATATTAAATGGAATCGTGCGGGATTTGGTATAATAACTCATCCGAAATTCATAAAGTTCTTTTCCTAACATATCAAATACCTGAATATCAACCGATTGACTTTCTTTAAAATGCAATTTTAGTTCCCAACGTTTGTCCTTTGCTGGATTAGGCATGACCTGAACTAATACGTCCAAACTGGCTGGCACTAATTTTGGCACAACGGTCAGAGTCCGAGTCTGGCGCAGTTGGCACCCCCAACTATCTGTAACTGTGAGTGTTATCGGATAAATACCGCCTGTTTCGTATTTTGGAAAAACCGTCCGTCCTTCGGCAGTTTGTCCATTACCAAAATCCCAATGCCAACCAACCGCATCAGCATCATCCGCCCGAATCCGAATCGAGTCGGCATATTCCAAATCCAATGAAGTTTGGCTCATCGAAAAATTAGAATTGAGTGGACTTAATTCCAATTTTACCTTCTGAAATTGACTTTCTAAAATAGAATCCACATTTGTAATATAATAAGTTTGTGATTGAACTAATTGTTCAAAATGCAAGGATTCGCCCGTATAAAAAGGTGTTTCCAAATTGTCTGCACGATAAAAATTAAATCGTGTTCCGTTGGTAGGTTTTAATTCGACAGAAGCATTTTGACACACTCGAATCAAGGAATCAATCTGCGGCACAGGACTTTCGGAAAAGACCCGAATTTCTTTTTCCAGAAATGCCGTACAGCCCGTTAAGTCGGTGGTTTTTAGAGTTACCGTGAATGTGCCTTGTCTGATGTAACGATGGACAGGGTAATGCTCGGTGCTACTGGAGCCATCGCCAAAATTCCATACAGATTCCAACGGATTTTTGGTCAAATTTTTAAATTCAACTACCTTAAAATCAGTACGTTGCAAAGGTTCGGGAAAACTAAAATCAAATTCAGAATCATAAAATTTTAAGGCGACTTTTTGAGGATAACTTTCCAATACCGAATCAATATTTGTGATATAAATTTCGGAATATTCGGCAGGATTAATGCTTAATTTTTCGCCCGAACTGATGAGCTGATTCATCGAATCGGCATAGAAATTAAACCGTGTTCCGCCTTTTGGTTCAAGCAAAATTTGCTCGCCGAAACACGTCCGAATTTCCTCCGAAATAGCAGGAGTTGGACTTTTACTTCCCGCAATGACTTGGTAAGTTATCGCATCGGTACACCCTCTGGAATTGGTAACAGATAACGTTACATCATAAATGCCTGCTTTTGTATAAATATGAGAAACTACATTCATCAAATTATCTTGAATGACAGTACCATCACCAAAATCCCAAATCCGTTGGATGATAGGCGCATTGCTTCTCGTTTTGTCCTCAAACGTAATAAACGCATTCCAGAGCGTATCGGCATTTGAAGTATATTCAAAGTGTGGTTGCATCTGTCCCCAATCAATATAGACAACTTGCGTTTGACTTTTGAGCGTAGAATCCTCGTTGATAATCAGCACTTTATCCAAAGGAGCAGTAACAAACCATGCCTTACCTTCGTGCAAAGGCTGTCCAGCATAAAAAGATTGCAAGGAATAAAACTTGAAATTCGTGCCGTTATCTGGAGCCAAATGTACGGTATCCGTTACACAAACCTCACGCAAAGTGGGTAAATTGGGCATCGGACTTACGCCCAGATTGATGGCATCCAAACGTTTCGTGATTGAGTTCATACAACCCGCTGAATCTGTGATAGTTAGCTTCACATCATACGCTCCTAATCTGCGATAATGATGCGTGGGATGAGGAATATCATATACTAATTTTGAGCCATCCCCAAAATCCCAAATGCGGTGCATGACGTTGGGCGTGTGGTCGTAAAAATGCACCAAAGAAGAATCTCGTAAATTAATTTTATCCGTTACATCAAGTTGAATATCAGGCAGATATGTTTTAAATTGATAGGTTAATACTTCACTTTCTCGTGCCGAATCCAGATTCACGATATAATAGGTTTTTGCCGTATCCGCAAGCGTAACTACCAGAGAATCACCCACATATATCGGCGAGCGCATATCATCAGCATCAAAAAAGCCAAATTTTGTTCCATTCGTAGGCGTTACGTACATTTTGGCACGATGGCACAAAATCGTATCTGCCACAGGAAGAGGACTTTTGGGCGCATGGACATTCAGTTCGGCAGATGCTGTCGCAAAAATTTGTTGTAATTCTGATAAACTATTTGCACCTGCTATCACGAAAGTTACTGATTCTGAGCCTTTTGCAACCAAAGACGGAATATTTGTCCCCACGATATGCGCCACATCACTCCCCGTTTCCGAACCATAACCTGCTTTTTTTCTAAAAACACCCTGACTGATGGCAATATATTTTTCGGCATTAGAAAATTCATCGGAAATATTAATGCCGTTGGGCGTGATTTTATCGAGTGCCGTGTAATCATAACCGCTACCAAACGCCTTGATACCGAAATACTTACCGTTTTCTTCGTACACATATCCAAAGTTTCCCGCATCATCCCAATCGGCTTTATTCTTGCCTACCCCAATCTGCCAATCTGCATAAATACCAACTCGTAAGTTACTCATTTTCTGCATATTAAGATTTTCAATCTGGTATTCAATGACGGTATAATTTTGATGCGTTCCATAGTTTTTGGTCGTAACTTTTTGTTGCACCCGAACCCCTATTTTGGAAGGGCGATTCTGTAAATTATCCGTAAATAAGGCTTCCGATGTCATCTGGAAATCAGACTGCTCGACAAAGCGTACATTATGCTCAATATCAAAGTCTTGCGAAATAGTTTGGGCATCTTTTCGGACGCTACTCGATAGTTTGTGTGGCGATAAACCCAACATCAAGCCCGCATCTTGTAGCACCGTTTCGGTCTGATAGACAATGCCTTGTCCTTTTCGGCGTTCATCATCCGCATAACCGATTCGTCCGTTAGAAGTTGCCGTAACTTTCAGTTCGTTATCATTTAGATTGATCAAATATTCGGGCGAAGTTTTTATCGTAAAATACTCATAATCAGTATAGTTAGAGGCTTCATATTGTAGTCGGAATTTAATCTCGGTTTCGGGCGGAGTTTCGGCAGATAAATAAAATTGGAACTGACCTTCAATATTTTCCAGACTCAAAATGGTATCCGAAATCACACAAGAATTTTTCAGAAAGTGGACGTAGGGTGAGTTTGCTGTTATGCTAACTTTCAGATTATCAATGGATTGTAGATAATTTATAAACGTAATCGGCAAGTGAACCGTATCTTCTCGGAAGGCATATTTTCCAAAATTAGTATAATAATCAAATGATTTGAGCCGAACAGCATACGCCGAATCGTATTCGGTCAAGGCACGATATACGTTCAAACGTCCATATCCTAACTTTTCGGAATAGGCTTGATTTGCTGTCAAATGATACACAGAATCTGTCGTAACTCGCAGTAATTCAGCAATTTGCAAACCCGTCAAAGCTGGATATTTTGCCTTCACGAGCGCACCCGCACCCGCCACCAAAGGGGTCGCAAATGATGTCCCCCGAAAATCAATCAAATAATTCGTAACTCCTTCAGTAACAGCAATATCTATCGAAGGTGCAACCAAATCAATATCCGTATTATACGGATAACCCGTAATGCGCTCGTCAGTTCTATCTACCCCCGAAACCGACAAAACATGACGGTAAGAGGCTGGGTAATAAGCAATTTCGGCATCAGGAGCATTGCCCGCCGCTGCAACAATAAGGACACCTTTATCTAAAGTAACATAGTTAATTACTTCTTGTTGCCATTGAAGCGGCGTAACGGTATTGGAGGTCAGCGAAATATTCAGCACCGAACAGCCATTTTCAGCCCCATAAACTAAGGCTTCATAAATCGCATCTTCGTTAATAACTGACTGATTATCATATACTTTCAAAGGCATCAAACGGGAATAAAACCCCACGCCAGCAATGCCTTCGTTGTTATCAGTTTGCGCCGAAGCCACGCCCGCTACCTGCGTTCCGTGAGCCGCATTTGCCGTAAATTCATCACCCGTTACATCAGGGTCGTCATTGCCGAAATCCCAACCAATATAGTCATCAATCTTGCCATTATTATCATCATCCACAAAAGGCAAACCATTCTTTTCTGCCTGATTTACAGCCCATTGACTCACCAAATCAATATGGTCTAACTCGAATCCCGTATCAATAATCCCGATAACCACATTAGAATCTCCCCTTGTAATTTTCCAAGATTTATACAGTTCCAACTTAGAAAAATACCATTCCTGATTTTTCCAATACGTGTCCAACGGATAATACGAATCTTCCTCGCCCTGAATATTTGCCTGATAAATAGGCTCGGCATACTCGATGTCTTTTTCTTGATTCAGATGATGTAAGGTTTTTTCAATATCTGCATTATTATCAAGCTCAACTTCGTAAAGACGTGCTGTTTGCTTGGCATAATACGAACTTTCCCGAATTTGAGGGAATTTTTTACGAACCACCAAAAAACCCCAACTTTTATATTTATCGCGTAAATAATGGCTCAGACTTTCGGGGGATTTATGGACAAGTGTTTCATCAATTTTAAGAATTATTTTTTTTGTAAATACTTGATTTTGAGCATACAAATTCGTAATTAATAAGAAAAAAAACGGCAAAATTTGATAAAAATATCGCATTATTAATTGTTGTAATCTATTTGATTGAATGTATATCCCGACATCAAACAGGACGCTGTATGGGTTTGTTGTTGTAAGATTGCCGTAATTGCTTTAGCCACAAAACTTTACAGATGATTTTGACTAAAATTTTACAAGTATGCAAATTACGCCTTTTCTATTATTTTCCAACTTTTTTGGTTGAATAATACATGAATTTTATCGACAAAAATTAGACAAAATCAAAACGCAAAAGGTTGTATTTTGTACAAAAAACTAATAATTTGTTTTTTTTTAATATTGATAAACAATAAATTAACTGTTATTTCAGGAATCATAAAATTGTAAAACTTAGATTCATATTCGCTTAATTTTCAGGCTAAAAAGCACACGCTGAAAAAGAATCAATGAAATCCCTAAACCTGTTTGGGGTGTCAATAACACCGATTTTGAACTTTTTTCGTCCTTGTCATCTTCAGTTATATCCATGTTAGGTTGGATGGTTAATTGCATCGTATCCAAGTCTAATGCCAACAAATTACCCTGCTCGGCTTCTCGCATCACACAACCATTATCTAACGGTATTTTTGGATGTACTTTTTTGATTCTTTTTTCAATTTTATTGAGGCTTGTAGGGACGTGTCCATAGACAATTTGTCGCCCTCCTAATAAATCCGTATCAGGTTTAAATTTACGAATCCATGTCATTTTGTGATATGCCTCAAATGGTTTCGATTCCTCAAAATCAAAGCCAGCATGAACCAAATAAAATTTATCTAATGTATAAAAATAAGGCAATTTTTTGATAAATTCATAATACATCGGAATCACATTGCCTTGCGTATCAAATAAGTCTTGCGTTTTATGTTTTTTGGCATTCCATTTTCGGACGTGTTCACTCGCCAAAGATGCATATTCCAAAAATATTTCTTCATGATTTCCACGCAATGGAAATACTTGATAACCCTCTGATTGTAAGTTAATTACAATGTCTAAAACCCCTCGATTATCCCTGCCTTTATGAATAAAATCACCCAACAAAAAGAGTTGGTCATTTTTATTTATTTTTAAGTTATCCAATAAAAACTTAAATGTTTTGGAACAGCCATGAATATCCGAAATGACGATGCGTCTTCCTTCATTTGGTTTTGGGATAAACTTAAAATAATGATATTTTTCCATGATTAAAGTACGTTAAATGCTTTCTAAAAAATCACGCAATCATTGCTTGCGATGAGAATCATAAAATCGTCTATTTTTTGAGGATACACTACGTAGAAAATCAAAAATCGGGCAGAAAAACCAAACGGATAAAAAAACGGGAAAATTATTGATGTATAAATTATTGATTATCAAATTGTTAGGTTATGATATTTTTTTTGATAAACTCAATAATTTGGGTTGAAGCTCCAATGTTTTGGGTGATATAATTTGTACAAATCATACCTACCTGTTCTCGAAATGTAGGATTATGCCAAATTTTATCAAATTTCTCAGCAAAATCAGAGCGATTCTCGCATGAAAATACGCCACCTAAGGCAACCAAATCCACCACTTCCCGAAATTTGGTGTACTTCACACCACAAAATACGGGCAAACCGAAAACAGCCGCTTCCAGCACATTGTGAAGTCCTTTTCCAAATGCTCCACCCACATACGCCACCGTGCCGTATTGATAAAGTGAGGTCAGCATTCCGATATTATCAATTAATAGAATATCATATTTTTGTACAATTTTGAGGTTCGCTTTAGAGTATCGAATGGTTTGCTTTGTAGGAAAATAATTTTCTGTTAATCGCAGGCTATTTTCCGAAATTTGATGTGGCGCAATAATCAATTTCAAATCCGAAATCGAATCCAAAACAGGCGCAATTACTTCCAAATCTTCCGCCCAACTGCTGCCAATAATCAATACTTTTTGTCCTTCGGCAAAATATCGAGCAATCGGAATGTTTTTTCGGGCATCACAGATGGTTTTTACACGGTCAAATCGAGTATCGCCAGCAATGCTAACTTGCTGAATAGCAATTGTTTGAAGCAAATTTTTAGATTTTTCATTTTGCACAAAAAAATGCGTAAAATCCCTTAAAATATTCTGAAAAAATTGCCCATAACTTTTGAAGTAAATTTGCTTCTCCCGAAAGATTGCCGAAAATGAAATCAAGGGAACATTCTGCCGTTTAGCTTGCCGAATAAAGTGATGCCAAAATTCATATTTTACAAAAAAAACTACTTGAGGCTCAAGGAGTTGCATAAATTTTTGGGCATGATGTTGGGTGTCCGCAGGCAAATAACAAATGACATCGGCTTGAGGATAATTTTTGCGAATTTCATAGCCACTTGGCGAAAAAAACGTAAGCACAATTTTATACGTTGGAAATTCATTTTTGAAGGCTTCGATAACGGGTCTGCCTTGCTCAAATTCGCCCAGCGATGCCGTATGAAACCACGCCACAGGGGATGTATTTTCTGCTAATTTTTCGGTAAGAATACGGAATGTTTTTTGACGACCCTGATATAAAAGTTTGGCTTTTTTGTTAAATGGGCTTATCAAAAAAATGATAAATTGATATGCCCAAATGCCCAAATCATAGAGGTATTTCATGCTTGGTAATTGTCCTATTTTTTAAAGGTTAAAAATGCGGTTGTTCCCAGCAATAAAAGCAACGATAAATTCGTGAAAATATCAGTATAATTTGTGCCATTCATATTTATTAAACTATTATCTGGCTGAAGGTCGGCATAAAGTCCTGTTTGCAAAGAATCTGCCTGATAAATTTCCACCTCATCGCCTATGGCTTCAAATTGGATAGTAGATTTAAGCGTATCGTAAGTTTGCATTTTGGTATTAAAATACACCCAGCGCACATAGTTGCCCAAATCATATTTTGCGGGTTTTTTGGGAATAATATTATAACGAAAATCCCGATACCCATAGACCGAGTTCTGATTGCGTTCGATGCGTTCGCCGATGATGGAAGAAGGATAAAATTCAAAATTATCATCCGAAATTAGTTGTGGCGCACGAATCGCCGAGATATTTCCTTCACCCTTGATTCTGAGGACATAAGCAAAATTTTTGCCTGTTTCTGTCGTGCGACTTGGAATATTTTTATCCGAAAACTGGACACGCTCCTCGATTTCGTATTGCCCAACCGAAACTTCTGCGCTCAAGGAATGAGGCGGTAAAGGCTTGACAATGATAGTTTTAGATTTAGAATAATAGGTTTTCCGCATTCTATCTACGATAGGCGTAATGGCAGATGAAATTTTAGCCATCCGAATTTTGATAATCTCCAGAGGCACGGACGGAATTTCGATTTTAGTGGCATCCAAAGGATAAAAATTAGCTTGAAAAACTTTATATTGCCAATATGTTTTTCCATTTATAACTACCTGTTTATCAATAGGATGTAAAATCTCAAAGTTCTCTTCCCAACAATTTTTAGGCTTGATTTTTTTCAATAAACTCCCTATTTGTCTGTCCAAATCATTCGGAAAATCAATGTTATCTACGTCTTCACGCTTGACATAAATTGCCATGACGACATTAAAACCCTCACCCACAAATACTTCGGTGCGGTCAGTAGTAATATCGAAAAAAACATCCGCCTTAACTTCCTCAAAATCAATAGGTTCACCAAAAAAATTACTTAACATCGGGTCTTGAAGTTTGCCTTCTTTTTTGACTTTAATGCTAAATCCTTTTTGTTTGATAGATTTATCATTGACCGTAATCGTAAACGAAGGCACTTGATATGTTCCAATCGCTAACGGGCGATACATCACCGTAAACGTACTCATTCTCAAGGCTTTACCATTCACCACTGCAATTTGTTCATCTCGTTTCTTTTCGTATTGCACAAACCCCGAAATTTGTGGAAATCCCTTGTATTTTTCGATGGGTTCGGAAAGTGTTACCGAAATCTCGAACATATCATCGATGGATATTTCGGTATTTCCTAATCGAATTTTTGGATGTTGTCCATACAAATTGGTAAGCGATAATCCGAAAAAACACCACAAAAATAATAGCACGTTACGAATAAATGTGTTTGAAATAACAGTAAAATACATCGCAATTCGCATTCGATTTTGATTCATTTTTATTGATTAAATAAATAAAACGAAATCTATAAAATGTTATAAATTAGATGGTGTGCAAGATAATTAAAAAAATTGAGGCAGTCAAAAGACATGACACTTCTATCAAAAATCGTAAATAATCGCTGAAAAATATCGGAGATGAAAAAAAGCGAAGGGTAATCGTAAATTCAATCATAAATAAAAGGACGGCACGGAAAAATTCCAGTATAGACATGAACTAAGTCTTCGCAAAGTGTTGAACGTCCACTGTTACCTTCGTGTTTGAAGCTCCTCTAAATCAATGAGTTAGAAAAGTGAGGCCTGCTCTTCGGACTTCACGGGAGACCCGTATTTGATAATGTTGAATTTTTCAAATGTGTCTCCGTCCTTTCATGTAAATTAACAAAAAGTAACCGCCTCAAACCAAATTTGGAGGCTATTTTTTTGCGAAAAATGTTAAAGTTCTTATCAAAAGAAAAATAAATCTTTGATTTTTACTATTTTGATTTTATAATCTAAATCATTTTATCAAAACATTTTAACTTATTCATTATCAAGGTGTTTGATTGACATAATTCATGATAACCATTCCCAATTTGACCTTATTCAATATAGATTTTTATCAAATTGGAAATGGTTTCACAGAAACTAATACGTTATTCTGCTTTTTTTAGGACGATGCTATCCACCGTATTTAATTTTGAAATATCCGAAGTAATTCCCCAACTGATGTTATCTCCTAAGGACTGAACTTGGGCTGTACCTTGTTCTGCACCCGCCTCATTAATGAGCGAAATACTTGCCGATGAGCCACTTACCGAGCCTTTGAGCTGGTATTTGCCTTCGCAATCTGCGCCCGCACAGTGCGTGCCTGTCAATAAATCTCCGTCTTGTTGAATGTCCAGATTTAGCAGCAAACTGCCTTGCGAAAAACTCCATTTACCAGCAAAATTCGTGGCGATGGTTTCCTGATTTTCGGTTTCGGTGGCGACAACCTCATGGCTCTGCGTTTGATATTTCGTCAAGATAACCTCCAAATAATTTGCGGAAGGTTCATAAGGTAAGTATTTGATTTTCAGGGAATCATCAGTATTTTGTAGCATCGTAAATACGGCAAAATATCCGCCATCTTTTCCCAAAACTAAGGTGTTTTCGGCAGTAACGATACGCCCTTTTTGCTCGGCAATTCCCAAAAAATTTTGTACTGAATATTCGCCTTTATCCGATATTTCAAGGATTTGTTCGCCTGCCTGAATGCTTTGTGGCGGCGTATCAGGATTTGTAGAAGCAATCTGAACTACCGTCCAAGCACTGCCTTTGAGGTTGGTTTGCGCCTGAATTTGCTCGATGAAAAGTATCGAAAAAACACACATCAAAAACAATAACGTATTGATTTTCATATCTTTAATATTGATAAAACGACTATTTTGTGAAAATAAAGATACAAGATAAAGCCTTCACGTATAATTTTACACTTTTTGTGGCAAAAAATATGAAATGTAAGGCTTTGCACCAAAAATGAATTTTAGTTTCAGGGTTTATTACAAAATTAATGTAACTTCGTTATCAAATATAGTACACCATATAAAGTAGTATGTATTAAGATAATGTAATGACCTGAAAACCAATTTTTTACATTAAAATCAAATTTCCGATAACTTTAAGATGTGAGTAACTGAAATTTTCGCTACATTACGATAAACAGAAATAATTAAATAGACAATGAAAATTTTTCAAAATTCGGTACTGAATAAATATTTGAAAACGCAGGATGAAAAGAAGATTGATGAAATGTATTCTCAATTTACTTCGTATTTTCATAATGCCGAAAGGCAAGAGCATATCAGAAATTCTAAGGAAGAACAATTTCAGGAAGGATTTTTAAGAGAATTGTTTGTTAAGATTTTGGGATATACCTTAAATCCCGAACCGAATTTTAATCTGACAACCGAACTTAAAAACAAAAAAGGAGCAAAAAAAACAGACGGTGCAATCCTGAAATGGAAACAAGGGACTGCTGAACAAGGGGTTGCTGAACAAGGGGTTGCAACCCCTTGTTCAGCAGTCCCTTGCGTTACAGCCGTAATTGAACTAAAAGGAACTGATACCAAAGATTTAGCCAAAATAAACGAACAAGCATTCAATTATAAGAATAATCACACAGATTGTGTTTATGTAATTACTTCAAACTTTGAGAAACTTCGCTTTTTTATTCATAATGCGGTGGCGCATATCGAATTTAATTTGTTTACGCTTACAAAAGAAGAATTTAAAATATTTTGGCTTTGTCTGAATGCCGAAAATTTATTAGGCGGAGTTCCTGAAAAAATAAAACAAGAAAGTACGATAGCTGAAGAAAATGTAACCAAACAACTTTACAAAGACTATTCAACTTTTAAACACGAACTTTGGCAAAATGTATGTAAAAATCGCCCCGATTTAGATAAACTTTTACTATTCAAAAAAACACAAAAACTATTGGATAGATTTCTGTTTGTGTTTTTTGCCGAAGACAGCGGATTGCTTCCGCCAAACTCAATTACACGAATAGTGGAACGCTATCACCAACTCATTGAATTAGATGCACAAAAACCACTTTACGAAATTTTTAAACAATATTTTGGTTACATCAACAAAGGACGAAAGGGCAAAACCGCACAAGATGATATTTTTGCGTACAACGGCGGTTTGTTTCAGCCCGATGAAATTTTGGACAGCCTGATAATTGACGATAAAATACTAAAACCCCACGTACTAAAAATGACCGCTTACGATTTTCAGAGCGATGTGGATGTAAATATTTTGGGACATATTTTTGAAAATTCGCTGAACGAAATTGAAGCCGTAACCGCACAACTCGAAGGAAACAAGGGGTGTATGAACAAGGGTATAAACAAGGGTATAAACAAGGGTATGAACAAGGGTATGAACAAGGGGTGTATGAACAAGGGGTTGCAACCCCTTGTTCATACACCCCTTACACCCCTTAAACGCAAAAAGGACGGCGTTTTTTACACTCCTAAATACATTACCAGATACATTGTAGAAAACACCGTAGGCAAACTTTGCGAAGAGAAAAAAACGGAACTACAAATTATTGACGAAGAATACGCCAAAGGTAGAAAAAATAGGAAAAAGGCAACAGTTCAGGCTTTGTACGACAATCTGCAAGCGTACCGAAATTGGCTTTTACAACTTACCATTTGCGACCCTGCCTGCGGAAGCGGTGCATTTCTGAATCAGGCTTTGGTGTTTCTGATAAACGAACACGCCTATATTGACGAACTGTAAGCTAATTTGTTAGAAACAAGCATGATTTTGCAAGATGTAAGCAACCATGTTTTGGAAAAAAATATTTTTGGCGTGGACATTAACGATGAAAGTGTTGAAATTGCAAAACTTTCGCTATGGCTCAAAACCGCACAGCGCGGCAGAAAACTAACCTCATTAAACAATAACATAAAATGCGGAAACTCACTCATTGACGACCCCGAAATAGCAGGCGAAAAGGCGTTTAACTGGCAAAAAGAATTTCCGCAGGTTTTTAGAAAAAAAGAAAAAAAAGTTCATCACATTACTTGGGTAACGCATAATTCGAGAACATCGCAACGAATGATAGACCATAAAGTAAAAAAAGGTGATGCTGTTTGGTTAGATGAAAATGCAGAATTGGAAATCACCCGAATAATAAAAAATATAGTCGTAGAGAACGATTTTAATGTATTGAACTATAATATCTGCGGCGACCATATTCATATTTTACTTGTGTGCGAAGACGATGAACTGTCTAATATTGTACGTAAACTTAAAGGAAAATCATCACAAAAATATAAAGAGTATCTTAAAATACCCAAAGAAGAGAAATTTACGCTTTGGGCACAAAAGTATAACAATTCGTTTATAAAAACAGACGAAAAACTATATGCAACAATCGAATATATTTCTAATAATCGCATAAAACACGAACTACCAATGACTGATGCCGTATGGAACAAGGGCTTGCAACCCCTTGTTCAGCAGTTGTGCTGCACCTACGAACACGCTTTCCGAACAGAATACAAAGGCGGTTTTGATGTGGTTATCGGTAATCCGCCGTATGGTGTGAAAATATCGAATGAACAGCAGAAGTATTTAAATAACAAATATATACAAGGTGGTAGCGAGACGGCTTAAACAAAGCCTTGCAGACCGAAAAAAGCAGATGTGAACAAGGGGTTGCAACCCCTTGTTCCTGTAAAGGT
>CAZNYR010000075.1:11257-19398 GCA_964577275.1 uncultured Cytophagales bacterium | reverse complement strand
AGCAATTTTATCTACTTCAAGAGGCGTACTTTCAGACAAAGAGGCTCGGCAATTAAATATTGGCGGTGAGGTACTTTGTTATATTTATTAAGCCTGTTGATTTTATTAATACATAAATCGGAAATTATCCGAAATCTCAAAATTGCGGAATAATGTCACGTATCGGTAAATTACCTCTTGGCGTTCCTTCGGGCGTAAATATTTCCATCTCAGATGAAAATGTCGTAACCGTCAAGGGACCTAAAGGAGAATTAACTCAAAAAGTAGATTCTAAAATAGAAATTGCTCAGGAAGATGGACAAATCGTCTTCAATCGAACCGATGAGCAAAAGACATCGAAGTCGATGCACGGTTTGTATCGTTCATTGGTTAGCAATATGGTCGAAGGCGTTACGAACGGCTACGAAAAAAAATTAGAGCTAATCGGTGTTGGTTTTAAAGCCACGGCTTCGGGACAAGTTTTGGAATTGGATTTGGGTTATTCACACAAAATATTTTTTCAGTTGCCTGATGAGGTCAAAGTTACGGCTGAGACAGCAAAAGGGAAAGCTCCTACGGTTACTTTAACATCGATTGATAAGCAATTAATTGGGCAAATTGCTGCCAAATTAAAATCATTGCGTAAAATTGAGCCTTATAAAGGCAAAGGTGTTAAGTTCGTGGATGAGTATGTCCGCCGAAAAGCGGGTAAAACTGGTAAATAATTTTTTTTTAGAACGCTTGCTGACCTCCTTTTTGGGAAACAAGCGGTAAAATTCTGAAAATAATGATAACGAAAGAAAAACGACGCTTAAAGATAAAGAAGCGTATTCGTAAAAAAATATCTGGAACGGCTGAACGACCTCGAATGTCTGTGTTCCGAAGCAATAAGTCAATCTACGTACAGTTGATTGATGATTTGAATGGACACACGTTGGCTTCGGCGTATTCTGGAGAGTTGGAAAGCAAGACCGCCAACAAAGAAATAGCCTTTGAGGTCGGCAAAAAAATTGCAGAAAAAGCCAAGAACAAAGGCATTGATACTGTGATTTTTGACCGAAATGGTTACTTGTATCATGGTAAAGTGAAGGCAGTAGCGGAAGGTGCAAGAGAAGGTGGCTTAACACTCTAAGTTTTTACGTTCCAGAGTTAAAAAATAATTCAAACGATGAAAAATAACGTCAGAAGAGTGAAGGCGAGTGAGCTGGAACTGACCGATAAAGTAGTTGCAATTCAGCGAGTTGCGAAAGTAGTGAAAGGTGGACGACGCTTTAGTTTTTCGGCAATCGTAGTGGTTGGTGATGGTAACGGTGTAGTCGGTTACGGACTCGGTAAAGCGGGTGAAGTAACCACAGCAATTACTAAAGGCATCGACAATGCGAAGAAAAATTTAGTTAAAGTTCCTGTATCGAAAGGCGATACGATTCCGCATCCCGTTTATGGCAAATATTGTGGAGGAAAAGTATTCATGAAGCCTGCGGCTCAGGGTACTGGAGTTATTGCTGGTGGTGCGATGCGTGCGGTATTGGAAGCAGCGGGTATCAAGAATGTATTGGCAAAGTCTAAAGGCTCTTCAAACCCACACAACGTGGTAAAAGCAACTTTTGATGCTTTGTTGAATATGCGAGATGCACGTGCGGTAGCCCAACAACGAGGCGTAGATTTGAACAAAGTTTTTAACGGTTAAGAATATCCTCATCATGGCAAAAGTGAAAGTTACGTTGGTGCGTAGCATCATCAAACGACCCGAAGACCAAAAGCGAACAGTCAAAGCCTTAGGTTTAGGAAAGATAGATAGTAATCGAGAGCATGAATTAACGCCACAAATTCAAGGTATGATTCGGAAAGTTTCACATTTGATTACTGTCGAAGAGTTGTAATTTTTAAATTTTTTTTGGGTGCAAAGCCTCATTTTCTTGGTAAAATACTTTGTAATCCCTGAAAATAAATAAATTTTTGTATTTTTGCGCTCCCAACCAGTCAGACGGTAAGCGGGGTGCGGGGTCGTAATTCGTGCGATAAATACAGAACCGAAACTGTTTATCAAAAATGAAATTACATACATTAAAACCTGCCAAAGGTTCGACGAAAAATCGAAAGCGAATCGGCAGAGGACAAGGTTCAGGCAGAGGTGGCACTTCCACACGAGGACACAAAGGCGCACAATCTCGGTCTGGATACAGTAGAAAAGAAGGCTTTGAAGGCGGACAGCAACCGCTCCAACGGCGCGTTCCCAAGTTTGGTTTCCGAAACCCGACACGTGTGGAGTACAAGGCGGTTAATCTGGATGATATTCAGGCTTTAATTGAAAAATTGAACCTTAAAACGATTGACATTGAGATACTTCGGTCGAACGGCTTGGTCGGTAAAAAAGACCTTGTAAAAGTTCTGAATCGAGGCGAACTCAAGGAAGGAGTTGAAATTACGGCGCACGCTTTTTCGACATCAGCTCAAGAGAGCATCGAGAAAGTAGGTGGCTCAGCAATTAAACTGTAATTATGAAAAAGTTCATCGAAACCATTAAGACGATTTTTTCTATCGAAGAGCTTAGAACCCGAATCTTATTTACGGTCGGGTTTTTGGCAATTTTTCGCTTAGGTTCTTACATCGTTTTACCGGGGCTTGACCCAGCCGTTCTGGAACAAGGCGGCGCAGCAGGAGGTATTTTAGGCATCTTAGATACCTTTCTCGGAGGAGCGTTTTCGCGCGCTTCCATTTTTGCATTAGGTATCATGCCCTACATTTCGGCTTCGATTGTAATTCAGTTGATGACGGTTGCGGTTCCATATTTCCAAAAGATGCAAAAAGAGGGTGAATCAGGTCGTAAGAAAATGACGCAAATTACAAGAGTATTAACGATTGTGATTACGTTTGTTCAGTCATCGGCATATATTGCAGGGACGATTCCCAACGAGGCGATTCTCATTAATCAGGCTTTTTTCACGGCTTCAGCCATGATAATTCTGACATCAGGAACGATGTTTTGTATGTGGTTAGGTGAAAAAATTACTGATAAAGGCATTGGAAACGGTATTTCGATGTTGATTATGATTGGTATTATTTCTCGATTTCCGGGTGCTTTATTAGCTGAAGCTGTCCAGAAAGAAGGAAATGGAATGCTGATTTTATTTGTCTTAGAAATTGTAGCATTATTCTTTGTGGTCATGGGCGTAGTTTTACTAACGCAAGCAGTCCGAAGAGTACCTGTTCAATATGCGGGACAAATTGTAGGCGGAAATAATAAGCGACGCCGAAAATCATCCGAAGCCTTAGGACAACGCTCATTTTTGCCCTTGAAAGTCAATGCGTCTGGTGTAATGCCCATTATTTTTGCACAGTCTTTAATGTTTTTACCATCCTTGTTGGCTTCTCTTTTCGCCGATTCGAGTGATATAGCGGCGTGGATTCAGGTAAATTTTTCTGATTTCACTTCTGTAACGTACAACATAACATTTGCGATAATGATCATTTTGTTTACGTTCTTTTATACCGCAATTACAGTGAATCCCCAACAAATTTCAGAGGATATGAAGCGTAATAATGGTTTTGTGCCTGGTGTACAACCAGGTGATGAAACTACGAATTATATCAGCGAGATTATCGACCGTATCACATTGCCCGGTGCTTTGTTTTTGGCTTTAGTGGCAATTATGCCCGCCTTTGCGAGCGTTGCGGGAGTGAGCCAAGAATTTTCGCAATTCTATGGGGGAACATCATTGTTGATTATGGTGGGCGTGATTTTAGATACGTTGCAACAAATCGACAGTTATTTATTAATGGAGAAGTACGAAGGCATGATGAATACTGGCAAGGTGCGAGGCGGTGGAAATCAGAATCAGCAAAATGTAGAGGTTGCTGTTTAATGTGATAGAAAAAAATAACTATAAATTGTGGCACAGCTCATAAAATAGAGAGTAGTGCCGCATTTTTTTTCGCTTAACTTAAGAGTGTAATAGGTCTCAAAATTCAATGAAAATTTATTATAAATCTGCTCACGATATTGAATTAATCCGACAAAGTGGAGATGTTCTGGGACGAGCGCATGGTGAGGTAGCAAAACACATCGAACCGGGTGTAGAGACCAAAAAGTTAGATAAAATCGCAACAGAATTTATTAAAGACCATGATGGACATCCGTCTTTTTTGGGCTATAATGATTTTCCTGCGGCATTATGTATTTCGGTAAACGAAAATGTAGTTCACGGAATACCAAATAATTATTGTCTAAAGGACGGAGATATTGTTTCGATAGATTGTGGTGTTTTTTTAAATGGATTTCATTCGGATTCGGCATATACTTACGCAGTGGGGGAGGTATCAGAGGACACTTTAAATCTACTTAGAACAACCAAAGAATCACTTTACGTAGCGATTGAAAATGCACAGGCAGGCAAAAGAATTGGCGATATTGGATACGCAATTCAGAGATACGTAGAGCAAAAAGGCTATACGGTAATTCGAGAGTTAGTGGGGCATGGCTTAGGGCGTGAGTTACATGAGAAACCAGAAGTTCCGAATTATGGAAAAAGAGGCAGAGGCACAAAATTACAGAACGGAATGGTTTTAGCGATTGAGCCGATGATTAATCTGGGGAAAAAAGAAATTGTACAAGAAAGAGACGGATGGACTATCCGAACGAAAGACCGAAGACCATCGGCACATTATGAACACACGGTGGCGATTCACAATAATCAAACGGAAATCCTGACTACTTTTAAATATATCGAAGAGGCGGGGTTTTAGAGTAATATGAATCGTCAATTAGATAGCACTAATTTATTATTCATAGAAGTTTCGTTTGTTATTGTTGAACCAAATAAATTGATTTATGCCAAAACAATCCAATATTGAACAAGACGGCACGATCACCGAAGCGTTATCAAACGCCATGTTCCGGGTCGAATTAGAAAACGGTCATGAAGTGATTGCCCATATTTCAGGCAAAATGAGGATGCACTATATCCGAATCTTGCCGGGCGATAGAGTAAAATTAGAAATGTCTCCTTACGATTTGTCTAAAGGACGAATTGTGTATAGATACAAATAATAAGCAATAATTAGTATTGAGTATTTAGTATCAAGTATTAAGACGATGTAATTATTTGAAAATCAAGAAATTACATTTAAATCAACATACAAAATTTGCATCGATACTTAAGATAATATGTTTTGATGTGAATCACACAGGACTCGATATTAACTTTAAATCATAATACAATGAAAGTCAGAGCATCTGTAAAAAAGCGCACGACAGATTGTAAAATCGTTCGACGCAGAGGTAAAATTTACATTATCAACAAGAAGAATCCTAAGTTTAAACAACGACAAGGATAATTAATCCTGTCTAAATCAGTGAATTATGAGAATTTCAGGAGTTGATATACCGAACAATAAACGCGGAGAAATAGCTTTAACTTATATCTTCGGTATTGGACGGTCTTCAGCAAACGCAATCCTTGAGAAAGCGAGCATCGATAAGAACAAAAAAGCAGGCGAGTGGACTGACGCAGAGGCGAAAGCAGTTCGGGACATCATTAATTCGGAATACAAAACAGAAGGCGTTTTGAAATCTGAAATTCAGATGAATATCAAGCGATTAATGGATATTGCTTGTTACCGAGGCTTGCGCCATCGAAGAGGTTTGCCTGTTCGAGGACAAAAAACTAAAAACAATGCTCGTACTCGGAAAGGGAAGCGAAAAACAGTAGCGGGTAAGAAAAAATAATTTTCTGAATCCCATCGTTTGGTCGTTTAATTTTGAATTGTTATCATGGCACAAAAAAGAAAAGACAAAGCCAAAAAACGTAATGTACGTATTGAGCCTGTAGGACAGGTTCATATCAAGGCTTCTTTTAACAACATCATTATCTCCATTACCAATCAGGCAGGACAAGTGATTTCCTGGTCGTCAGCCGGTAAAATGGGCTTCAGGGGTTCTAAAAAGAACACTCCGTATGCTGCTCAGACCGCAGC
The DNA here is from genome assembly GCA_964577275.1 of uncultured Cytophagales bacterium. Lineage (GTDB taxonomy): Bacteria > Bacteroidota > Bacteroidia > Cytophagales > Thermoflexibacteraceae > UBA2561. The sequence continues at coordinate 13,446 of CAZNYR010000075.1, read as the reverse complement.
TGGCGATTGTGCGAAAGTAGCTTATGATGCAGGAATGCGGAAAGCGGAAGTTTTCGTCAAAGGACCCGGTGCAGGGCGAGAAGCCGCCATCCGAACGATCCAAAATTCAGGTATTGATGTGATGATTATTCGGGATGTTACACCACTTCCCCATAATGGATGTCGTCCACCAAAACGACGAAGAGTCTAAACATTTACGTTTTTTAGGATTCATCAAAAAATGTCGGAAGCTGAATACACGCCCGAATGCGAGGTGAGGTACGCGACATTCACACTTAAAATTAGTTAAAAAAAAAATGGCAAGATTTACAGGACCAAAGTCCAGAATTTCTCGAAAATATGGCGAGTCCATTTTTGGAGATTACAAAGCATTAAAAAATAAAGCCTATCCACCGGGTCAGCACGGACGGGGCAGACGAAAGAAGCAGTCCGAATATGCTGTGCAGTTGGCGGAGAAGCAAAAAGCTAAATATATCTATGGTGTCTTGGAACGACAATTCCGAAAAACATTTGATATTGCTTCCCGAAAACAAGGCATTACAGGGCATAACTTGTTGAAATTGTTGGAATCTCGATTAGATAATACAGTATATCGTTTAGGGATTGCACCAACCAGACGAGCCGCGCGACAGCTTGTTTCGCATCGACACATTATGCTCAACGGCGAAGTGTTGAATATCCCATCCGCTACTTTGAAGCCCGGTGATATTATTGGTGTGCGAGAGCGTTCCAAGTCTTTGCAAGCAATCACAGATTCTTTGGCAGGACGTGGTAAGAAGTTCACATGGTTAGAATGGGACTCAAACGAAATGCAGGGACGGTTCGTTTCTGTACCCGAACGAGACCAAATCCCTGAAAACATTAATGAACAGTTAATCGTTGAATTGTACTCGAAATAATAAATTGGCAGGCAAAATTTTTATTTTACTGATTTTTTCTTTAAAATTATGCCTGTTTTTTACGCATTTAACATCGGTAATTTTTAATCTTATACCTGATTCGTTAAGAATCTGAAATCTTAAATCGAATACAAACTTATGTCTATATTAGCTTTTCAGATGCCCGACAAAGTAGTCATGGAAAAAGCCGATGACTCTCACGGGATTTTTGAATTCAAACCCCTCGAAAAAGGATACGGAATCACAATCGGAAACGCACTCCGCAGAATTTTACTTTCTTCTTTGGAGGGATACGCAATTGTAGGTATAAAAATGCCCGATGTTTTACACGAGTTTTCAACGATTGAAGGAGTAGTAGAGGACGTGAGCGACCTGATATTGAACCTCAAACAAGTTCGAATCAGACCACTCAATGACAATCCTGACCTGAAAATTAATCTCCAACTTCATGGCAAAGCCGAATTTAAGGCGGGCGATATAAATGAATTCACGGATGATTTTGAGGTCTTAAATTCTGATTTCACCGTAGCTACTCTTGACGAATCTGTAAATTTTGAACTTGAGCTACATTTGGCAAAGGGAAGAGGATATGTGCCAGCCGAAGAAAATAAAATTTCCGAAGCTCCTATCGGATATATTGCCATCGATACGATTTTTACGCCCATCAAAAACGTAAAATATAGCATCGAAAATACACGGGTAGAACAAAAAACGGATTTTGAGAAATTAACACTCGAAGTAACGACCGATGGTTCTATACATCCCGAAGATGCCTTGAAAGGAGCGGCGAATATTCTGATTCAGCATTTTATGTTGTTCTCTGACCAAACCATGACCATCGAAACGGGCAAGCCAGAAGAAGAAGAAACTGTCGATGAAGAAATCCTACGAATGCGAAAATTACTCAAAACAGCACTCACCGAACTTGATTTGTCGGTAAGAGCCTATAATTGTTTGAAAGCTGCGGATATTCGTACTTTGGGTGATTTAGTACAGCTTGAAATCTCTGACATGATGAAATTCCGAAATTTTGGCAAAAAATCATTGACAGAACTCGAACAACTCGTAATCGATAAAGGCTTAGTTTTTGGCATGGATGTGCATAAATATAAGCTCGACGAAGACTAAAAATAATATCATTTGGGAACGGGAAAACGGTCTTTGATTATTCCGAAACATACTTTTTTCCCGATTCCGCATAACTCGGAATAATAATGAGACACGGTAAAAAGTTTAATCATTTAGGAAGAACTGCCTCACACCGAAAGGCAATGCTCTCCAATATGGCGG
>CAZNYR010000075.1:0-11247 GCA_964577275.1 uncultured Cytophagales bacterium | reverse complement strand
TTGAGCATAAACAAATTAAGACGACTTTAGCGAAAGCCAAAGAATTACGAAAATTTGTCGAACCATTAGTAACCAAATCCAAAACGGATACGATGGAATCTCGAAAATTGGTCTTTTCTAAGTTGCAAGACAAAGAAGCGGTAAATATCCTTTTTAATGAGGTCGCACAACAAATTGCTGACCGCCCCGGCGGATATACTCGTATCTTGAAATTAGGAAATCGCTTAGGAGATAATGCGGATATGTGTTTGATTGAATTGGTGGATTACAATGAATTGACCGCAGAAGATAAACCTAAATCTGCAGGAGGACGACGACGGCGGCGGCGAGGTAGCAACGCAACAGATGATGCGCCAAATATTGAAGCAACAGTAGCAGATACTACCCAAAATGCGGATGAACCAACAACGGCTCCACAAAACGCTACTGACGAAAAAGAAGACAATAAACAATAATTCTTTTTTTCATAACATTATCAGGGATTTGGTCGTATTATTTCGGGCAAATCCCTTTTTTATTGTCCTTTGTATAATCCTTGAGTATCATGGCAAAATTAAAAGATAGAATTGTTAAAAATCTTAATATCCGAAACAAACGCGCTTCATTTGAATACCATTTGTTGGATAAATTTGTGGCGGGCGTGCGATTGGTCGGAACAGAAATCAAATCCTTGCGCTTAGGAAAAGCCAATATGACGGATAGTTATTGTTATTTTGCAAATGATAAAGAACTGTTCCTCAAAGGATTACATATTTCCGAGTACGAAAACGCAGGATTCCAAAGCCATCTCCCAACTGCTGACCGAAAATTATTGCTTACAAAACGAGAACTAAAAAAACTCAAAGAAAAAGTAACCAATACGGGATTAACTATCGTCCCGTTGAGAGTTTTTATTAACGACAGAGGACTGGCAAAAGTCGAAATTGCGATAGCGCAAGGCAAAAAATTACATGACAAACGCCAAGACATCAAAAAAAGAGATGCCGAAAGAGATGAAGGAACACGTTTTTGATAGCCTAAGAATTAATGTAAGATAAATTAAAAATTTTGATTTTTTTATCTTTATTTTAAATATAACTTACTGATTATGAGGTTTATATTTTATAATAGAATAAACAATACGTCCCATTTTCTTACTAAATCTTTTATGATTATGAAAACAATCATTGTTCTTAGTCTGCTATTTGTTGGGCATCTGAACGTAGCTGCCCAAAATGCCGGTAACCCAAAAATTATCGAAAAACACCTTTCCGCCAAATGTTCCAGCCCCCGAAATCAGCATCCGATTACACATTTGGTTTTACATTTTTGTAGTGATGCCGTCCAGAATCCACAAAATCCGCATAATGTTGAACGCATCATCGAAATTTTTGAGCAATACAAAGTTTCTGCTCATTATTTGATTGATAGGCAAGGAAATATTTATGAATTTGTCCCCGAATCACGCATGGCGCATCACGCAGGAAAAGGCACAATGCCGTTTGCCCCTCATTATGTAAACTCCCTGAATATCAGAGCTATCGGTATCGAAATGCTGGCAGTAGGTTCTGAAAATGACATGAAAAAATTTATGATTCCGAGTCATTACCGAAAAATTGACCAAAAAGATATTGGCTTTACCGAGTCGCAATATTCTTCGCTCAAAAAATTGGTCGATGACATCCTAAAAAGAAATCCTAAAATCGAACGAAACCGAAAACACATTATCGGGCATCAGGAATACGCTCCCGCTCGCCGAAGCGACCCCGGAGAATTATTTGATTGGTCTAAAATTGGTTTGCAAAACTAAATTTTCGCAACGAGGAATTTATCGGACTTTTAAAGTCCCAATAAAAACTTTGAGTTGTTGTTTGAAATTAGTACTCGTTTCGCCATCAATCACACGATTTTTTAGGCTATAAAATTGGCTTGCATCGTACTTTACGAAGTCATTATTTTCTTCTATTTTTTCAAACAAATCACTTAATTCTCCTTTGTTGATATAATCTTTCAATGTTTCTTTAAAAGTTTTTAAGTCAAAATTACTATTTTCATTGAGTTCTGCTGTATCAAGATTTTTAATTGCCTTCAGAATCTCGGTAATTGAGCGAATAATTTGGGCTTTTCGGATGTTGGCATTTTCAAAAGTTACCGTATTTTGTCTGATTTCTTTGGCAAGGTCATTCCATGCCGTTTGTTGCATGGTAATTTCGTGTACTAAATCGTCATCTTTATCGCCGTCTTCCAGAAAATCAATGATTTGTTGTATGGCTGTTTCGGGTTTTTGGGCTAAAAGTTTGCGGATTTCTTTGCTAAATATTTGATTATTCATATTTTTAGTAATTAAAGTCCAGTTTTTAATAAAATAAAATTCGTCTTTATACCAAAATTTCCAGGGAAATTCGGCTTTAGGTTCGTGCTGTTTACGGTATAATGCCCTAAAATTTGAGCTTCCTTTTTTGGTTTTGAGGATATTTTCAGCTCTTTGATAGGCTTTGAAATAGGTTTCGCCTTGTGCCAAATGCCGATAAAATTGTACGGCAAATGTACGGGCGACCTCATCATCAACCGCATTTTCGGTGGCAATGACCGAAATCGGATAATTCTGGGTGATTTTTTGGGCATATTCCTGTGTCGAACAGCCGTTCAAAAACACCAATTCCAAGGCGGGTAATTCTGCCAAAATATTCGCAAAACCTTCGCCATGAGCAATTTCATTGCCTTTTTCGGATTCCAAAAGCAACTGAAAACCATCCGCATGACCGCCATAATGAAAGACGGCAATTTGGTTTTTGTAATCCCGAAATGCTTGTAAAATATCCTCAAATGTGGCACCTGCCAGAATTTCGATTTGACAAAGATTTTCTTGTTTGGCTTCCCGAAGTGCGTGCTGAATTTTTCGTAATTCTTGGTTTAACTGCCTCAAATACCGAGTATTATCTGTTTGTTCGTTTGCAAAAGCCAAAATGATGATAGGTTTTTGACCTGTCATGTAATATAAGTGCTGATAATTCATTATTTTTGATTATTCTTCATGTTCCTCTTCGTCAGGTTGTACTTTTTTCTGCCCCGATTGTTGCCATTTCATATTTTCCTGATTGAGCAAAGATTCGGTATTTGAAACTAACATATGATACGCATTGAGTTTGTGATAAGGTTCTGTGGCAGTTTTATAGAGCATTAATTGATACTGGAGTTGCTCGGCATTTACCCGATAATCTTTCCAGAATTTATAATGGTCTTCAAGTTCTAACTGCTTGGTAATCACGACCAAAAAGACCCCACCCACGGCGGATGCTACTTGCAAAAAATCACTGACCGAAAAGTCAAAACCCTGTATAGGAACTAATTGTTGTAAATAACACGAGGCACTAATCGAAATCAGGACAGGCACCGAAGCTCCGATAATAAATTCCCAGCGTTTCAGATTTTTATATCTTTTTTGATGGAAAGAACTTTTCTGACTAAACCAATTCATCTGATTTTCAAGGCGATGTATGATATAATCATCATCGGTCATTACAGGATGCGAGCGTCTGCGTTTTTTTTGTAGTTCGCGATAGTGATGTTCGTCGTGATGAGGTTCATCGTGAGTTGGAGAAACCTCGTCTTCATTTTCAGCCATAATAGTATCGTTTTATGAAGTTGTAAGATATAGGACTTTAAGTGATATTTTTTGTTGATTCATACATCTAATTTCGTAAAAAATATCAGTTTATAAAACCAATTTCTACGAAAAATTTGTTTTTTTGTATCAAAAAATTCAAAAAGAGCCTTTTGATAAAGCCAAAAGTACTTTAACGGTCATAAAAATATGGAATTAAAGTTGTTTTTTGATGAAGTTTCGGACGAACTCACGGGTTTGCGCTTTGAGTCAGCGGATTTAGGAAATTACATCGTTACGCGGTACGATTATCTGCAAAAGGGCGTATTTGACTTGGCGATTTTTGGCGTAAACGAACAACGAGGCGCATCCCGAATGCCCGCCCAATCTTGTGGCGCAGACCAAATCAGACGAAAATTTTATTGCCTGAAACAAGGACAGGAAGCCCCCAAAATCTTAGATTTAGGAAATCTGAGGCTCGGCGAAACCCTCGAACACACCTATTTACGCATTCGGGAAGTCTGTGAAATGTTAATTCAGCAACAAATTTTGCCCATGATTTTGGGGGCAACACACGATTTGGATATTGGGCAATATCAGGCGTATGAAGATTTGGGTAAATTGGTGTATTTGGCAAGTGTTGATAATTCGGTCGATGTGGCTTCGCCAGCTGGTGATGCAAATCGTAACCATCTGAATACCATTTTGTTACATCAGCCAAATTATTTATTTAGTTTTGGAATTTTGGGATTTCAAAGTTATTTGACCGAGGGCGAAAAATTGCGGGTATTTGAGAAACTGAACTTCGATGCCGTGAGTGTGGGGCGCATCCGTTCCAATCTCCCCGAAATCGAACCTATTATTCGTTCGGCGGATATGCTTAGTTTTGATGTATCGGCAATTCGGCAAAATGATGCGCCTGCCACTCGGAAGCCATCGCCCTTTGGGCTGACGGGCGAGGAGGCGGGGCAGATTTGTTGGTACGCAGGCATGAACGAAACGCTCTCATCCATAGGCATCTACGAATATTATCCCGACAAAGATACCGCCGATTTTCGCACGGCTTTTGTCATTGCAGTCATGCTTTGGTATTTTGTCGAAGGATTTTATCACCGAAAAGGAACATTGAATTTGGGCGAAAATTTTCACGTCAAATATACCGTTCCGATGCGAGAAGGATTTGATTTGATTTTTTATAAAAATACCCTTTCCGAAACGTGGTGGCTCGAAATTCCGACAGGCGAAAATCGTGCGGAAACCTTTGACCGCCAGCGACTTGTGCCGTGTAGTTATGCGGATTTTGAGCAGGCAAATCAGGGACATTTGCCCGACCGTTGGCTCAAGGCTCTGACCCGAAAATCATAGTTTTATTTGGATTTTGAGCCTGAAATCTGTATTTTCCAAACCCACATCAAACACGATTTCAAATGGCTTCGATAACTATGCTAACGGATACGGTTCATTTTTTGCAAAATTATGCACCTTTTGACCTCATTCCATCGACAGACTTGGCGCAATTAGCCCAAAAAGCAACCTTAGAATATTTTGAGAAAGATGACCTTATTTTTCGTGAAGGCGAAGAACCCAAACCTTATTTTTTTGTCATCAAAAAAGGGAGTGTTCGTATGGAACAATCTCAAAATCAATTAGTTATATTAATTGACCAAGGCGATGAAGGCGATATTTTCGGATTTCGGGCATTTTTGGCAAATGATTCGTACTTGATGAGCGTAACAGCTTCCGAAGGCACGTTGGTTTATACGTTTCCAAGCCAATTTTTTCGGGATTTAATGGAAAAATACCCAAAAGTCGCCCTATTTTTTGCGTCGGGTTTTGCGATGGGTCTGAATCAACATCCTGAAAATCAGGGAAATAATCACAGAAAATATTTTGCAAAGCCCAATGCCACGCAGGTTCATCTCGAATTTATGGCGGGACATTTTCTGGAGGTCGAACAGACGCAACCTATAATTACTTGTACCCCCGAAAATTCTATTTTGGAAGCGGCTCAAATCATGAAAAAATACAATATTGGTTCATTACCTATCATCAATAAAAAACGTCATCCTGTGGGCATTTTGACCGATAGTGATTTCAGGCGAAAGGTCGTTGCAAATCCAGAACCCATCAAAAATCTGGCGGTGCGAGAAGTGATGAGCCAGCCTGTCAAAACGGTTGCGCCACAAACTAACCTTTCGGAACTGACAATTTTGATGATTTCGCATCGTATTTCGCACCTTTGCATTACGACAGATGGCACGCCTGATTCAGAAATTTTAGGCGTAATTTCGCAGCGGGATATTCTTCTAAATCAGGGAAATAGCCCTTCGGTTTTGGCTCAAGAAATCCTAAAAACGACACATCTTGATAAGCTCAAATTGATTCGGGATAAAGCTGAAAATCTGGTCGAAAATTACCTAAATCAAGGCATTTCAATTAATTATATTGCAAATATTATCACAAATATTAATGATTTAGTGATTCAAAAAGCCATTGAAATTACCCAAGAAAAGTTACAACATCAAGGTATCGAAAAGCCAAATCTGGCGTTTTGTTGGCTGACTTTGGGGAGTGAAGGACGCAAGGAACAACTGCTCCGAACCGACCAAGATACGGCATTGATTTACGAAAATCCCGAATCTGAAAATCTTGAAAAAGTACAAAATTATTTTTTACGATTAGCCGAAGGTATTACTGATATTTTGATTCATTGTGGATTTGTACGATGCCCTGCCGACATGATGGCAAGCAACCCAAAATGGTGTCAATCGGTGGCAGCATGGGAAAATTATTTCTTGGGCTGGATTGCAAATCCGAGCAATCAAAATGTCTTGAATGCGAATATTTTTCTGGATTTTCGTCCTGTTTTTGGCGAGTTTAAATTAGCAAATGACCTCAAAACTTACATCTTTGAAACGATAAATACATACCCTAAATTCTTGAATTATTTGGCAAAAAGTGCGTTAGAAAACCCACCACCTTTGAGCTTTTTTCGTAATTTTGTGGTCGAAAAAACAGGCGACCACAAAGACCAATTCGATATCAAAGCCCGTGCTATGATGCCTTTGGTGGATGCCAGCCGAGTATTGGTTTATGACCTGAAAATCAATTCATTTGATAGCACTTCGGAACGATTCAGAAAAATTGCACAACACGATAAGCATTTAGCCGAATTAGCCGAATCGTGTGCCGTGGCTTATGAAATTTTGGTACAACATCGCACCAAAAATGGGCTACAAAATCAGGATTCGGGGCGATACCTTGACCCCAGAGATTTTAATAAAATTGAGCGTCAAAACTTACGTCAGGTGTTTAGCCTCATTCGGAAACTTCAACAAATCTTGGAAGTGCGTTATCAGTTGGCGTATTTGATGCGTTAAAAATCATATCGTATTGCGTAATTCGTTATCAACGATTAAGATGGTATAATTATTTGAAAATCAATAAATTATGACAGAAAATTTGATTATTTTGGTGCTGTTCATCTTGGCATTAGGTTATTTAGGAAATATGTTCAAACGTAATTTCTTATCGCCACAGGAGGAAAAGTCGGGCTGTGCCAAAGGTTGTGGCTCAAGGTGTGGTCAGGCTGTGGATAAAATCTCGTCAAAATCTTCGGACAAAGGTTAAATTTGAGGTAAAAAGTGCAAAGAGTATAGAAAAAATCACAAATTTCGATGAAAAAAGTAGCGCATAGAAATATTTGAAGGTATTTTTTGAAATATTTTTTGAAAACTTGTACCTTATTTTTTTGTCCAATAGCTTTGTGAGATTTTTGAATTTATACCAAAAAATTACTTGATTTTATGGAATACGCCGAACCAAAAGAAGCGGTATTGATGCTGGAAGATGGCATCGTTTTCAAGGGCAAATCTATCGGACGGGCAGGCACGACTGCGGGCGAAATTTGCTTCAATACGGGCATGACAGGCTATCAGGAAATTTATACTGACCCCTCGTATTATGGTCAGATTGTGGTGAATACAACCTCGCATATCGGAAATTACGGCATCAGCCACGAAGAGGTCGAATCAGGCGATGTCAAAATACGAGGCTTGGTGGTCAAGACATTTTCCAATGTATATTCGCGCAATCGTGCGGATGATTCCTTGCAAAAATACCTTGACCGTGCGGGCATTATTGGCATTAGTGATATTGATACACGGCATTTGGTTCGGCATATTCGGCACAAAGGCGCAATGAATGCCGTGATTTCGACCGAACTTTCGGAGCAGGCGTTAGCGACTCATTTACAGGCAGTTCCCAGTATGGCAGGCTTAGAATTAGTCCCGTTCGTTACGACAGCACAGCCGTATTTTGAGGGGAATCCCGCATCGCCCTACAAAGTGGCGGTTTTGGATGTGGGCATCAAAAGTAGCATTCTCAAAAATATGGCAGATAGAGGCTGTTATTGCAAGGTTTTCCCTGCCGATACGACTTTTGAGGATATGCAAAAATGGCAGCCCGATGGTTATTTTATTTCCAACGGACCCGGCGACCCGCAGGCGTTGGGCTATGCGGTGGAGAATGTCAAAAAAATTATTGAGCAAGATTTGCCGATTTTTGGGATTTGTCTGGGACACCAAATCATGTGCTTGGCGGCGGGCGTTTCGACCTACAAAATGCACAACGGACATCGAGGCTTGAATCATCCTGTCAAGAATTTGATTACGGGGCGATGCGAAATTACTTCGCAAAATCATGGGTTTGCCGTCAAAATGGATGAGGTCAGGAATCACGAAAATATTATCCTGACGCACATCAATCTGAATGATGATACGGTGGAAGGCATCCGTATTCGGGGCAGAAATGCGTTTTCGGTGCAATATCACCCTGAAGCCTCGCCCGGTCCGCATGATTCTCGGTATTTATTTGATGAATTTATCGAAATGATGGAAGCCTCACGCCATCAATAAATGAGGACTTAAAACCAAGAAATCCACCTAAAAGCACGACTTTCGGGCGGATTTTTTCCTTTGGCGAGGGATTAAGTTTGTTAAATTTATTTTAATGAATGAATGTTTTGAGAAGTCATTTAGGCTTTGATTTTTTCGAGCATCCGTTGCAGTCGATGGGGGTCTTTGCACGAATGATGGATGATTTCGGCAATCTTGAGTTGGTCTTTTTTGTTCCGTAGGGAGGTTTCCAATCCCGCCTCATCTGATTCATAATCAATGACATGTGCCATGTTGGGTGCGTTGGAATTAATGATAAATTTAACTAATTGTTCCCAATTTTTTCCGTTGGCACGGATGCCATTTTTTTCAAAGAGCAGTGCCAAATCCGAAAGATTTTCCGAATTAATTCCGACCCGATAATCGAAACCCGTGTCGGTAAGTTGGCAAGGAAAATAATGATTGTTTTTCATAATGACCTGCAAATTTTTGGAGTGATTTTTTATCTTATTGGCAAAGTACTTCGGGCAAACCGTAAGTGATTTACGGAGCGATTTTTTTAACTTTTTTAGGTCAAGCCTTTTCGAGAATCATATTTTTTTGTAAATTGATTAACGTTTGTTTTTTTTTTATCCTTAAAAAATCTAATTCCGCCGTGCAAAAAATCATATCTGCCCAACAAATTCGAGAAGCTGACCAATATACGATTGAAAATGAGCCGATTAGCTCGCCCGATTTGATGGAGCGTGCGGGGCGTGCGTGTGCCAAAAAGCTCGAAGAACTTGTGCCTTCTCGGCAGGCACTCAAGATTTTTTGTGGCACGGGCAATAATGGGGGCGATGGCTTGGTCGTGGCGCGGTATCTGGCAGATTATTTTCGGGAGATTTCGGTGTATGTGGTGCGTTTTTCGGAGAAACTTTCGCCCGAATTTGAACTGAATCTCAAGCGTTTAGAAAATACGACTTCGTGCCACATTCATCAAATATTGACCGAGCAGGATTTTCCGCACGTCTTTTCGGACGAGGTGCTGATTGATGCCATTTTGGGCTGTGGCTTGAATAAACCTACGCAAGGACTTGTTAATCAGATAATTACAAAGATAAATACTTCCAAATCGGAGGTCATTGCGCTGGATATGCCTTCGGGATTATTTGTCGATGATAACACCAAAAATCAGGGCGCAATCATTCAGGCATCACACACCCTAACGATTGGGGCGATGAAATTAGCACTTTTGTATGATTGCAATTACAAATATGTGGGCGAATGGCATTTGATTGATATTCAATTACATCCCAAAATCATGCGTGCATTACAGACACCCAATTACATGATTGAACCCCAGAGTATTCGGCGAATTTTTCGTCCACGCCAAAAAACTGACCACAAAGGCGAGTTTGGGCATGCGCTCTTGGTGGTGGGGAGTTATGGCAAAATCGGGGCAGCGATTTTAGCGGCGTTGGCGTGCTTGCGGACGGGCGCAGGATTATTGACCACACATTTGCCCAAATGTGGTTATGAAATCATGCAACATTCCGTCCCTGAAGCGATGGTAATTTCCGATTCGGCAGGACAAATTATTTCGGATTACGATTTGGAATACGAAAAATATACGGCAATCGGTATCGGACCGGGCATCGGAACGGATATTCTGACCGAAAAGGCATTGGACGGGATGCTGGGACGATTGAACCCAAATGGAAAGCCTTTGGTTTTAGATGCGGATGCGCTGAATATCCTTGCCAAAAGTCGTAAAAATTTGTGGGATGATTTGCCCAAGAATAGTATCTTAACGCCACATCCTAAGGAATTTGAAAGATTAGTCGGTAAAAATTTGGTGGGCTACGAACGCCACCAAAAGCAACGAGAATTAGCCATGAAATACCATATTTGTATCCTCGTAAAAGGAGCGCATACGTGTATCGCATTGCCAGACGGACGATGTTTTTTTAATACGAGCGGAAATCCGGGTATGGCAACCGCAGGAAGTGGCGATGTATTGACAGGAATGCTGACTGCCTTGTTGGCGCAAGGATATTCGCCCGAAGAAACTTGTTTGTTGGGCGTTTATCTGCACGGATTGGCAGGCAATGCTGCTACCCAATATCAGGCGCAGGAATCTGTCATGGCACGGGATATTATCGAAAATATCGGGAAGGCATGGACTGGATTACGCAGGAAAGTATAAATTTGCCTTTAGAAAATACTACCATGCAAAAAATTTTTAGGGCGAAGAACCAAAAATTAGGAATTTCCGCCAAAAAAATTCTTTACTTTGGGAATAAAAATAATCTGTTTTAAGTTACCGAAAAAATAGCAATTATATAAGAACCAAAAATTATGACACCACTTGTTGCGATAGCGGTGCTTTTGTTCACCTTCTATATCATGACAGAAGTCGTTGATAAGCACTTCATCAAAAGTTTGGACAATATTGCCGATTGGCTAAACTTACCGCCCAGCGTGGCGGGAGCCACGTTATTAGCTTTTGGAACGAGCGCGCCCGAAATTTCGACCGCCCTAATTGCCTTGTTTGTAACACGAGGTGGTGAACCGGGAAATCCCGCCACGGGCATCGGGGCGATTGTTGGTTCGGCGATTTTTCAGATGCTGGTCGTCATTGGTTTTCCTGCCATGATAAAAGCCTCAAAATTGGATTGGAAACCCATCGTTCGAGATAGCATAAGTTACGGATTATCAATCATTTTGCTTTTACTTTTTATGGCAGATGGCAGGCTGACTTTGTACGAAGGCATTGGTTTTGTGGCG
>CAZNYR010000074.1:4256-19760 GCA_964577275.1 uncultured Cytophagales bacterium | reverse complement strand
CAGTAAGCTCCACTTTTTTTACTTAAAGTATTGAAAATCAGCGACTTACGAGAAAATAAAAATCGTAAGTCGTTTTTTTTGTGGATGCCAATATGACATAATTTTACCTCCGAAGCGTATCCAAATACGCTTCGGAGGTAAGAATCACACCAAAAGTTTAATAAATTGGCTGAAATTTTGTTGGGTTTGCTTCGCGCATCATGTCATAAACGGCATCGAAAATGGTTTCGGCATTGGGTTTGGTAAAATAATCGCCATCGCTGGCATAAGCAGTACGGTGGTCTTTTGCCGAAATACAAATTGGTTTAGAGTCCAAATAATGATAAGCATCTTGTTCCTGAATTACTTTTTGCATCATATATGCCGATGCGCCCCCCGAAACGTCCTCATCCGCAAAAATAATACGATTGGTTTTTTGGATAGATTTCAGAATAATTTGAGGCATATCGAACGGTATAAGTGTCTGAATATCAATGACTTCAACATGAATTCCGATTTCGTTCAGTTGGCGTGCGGCATCCATCACGATTCGGCACATCGAGCCATACGTAACGATGGTTACGTCCTGCCCTTCCTTGAGAATTTCGGGAACACCCAACGGAATGGTAAACTGACTGATATTTTTGGGCATTCGTTCTTTGAGGCGATACCCGTTCAGGGATTCAATCAACAAGGCGGGGTTATCTGCCTGTAAAAGAACATTATACATCCCAGCGGCTTGGGTCATGTTTCGAGGGACTAAAATATAAATTCCTCGCATCGAATTGAGAATCATGCCCATCGGCGACCCCGCATGAAACATTCCTTCGAGTCGGTGTCCTCGTGTGCGAATGATGAGTGGTGCTTTTTGTCCGCCTGCGGTTCGGTAATGCAGACAAGATAAATCATCGACTATCGGAATCATGCCAAAGAGCAAATAATCCAGATATTGAATTTCGGCTAAAGGTCGAAGTCCACGCATTGCCGCCCCGATGCCCTGCCCGATAATGGAGGCTTCCCGAATGCTGGTATCCGTTACGCGCAACTCGCCGTATTTTTCCTGCAAGCCCGCAAATGCCTGATTTACGTCCCCGATTTTGCCTACATCCTCCCCGAAAGCAAAAAAACGAGGTTCTTTTGCCAGCCATTCATCAAAGCAGGCTTGTAAGACTTCTCGCCCATCCACCATGGGGCTATCGTCCTCATATACAGGTGATATGACTTTAATATTCATGCCCGAATTTTCGGATTCGCTGTATAAAAAGGTGTTGTATTCCTGTTCGGTTTTTCGTAAATATTGACGCAACCATGCATTTAATTTGAGGCGACTTTGAGGCGGCTCGTGGCGTAAGGCTCGTAAGGCTTTTTTTGCGATGCGGACAATATCACCTTTTTCGGCATGGGTATTTGTCATTAATTTATCCTGCAAATAATCCAATCGAGGCAAACGAGGATTTTCCGTGATGAGATGCCCAAGGATGGCATCCAACTCATCAATGTGTTGCTGAATCGAATTTCGGTAGGCTTTCCAAGCGTCATTTTTAGCTCTATTTACGGTTCGTTGTGCCTCTTTGTCGATGGCTCGTAATTCTGTTGGGGTGGCATATTTGTTTTCGATAATCCATTCGGTAAATTTTTTATTGCAATCAAATTCGGTTTCCCACTCCAATCGTTCTTTGGATTTATAACGCTCATGCGACCCCGAAGTCGAATGTCCCTGCGGTTGTGTTACTTCAATCACATGAACCAAGACTGGGATATGTTGTGTGCGACATAGTTCGGCAGATTTTTGATATACTTCGCACAACTCGGGATAATTCCAAGCTCTTGCCGTGAAAATTTCGATGCCTTTTGGATTTTCGAGGGTTCTTTGGAAGCCTGTCAAGGCTTTGGAAATACTTTCTTTGATGGTGTGATATTCACTCGGAACAGAGATTCCGTAGGCATCATCCCAGACCGACATATGCAACGGCACTTGCAGTACACCTGCGGCGTTCATGGTTTCCCAAAAAAGTCCTTCGGAAGTGGCGGCATTGCCGATTGTCCCGAAAGCAATTTCGTTTCCTTGATTTGAAAAGTCTGTAAATTGTTGTAAATCAGGATTTTCACGATATAATTTGGAGGCATACGCCAAGCCCAGCAGACGGAGCATTTGCGTAGCGGTCGAAGATACATCGGCAGCGGTGTTTTTGGAGTTCATGATATTTTTCCAGTTGCCATCAACATCTAACAATCGGGTAGCAAAATGGGCGTTCATGGCTCTACCGCCCGAATGTGGCTCCGCTTCAATGTCAGTATGGGCGTATAATTGTGCAAAATATTCTTGGATGCTCACGCCACCAATCGCCATCATCAAGGTTTGGTCACGGTAATAACCCGACCGAAAATCACCATGCTGGAAAACCTTCGCCATCGCTAATTGGGGCAATTCTTTCCCGTCTCCAAAAATTCCAAATTTGGCTTTGCCCATAAATACCTCTTTTCTGCCCGATAAACTGACATATCGGCTTTCGAGAGCCAAACGATAATCCCGCAAAATATCAGCTTGAGTCAAGGTCAAAGGTAAGGTGTTTAATAGTGTGGTGTCCATAAATTTTGGTGTCTAAGGTACAGTTTTATGTGTTTATTAGTTATCGGTTACTGACAAAAATACAAAATTATTGCTATTAATATCGTCAAACCGAAATTCTGTCCGCACCAAAAATCAATATTTTGTGTTCTTTTCCACATCTTTACGCCTCATTTCGGACTAAAATAAATAATTAATGATATGATTTTAAGTGATGAAGAAATACGCCAAGCCATCGAACGAGGTGCCATCGTTATTGAGCCTTACGACCCCAAGTGCTTAGGCACAAATTCTTACGATGTGCATTTGGGAAAATACTTGGCAACTTACAAAGACGATATTCTCGATGCCAAAAAGCACAACGAAATCCAGCAGTTTGAAATCCCACAAGAAGGCTATATTTTAGAACCAAATATTCTTTATCTTGGCGTTACGCACGAATATACCGAATCCCACGAACACGTCCCTTTTTTGGAAGGAAAATCCAGCACAGGACGATTAGGCATTGATATTCATGCCACCGCAGGAAAAGGCGATGTGGGCTTTTGCAATACGTGGACGCTCGAAATTTCGGTGTCGCAGAAAGTTAAAATTTATGCAGGAATGCCCATCGGACAACTGGTATTTTTTGCCGTGCAGGGCAAAATTCGTAATTTTTATAATCAAAAACAGAATGCCAAATATACTCGCCGCACCGATAAACCTGTCGAATCCATGATGTGGAAAAATAAATTTTAGAACAAAATTTTATCAAAAAAAGCATCATGTCTAAATCCTAATGCACAAAAAAACCTTCCAAAATTTCAAAAAGTGGAAGGTTTTTTTATAAAAAGTGCAATAATCTTACGTATTGTTATTTTGATTCCACAGTTCCTTTTATCATCAATTTGATGGATTTCTCTTCGGGTTTTACTGCGTTAGTTGTCAAAGTAACGGTTTTTGTAAATGTACCTAACCGATTAATATCGTAAGTTACTTTGATTTCGCCTGTTTCGCCCGGCGCAATTGGCTCTTTGGGGTAGGACGGAACGGTACAGCCACAACTTCCTTGGGCGTTGGTAATGACCAAAGGTGCATTTCCCGTATTCGTAAATTTGAATACTCGACTGGCTTCAGGGTCATTTTTACTACCTTGCTTAATCGTGCCGTAATTGATTTCTTTTGCCTCAAAATCAATGGTTTGTGCGAATAAAGTCGCCGCTACCATGAACATAAAAACAAATAACATTGATAATTTTTTCATTGATAAATCGTTTTAATATACATTAATTTTCACGAAATTTAACGAAAAAAAATACGGATAGTTTATGACCTATACGACTTAACATTCCATTAACAGCCAACCACGAAGTTTACGGAATTTTGGCTAAAATTTTGCCTAAGAAATAACCCCATTTCTGAACCTTTTTCGGATTTTAGACTTATCTAAACAAAGTATCGGAACAGAATTAATAATTAGCCCAATTTTATTATAACTTATTGATTATCAGATAATTATATTACGCCAAAGTTTCTAACCGCTTATGCTTGAAAATATATCTTATACCAATCCCGAATTGACTTCTCAAATTAATCGTTTGGTAGGAAAACCATACGCAATTTGGGAACGTTTTCGTCAGAAAGGCATTGGAAGTCAGCGACTTACTATCGAAAATGCCTCCCCCCAAATTCAAGATAAATTGCGCCCCAACCAAATTAATTATTGCAATATCGAGTTGCGTCCGCATGGAATCATTATTCGATTTCGGTACATCCTCGAAACGTATGGTTTCGTCATTCCGTATGCCGAACTTTTGCTTATCAAAAAATCTGACACAGATTATATGCTTCAAAATAAAGACAACTTCCTGATTGTTAGTTCTTTAAGAAAAGGAAAAATTGACCATCAGTTTTTTGAGCGCATCCAAAAAAATCAAATGAACGAATGTTAGTTGGCGTTTGGTCGGATTTCTCGAATTTTCTGCTGAATTTCTGCCAGTTCTTGTTCTACATTGACTTCAGTAATATTTTGTACTTTTTCGAGTAATTTTATTAATAAATTTTGATAGGAAATACTGTGTTCAAATTGTGGACGATGTGCTAAAGCCATGCGAATTTTCGCCCATTTTTTGATAAAATCTTGTGCCGAATTAGTCAAGGCAATTCCCGAAAATTTGTCAAAAATATAATCGAATGCCATTTCGTTAGGATGAATCAAATCGGCGGCATAAAAACGATAATCCCGAAGCTCATCCATCATTATTTCGTAAGACGGAAAATAGACTACATTTTCATAATTTTGGCGAAGTTTGTGGCAGGCAATTCGCAAAATTGATTTGCTGACCTGATTATTAGGAAGTGTTTCACGAAGATGACGTATCGGACTGACTGTGAGTATGATAGTGCTGTTTTGTGGCTCTAAAAGTGCGTAAATTTTGTCAAATTTTGTGCAAATTTCATCGACCGAAAGTAGTGTTTTCTCAAAAAGGGTAGCAGGCATTTTATGGCAGTTTGCCACGACCGAACGTTGCGATTTAAGCCGATACACATAAGCCGTTCCGAATGTCAAAATCAAGAAGCGATGCGCTTGATTTTGGGCTGGTTTTTCAAAAAAAAATTGTATTTGATGTTGGGCTATTTTGATGTTTTCCAAGAGTTGGGATTTTGACAAGGCTGACATCTTGGAATGGACATCGTAGTGCGCCCAGATTTCTTGATTTTGGATAATTTTTTGTGCATCAAAAATTGTATTTTTCAAAGAAATTTCTAAAATTTTATAAATTGAAATCGGATTAAAAATGACCCCGAACGGATTGTTTTGGATTTGGAATTTATTTTCGGTCAATTTTTGCCCCATCGCATCCGCAAAACACGACCCTAAGGACAAAATCGGCGTATTTAAGGTAATTTTTTGCAAAAAAAGTGGTAGTTCAACGGTAGTCGTAAACATTTTCATTACTTTTGGGATTGAAATAAGCAATTTAGTTAAGACAATTTTCAAATAGGTTTCTGGCGCAATCATGTACCAAATGTACGGTTTTGGATTGATTTTCAGAAATGACGTATTTAGCCATTCAGTATCAAAAATGGAAGGAAATAAAAAATTTTATATGCGATTGCCTTTGTTTATTGGCTTGTCGATTTGTGCGGGTATTTTGATTGGGGCGGAGATGTTTGGCGGGCAAACGAACCACAAAAACATAGACCAAAACGCCTCCAAAATCAAGGATGTATTGAGTTATTTGGATAAATATTATGTCGATACGGTGGATACCGAAAAATTGACCGAAGAAGCTATCCGTCAGATGCTTCAAGAACTCGACCCGCATACGAGTTATATTCCTGTTGAAGAAATTAAAGCAGCGAACGAAGGTTTGGAAGGTAATTTTGAAGGTATTGGCATCGAATTTAACATTTTTCAGGACACGCTTTATGTAGTAACGCCCCTGACTGGCGGTCCCTCCGAAGAGGTGGGCTTGAAGGCTGGCGATAAAATTATCCGAGTGGATGGCAAAAATATTGCGGGCATTAATCTGACTACTCAACAGGTTTTCAAGTATTTAAAAGGCAAAAAAGGAACAAAAGTTGTGCTTTCGGTTATGCGAAGGGGCATTAAGGAACTGCTCGAATTTACTATCAAACGAGATAAAATTCCGATTTTTACGGTGGATGTAGGGTTCATGATAGATAAAACAACGGGTTATGTTAAAATTAATCGGTTTGGGGCAAAAACTTACGATGAGTTTAAAACGCAATTAAAAAACTTACAAGGGCAAGGCATGAGGCGGCTGGTGCTGGATTTACGAGATAATCCGGGAGGATACATGGGAACAGCCATCAAAATTGCTGATGAGTTCTTGTCAGATGATAAAACCATTGTTTATACAAAAGGCAAAGAAAGACGCTTCAATGAGGAGGCAAAAGCCACGAAAGCAGGTGATTTTGAGGAGGGTACGCTCATTGTGTTGGTCAATGAAGGCAGTGCTTCGGCTTCCGAAATCGTATCGGGGGCGTTGCAAGACCATGACCGTGCGTTGATTGTGGGGCGCAGAACATTCGGCAAAGGATTGGTTCAAAAACCTATTGAATTGGATGACGGTTCGGAGCTAAGACTCACGATTTCAAGGTATTACATTCCGAGCGGGCGTTCGATTCAGCGTCCTTACGAGAAAGGTAAATCGGATAAGTATTCGGCGGATTATTATGAACGCACACAAAGCGGAGAATTATTCCATGTGGATAGCATTAAGTTTGATAAATCCCAAAAATATCAAACCGCTTCTGGACGTGAAGTGTACGGCGGTGGTGGCGTGATGCCCGATTATTTTGTGGCACAGGATACCAGTTTTTTTAGTAATTATCTTCAAAAATTATACGGCTTAAATTTAGTGCGTGAATTTGTCTTGAATTATACGAATACTCACGAGGAAACCCTGAAAGCGCAATCGCTCGAAGAGTTTTGCGCCAATTTTGAGGTAAACCAAACGATGCTTGATGAGCTGATTCGGATGGGCGAAAGTCTTGGGGTTCGGTATCAAGAAACTGAATTTGGGCAGTCAGAAAAGTTTTTGAAAAATCAGATAAAGTCCCTGATAGCCAAATCGTTCTGGCATAATGAAGGGTTATATAAAGTATTGCTTTCGGAAGATGTTATCTTACAAAAATCCTTGCAACTATTTGATGAAGCCGAAGGATTACATCCCAAAAAATAAAGGCTATTTCGTATAAATTTGGGGCTTGATTTAGGATTTAAGACAAACCATCAGAAAATGACATTCCACATCGGGAAACATCAGAATATGGAGAACAGAAATAATAAATACGGAATACTTTATGTTGATGATGAGGAGAGTAATTTGCGGATTTTCCGCCGAGCTTTCAAGCGAGATTATCTTCTTTTTACGGCACTTTCGGGCGAGGAGGCAATTCAAATTTTGGAGGAGAATGCTTCCCAAATCCAGTTAATTATTACTGACCAAAAGATGCCTCAGATGACGGGTGTGGAGTTCTTGGAAGCGATTTTGCCAAAACATGAGGATAAAATCCGCATGATACTGACGGGATATAGTGATATTTCGGATATTATGCACGCCCTGAATCATTGTGGGATTTTTCGGTATATGGTCAAGCCTTGGAAAAAACCTGAAGTGCTGGTCAGTATTGAGCAAGCCCTTGAAATCTTCAAATTACGTCAGGAACGCTTCGACCTCATCAAAGAACTTCGGCAGATGAATGAGTCTTTAGAAAGTAAAGTAAAATTCAGAACATCAGAACTTTATGAAGAAATCGAGGAGCGCAAAAAAGCCGAAAATCAAGCCTTAGAAGCCCGCCAAAAAGCCGAAGAAGCCTCCAGAGCAAAAGAAATTTTCCTCTCTACCATGAGCCACGAAATCCGAACGCCACTCAATGGAATTATCGGTATTTCGGAATTGCTGAAAGATTCGGAACTTGATGAAGACCAAGCCGAAAACGTACAATCCTTGCAATTTGCGGGCAGACATTTACTGGCATTGATAAATGATATTTTGGATTTTTCCAAGATTAATGCGGGCAAAATCGAATTAGAAAAATTAGATTTTAATATTCGGTATGTTCTCCAAGAAATTCATAAAACGTTCGAGAGTCGTGCCACTGCCAAAAAATTAGTTCTCCGTTTGGATTGTGCCGAGGACGTGCCGCATTTTCTGGTGGGCGACCAAGTTCGGTTTAGTCAAATTATGACCAATTTGTTAGGTAATGCCCTGAAATTCACGGAGAAAGGCAGTGTTATCACACAAGTACGGGTGGGTGCAAAAACCGAGCATCGTATCGAAATAATTTGCCAAGTTTCGGATACGGGCATCGGAATCCCTGCGGATAAAATCGACTCTATTTTTGAAAATTTTTCGCAAGCCTCCAGCGATACGACCCGAAAATATGGCGGTACGGGTTTGGGATTAGCGATTTCTAAAGAATTGGTAGAATTGCACGGAGGCAAGATTCAGGTCGAAAGTGAATTGGGCATTGGCTCAACATTTCAGTTTAATTTGTTTTTTGAGATAAGTGATAAAATAGGCGGTAATAAAATTTATAAATCCCAGATTATCAAGGACTTACAAGGAATATCAATTTTAGTAGCCGAAGATAATAAAATTAATAAAATGCTTGTCCGAAAGTTTTTGACCAAATGGAACGCCCAACCCGATTTTGCGGATAACGGACAAATTGCCTTTCAGATGATACAAGAAAAACACTATCATTTGGTCTTGATGGATATTCAAATGCCTGTTATGAATGGTTATGATGCCTCCCAAAAAATTCGGGAATTAGAGGGCAGTAATTATAAAAATATTCCTATCATTGCCTTGACTGCCTCCACTTTGGCTGGTGAACGAGATAAAATTACACAAAATGGCATCACGGATTATGTGGTTAAACCGTTTGAACCTGACGATTTATATGATAAAATTATTGAACATACGAATTTTCAACAGATTTCGGGATAAATCTCAATCTAATTTGTTCATAATCAGTTTGTTAACTCTTGGATTTGGGGCATTCGGATGCCAAGAAATTGAGCCAACCGCCGTCTTGGAAGTGAACGTAATTGATAAATTATCTGAATTAAGAGATAGCGTGCAGGTTTCCATTTATGATAATCAAACCGACTGGCAAGCCGAAACTAATCCATACCAAAAGAGCCAATACACCGACCGAAACGGACGAGTGCGGTTTTTTGGCTTATCGGCTGGCGAATATTTTGTCGATACCAAACTCAATGACAGTTTGAGCAATTTGGAAGGCAAGACCACCGTAATATTAAGTACAGAAGGTTCATTTTCTTTACAGCCCATTACCTTGATTGTCGATAAAAATACGAGCGAAATCCTGACCCAAGCGGGCGGTAAAACGTGGCGCATGACTCGTGCCGAATTATTTGAATTGGATTATACGGAGGATTTATTGTGTTTATTGGATGATGAACTCATTTTTCATAAAGGCAATCGCACGGGAAAATATACGCATTTGGTCGGCGATGATTTGTGTGAGTTTGAAACCTCAGAATCAGGCACTTGGACACTCAACGAAGGCGGAACAACCCTCACTATCGAAACCGAAAACGGACAAATGACGGCAGATATTTTATTTATTTCTACGGATTTGTTGGTTTTGCGACAGACTTTTGATTTTGATATTTTTGAGTACGATGTCTATTATGAAGTTGTCCAATAAAAATAAAATAATGGCTCAAAAAAACGCCATCAAAACAAATTCTGATGGCATTTCATATAATTTTGAGTGTTAGAATCCGATAAATGTCCCGATTAAGAGAGCCACCGCAACCGCCAATAATATCAATTCGACCTTCATGGCTTGCAAAACTTCATAAACTTTCATGCTTTTATCTGTTTTTGGTGTGATAAATCTTGCTTAGGCGTTCCAAAGCACACAGTAATTTATCATTTACTCGATAATGGATTTTCTTGGTGTTTTCCAAACAATTTCAAAACGATGCAACAGTAGAAAAAGTTGAGATGTTTTCGGTATGATACTCGAGATAATTCGTAGTATTTGGAAAGGATTTTGGCAAAAATCAAAAAAACATTCGTTTACCAATAATTACTTACTTATACTAAAATTGAATCATGCCTCAAATTCGATGGATTCAACAGAAAATATTACAAAAAAATAGAATTTATTATGAAAAATATAACATGGTATAAAATTTTTGATTCTTTAGAAGAAGCCAATCTCAAAATATCGCTCCAAAAAACTATTCTATTACGGGCTGGCAAACACGAAATATGTCTTGGACGCACCGAAAAAGGCTTTTTTGCGGTTCAAAACCATTGTCCGCATCAGCACGAATCTTTACATCAAGGTTGGCTCAATACCTTGGACGAAATTATTTGTCCTTTACACTTCTATCGCTTTAATTTACGAAATGGACAAGAAATGACGGGTAAAAATTGCCCTGATTTGTTCATTTATCCATTAAAAATTACGGAAGAGGGTTTGTTTTTAGGCTTAAAATGATAGATAAAGTTTTTTGAATGAGATTACATGAGGCATAAAATATAATGTAAGTTTTATGATTTATTTTTGATATTTCGTTATAAATTGATTGATTTGAAATTAATTTTGGAACAATTCATTGAACATTTCAAAACCTTGAAAAAGCATCAAAAGAAAAGCCGATGAAAAGTTTAATTCATCGGCTTTTGCGAAGTTTGGAAGGTTTATTTCAGACTTAGAATTTGAATTTTACGCCAAAGTTCCAAGTTCGTCCGAAACCATAAAATCCTCGGTTATCGTAAAATTCATTTCTTGGCGTGCTTGGGTCGTCCAAAATATTGGTGTCCAATTCGGCGACATAAATTTCATCCAAGATATTATTCATATTGAATTGGAAATTAACCGAGCTTTTATTCTTCAATTTGAGGGTATAATACAAGCCCGCATCCATCAAAGAATAGCTTGGTAATTGTGCGATTTTGCCACCTTCTTGCAAGAATTGGCGTTCGTTTACGTCATATTGAGCAAATAATCGGTCGGCATATCTCCAGTTCAAGTTGAGTCGTAACCCTTTGGTAATCTCGTAGTTAGCTCCCAGACTCATGGTCGTTTGGGCGGCATCGCCTACTTCGAGTCCTTTGGCAAAAATCGTCAATTCGCCTTCGGATTGTTGTGTATCTAAGTTTGTGCCTGTTGCCGTGAAGTTATTGTTATAAAACCAATCGCCCAAAGAAATCATGCCGTTGATGCGTAATTTGTTGGTAGGATTATAATTGGCTTCGATTTCGATGCCTCGATGCGTTTCAGCGACATTACGGAACAAATAATTAATGTCCTGATTGGCAGCATTTTGTTGTGTGCGGTCAAATTGTCGATTTGCCCAAGTGGTGCTATACAAGTTTACATTCGCATTGAATTTGGCACTTCGGTAGCCGTAGCCTAATTCAAAAGCTGTAATTGCCTGATTTTCAATGTCAGGATTTATGTCATTTCGGAAATTAATGAAGACATTATCAAAAATAGGCTGTCGAGAAAAATAGCCTACGTTCCCGAAAACATTATGATTATCGTTGATATTGTAGTTCAAGCCTGTTTTGATAGTTCCACCCATAAAGTTCTGCCATTCAGACTCTTGCTCACCGGGCGCATAATTGAAATAATCAATTCGTTTGAAGCCCTGATTTGAGCCAGAAAGCGAAGCAAACCACGTCAGGTTATCGGTCGAATATTCAAGTTGCGTAAATAAGCCCAACCATTGAACTAATCCATCATTGTAATAATTCAGGATGTTAGTTCCTTGATTTCCAGTATTTTGGTAATCATTATCGGCAAATGAACCAAAATCCGAAGGTGTCGTTTTGGTAATATAATTTTCGGGATTATTCTTATCGCCACGAGCGATGTAGGCATCATTTCCTAATAAATGGTCTAATCGGCGATAGTGAATGCCTCGATAATATCGTCCGTCAATACCCGCCACTAAGGTCAATTTATCGCTCAATTCGCTGGTCAAAGTAGATAAAACACCATACCAGTTATGCGAGTTCATCGAAGCCCGTCTGATTAAGCCACTTGTTGCCGTGCTATTTGAGCCATCGGCAAAATAATAGCGTCCGTCCGATGTGGTAGCATATTGCCCGTTGAATTGCTGTTTTACGCCCCACAAATCAGGTTCTACATTTTGTCCTTGATTATATTTGACGATGTCATCGAATCGGACTTGTCCGTTTTCATCACGCAATCGCGAGTCAGTATCAAAAATACTTCCTGCCGTTCGGAGTCGTCCTCGAGGTCCTGTTCCGCCACCTCGTCCTGTGGAAATATAAGCCGAAGTGCTTAATTCTGTTTTTTCGGAGATTGTCCAATAATGGTTTACAAATCCTTTGGGTTTGTGATAAAAATTACGTCTCCACGAAAATTCTTCTCCGTTTAATGTTCCGTAATTATGATTAAATCGGATACCCATATTGGTCAATTTTTCGCCTGTATTGTCAGGATCTACGTAACTTCGGAGCGTAACACCATCAAAACTACCGACAGTACGTTGGTGATGCCATTGCGGTGCGCCAAGATAAGTTACTGAAAATAAGTGGTTTCCGAGTTTTTGACTTAACGATAAGAAATAAGAATAGGCTCGGAATTTCGTGCCATCGACATAGCCATCGCCTGCAGTATGCGTTAATTGTACCGTAGCGGCAAAACCACTTTTGGTTAAGCCAGTCGAGCCGACCAAGCTATATTTCTGATAGCCGTCATTTCCGACACTTACGCCAACTGCGCCGCCTTTTTTCAAGTCCGTAGCATTGGTAATAATATTAATCGAACCGCCAACCGAAGCCACCGCTAATTTAGAAGCTCCTAATCCTCGTTGCACTTGCATTTGAGAAGTTACATCGCTCAAGCCAGCCCAGTTTGACCAATATACCCAACCGTTTTCCATGTCATTAACAGGCACACCGTTAATCATTACGGCAGTATTTCGTTGGTCAAAACCCCGAACATTGATTCGAGAATCGCCAAATCCGCCACCACTTTTGGTTACATAAACCGAGGGCGTATTATTCAAAATCTCTGGAAACTCCTGATTACCAACTTGTTCGGCAATCACAGAACCCTTAATCGTTGAAACGGCAACGGGCGTTTTGCGGTCAATCGCTACCGAAGCAATGACTTCCACGCCTTCCAAACCAATGGCTTCGGAAGCCATGATAATTTCGCCCAAATCAACTTCTCCGCCAGTCAATTCGACTTCTTTGGTCAGCGAAGTATAGCCAATGAACGAAAACTCAAGGGTTTTGCTACCCTCGCCCTCAACCTGAAACGAGAAATTGCCATCTACGTCTGTTACCGCACCTATCGAGGTTTCCAACACCTTGATATTCACGCCAATAACAGGTTCTTTGCTATCCTCATCCGTTATTTTACCTTTGAAGGTGGTTTGCGCCAATAAAATGGTCAAGCTAAAAACTTGCACCAACCCAAACAGTAATGCTTTTTTCATAATTTTTAAAAAATGTGTGTTTTGATTTACAGGCACAAAAGTAGGCATCCTATTTTGGCTAACAGTTCGGAATCGTGTTAAGAAATGTTTAATTTTATCTTTGCAAAATGATAAATTACGACACGATGGTTTTTGAAAAATTACCCGTGCATTCATGGCTTTGAAGCGACTTGAAGAGAATTTTGGGATGTTTTTTCGCAAGAATTGAAAAAAAAATTTTGGGACGTGCATCCCTTCCCCAAAATTATTGTCTTACAAATGTAACTTTATCCGAAAATAATCACGTTAAAAGTTATTGAAGCCCTATGGTTTGTGTGGAAATGAAACCGACTATTTCAATTGTGGGTACGGTAAGATAAGAATAAGCCAAGTCATCAATAACTTCCGAAAAAACCTAAAATCATGAAAAAACCTTCGTATTTGATTTTTGTTCTGATTTTTTTGCTGTTAGCCACGTGCGAAACCTATCATCTTTATTCAGAAAAGAAGAAAGAGGCTGTCCATGATAATTTATCGGAAAAGCCCTCGAAATTTGACCGTTGGCTCAATCAGTTCGTGCAAGCCGAATCCGCCTCAAAGACGGAAACCGAGAACCAAGACATCATCGATTTGCCGTTGGGTTTGCATCCAATTTTCTAAGGTGGTATTCAGGATTTCGTGCTGTGTATCAACGGGTTGCTGATGCACTTCGTGTAATAAAGTCTTGAATCGCTTGACCATGAATTTGCGTCCTTTTTCGCCCCCGAACTGGTCTTGATAGCCATCCGAAAAGAGATAAAACCATGTATTTCCATCGGTCGGAATCTGATGTTTCGTGTATTTTCGGTATTCGTTCAGTTCTTTACCACCAATCGGATATTTATCGCCTTTAATTTGATGTAATTCACCGTTTTGTATATAAACCAACGGATTTTTTGCGCCCGCAAATTCCAAATATTTTTGCGTTTTATCAATGACACAAATCGTCAAATCCATGCCATCTCGGTTTTCGTTTTCGTCTTGTTTGAGCGTTTTGCGGATGCCTTCGTGCAATGCCATCAAAATCAAATCGGGCGAAGTAATCAAATCCACCCGAATAATTTTATGTAATAATTCGTTGCCTATCATGCTCATAAATGCGCCCGGTACGCCATGTCCCGTGCAATCGACCGCCGAAATGACATTTTTGGTTTGTCCATCTGCGGAGCGTACTGCGCTAAAAAAATAAAAATCACCCGAAACAATATCTCTGGGTTTGAAAAACACAAAGGAATCAGGCAAATACTGTTTTATTTTTTCGGTACGGGGCAAAATGGCTTGCTGAATCCGTTTGGCATAATTAATGCTGGAAGTGATATTTCGATTTTGCGTTTCGATTTCTTCGTAGGCTTTCATCAATTTTGCGGTGCGCTCCTGTACTTTTTGCTCCATTTCTTCGGCGTATTCTCGGAGGCGAGTTTGCATTTCCATAATCGCATTTCCCAGTACATCGCTGCTACTCAAGGGTTTAAATTCCATATCGAAATTGCCTTTCCCGATTTCTTTGGCGACCAAGGCAGTATTGGCAAAATTTTGCGTCAGTTTATTGAGTGCCTCCACCATTTGCTTGACAATATCATCGCTCCGCCCGATGTAAGTTTTTGGCAATTCGCCACGCCCAAGTTGCATAATATTGTTTCGCATCTCAAAAACAGGAATCGAAATATTCCGAATAATGTAAATCGAAACCAATAACACGCTGATTAACAGAGCAATACCCGTAAATAATACGGTGAGCATCATGCGGTCAAGCGATACTAACATTTCGGTTTTGCGGGTGCTTGCGCGTTCGATATTACGAACGATAAACCGATTAAGTATCATTTCAACCGAATTAATTTGAGGTAAAATATCTTCCTGCACCCTATTTTCTGACATTAACAATACCATCAAATCCTTGTAGTCATCCATCGTAATCAAAGTTTGCATGACTTCCTGCTGACCTGCCATTAGCTCATCGGTT
>CAZNYR010000074.1:0-4246 GCA_964577275.1 uncultured Cytophagales bacterium | reverse complement strand
TTAGGGATAGAATAATTTTTAAAGAGTCTATATCTTGTTGATTTTCAACTTCTTGAGCTAATTCTAATAGTTCCTGACGTAGTTTGGGATAGGCAGATTCGTGGATGTGGCGCAATTTGGTTTTATCCCTATCATCAACCTGAAGAAACACCCACGAGGTAATTAATCCTTTGGTTTGGGTCAAAACTAATTCAAATTCATTTAGTTTATTGACATAAGGATAAACCTGATTATTAATATACTCAATATTTCGGTTATTTTTATTCGCAGTATAAACACTAATAATGCCGTTAAGTATTGTGAAAAACAAAATAACTGCAAAACCAAGAAACACTTTTTTAAATCCCGTCTTGAATTTCATGCGATGCGTAGTGATTTTGAACCCCGTGATTTGATTTTTGTATCCTTTGTGCTTTTTGGGTAAAGCTACAAAAAAAACGCCGTATTTTGATTTCCGTCAATTTTTCTGAAAAATCCACGCACGGCAATAAGTATTTAATGCCGTTGGTTTATATTTTCATAACTAATTAATGTATCAAAACAAACTAGTATAATGTACATCATTTCCAATTTATAAAGTAAGTTCCTGACTATCCGCTTGTTGGCTTTTATTCTCAAAAAAATTTCGATAGTGAGTAGGTATTTTAAAATTTCCTGTTTTAAATTTGCCTTTAATTTAAACTAAGTCTAAATAAAAATTATACAAATGAAAATTTATAATCATGTATTTAAAGCCTTGTTATTCAGTATTTTAGTGGCTTTTTCGGCTTGCTCTTCGGATTCGGACGAACCAAAACCGCAAGCCCCAACAACCTATAATTTTATGCGGGATGGCGTAAGCTCCGTTTCTTATGGCGGGCAGTTGGCACGTTTGGCGCAGGTCGAGGAACTCAAATCTAAAATCGCCAAAGCTGAAGGAAGCAATCCACAGAAAGTAGCCTATGCTGATTTGTGGGAAATGTTTACCAATAATAATGGAAACGGAAGTTCACTTTTTAACAAATCTGAAGCGAAATCCGCAGGTAAACAAATTTCGGATAAAATCTATCAAGCTGATTTACCATTTTACGAATCGCTTTTTAAAGAAATTGAGTCTGTTTCGGGAACAACCAGTCGAGCCGAAGCTGGAAAAGCTGGTTTAGCACGAAGAGGCAACGGAAATGATGTTTTACTGAACGCCAAAGGGCAAGAATATGTGCAACTTACCGAAAAAATGCTCATGGGTTCGTTGCTTTACTATCAAATGACTGCCGTTTATTTGAGTGATGCCAAAACGGGAGATGGCGTAAATAATACTGAAATTATTGAAAAAAATGGATTAAAGTACACGGCACTTGAACATGGATGGGACGAGGTTTTTGGATATTTTGGTGCGCCTACCGATTTCCCTACTTCCGCAGGAAGATTTTGGGCAAAATATTCGGCAACGGTCGATGGACAATTAGGCACTTCGCAAAAAATTATGGATGCATTTCTCAAAGGTCGTTTTGCGATTACAACAAAAGATAACGCCGAAAAAAATGCTCAAAAACAAATCTTATTCACTGAATTAGAGCGAGTTGTCGCAGGAACGGCAATTCATTATTTGAATAGTTCCATGAAAGCGTTAGGAAGCGAACGCCAAGAAAATGGCGATTTTTTCCATGCTTTATCCGAAGGATATTGTTTCATTAATGCCCTCAAATATAGCCCGAAAGCCAGCGTAACGCCAGCGCAAGTCGATGGATATTTGAGCCAAATCGAGGATTTCTGGACGGTTTCCGCCACTACTTTGGAAACAATCAGAAATGAAATTAGCGCAAAATATGGCATGGATGCTGTTCGAGGTGATTTGTAATATTTTTAAACTTACAAGGTCTTCAAGACCTTGTAGGTTTTTGATATTGGTAATGATTTAATTGAAATATAAATTTCCGAAAAATGTTAAGAATTACGACTTATTTTCTGGTATTAATGTGTGTTTTGAGTATTGGATGTTCCTCACAATCAGGCAGTTCTACCGATGCTATGGCTTTTGACCAAAAAGCATTATTTGAAAATTTGGGAAATAATCTCATTTTGCCTGCTTATCGAGATTTGGCGCAGAAAACTAATGATTTGGAGGTGGCTCTCACCGAATTTATCACCAACCCTAATCCACAAACTTTGCAAAATATACAAAAAAAGTACATGGATGCGTATTTGGCATGGCAGTCCGCAAGTTTTTATGAATTTGGACCCGCTTCGGGCGAAAATTTGGCACTTTCGCTCAATACCTATCCTACAAATACCTCAAAAATTAATCAAAATATTGAAAATAATACATTGCCCAATAATACTTCCGAAAAGGGTTTTCCTGCCATAGACTACCTGTTGTATGGCATAGCGACAAGCGAAAATGAAATCATAGAAAAGTACAATTCTGATGCACTGGCAGAGAACCGAAAAAATTATTTAAAATCAGTGATGAATGACCTCAAAAAACGAGTAGATAGCACACTTAACTTTTGGAATGCAGATTATTTGCAGTCCTTTACTTCCAAAGAAGGAAATGATGCAGGAAGTTCATTAAGTTTGTTTGTCAATGCACTTTTATTGAGCTATGAGGCAGATTTAAAAAATGCAAAATTTGGGATTCCCGCAGGCGTATCGGTCGGATTAATTCAGCCAAATGCCCAAATGGTCGAAGCCCTTTATGCCCAAAAATCTAAGCAATTAGCCGAAGTAAAAATCAATGCATTTATTGAAATATTCAAAGGTGGTCGTGGAATTGGTCTGGACGATTATCTGACCGATTTGAACGCTACTTCGGCGCAAGGAAATCCATTGCCTACCGAAATACTAAATCAATTAGATGATGCCAAATCAAAAATCGAAAATTTACCACAAACTCCACTAAATCAGCTTATTGAAGAAAATAAAACACTCGTTGCCGATGTATATTATTCCTTACAGCAAGGAGTTGTTTATCTAAAAACGGACATGACCTCTGCCTTGAGTATTCAGGTCGTTTATCAAGATGGAGATGGTGATTAAAAAATGAATTATTTTAAGAAACTTAATTATCAGTTAAATCAACAAACTCATATTGCACCTTTAGCCGTTTTTCGCATGATTTTCGGTTTGATGATGGCAATAAGTGTGGTGCGATTTGTGGCGCATGGCTGGGTAAATACCTTATATATCCAGCCTACTTTTTATTTCACATATTATGGTTTTGAATGGGTCAAACCTCTGGGCGAGTTCGGAATATACGCCATATTTTGCCTGATGTTTTTGGGTGCCATCGGGATTTTGTTCGGATGTTTTTATCGTATTTCGAGTCTTTTATTTTTCTTGACTTTTACGTATGTCGAATTAATTGATAAAACAAATTACTTAAATCATTACTATTTTGTAAGTATTATTTCTGCTTTGATGATTTTCTTGCCCGCACACGCTTATTTTTCCGTAGATTTATATTATAATAAATTGATTTACAGAAATTTAATACCAAAATGGATGTTGCTTTCGCTCAAATTACAAGTGGCGATTGTCTATGTTTATGCAGGTATTGCCAAGTTGAATAGTGATTGGCTCTTTCGGGCAATGCCACTCAAAATATGGCTAAAATCGCAAGTTTTCTTACCTCTTATAGGCGACATTTTTCGATACGATTTTACGGCATATTTATTCAGTTGGTCTGGCGCAATATATGATTTGTGTATTCCTTTTATCCTGATAAACAGTAAGTTACGATATTATGGTTATCTGGCGGTAATTATATTTCACCTGCTGACTCGGCTTATGTTTCCGATTGGGATGTTTCCATACCTTATGATTTTAAGTACCTTAATTTTTTTTAGCATAAATTTTCACAAAAAAGTACTATTTTTTTTACAAAACTTACTTAGAATAAGTCCAAATAAAAAATTTGATAAGTTAAAAAAAGGACATAAATCATCTCGTAATCAAGTGATATGCGGTATTTTTGCCGTACATTTTTTGGTACAACTGATTTTTCCGTTTCGTTATTTGCTTTATCCAGATAATTTGTTTTGGACTGAAGAAGGTTATCGATTTTCGTGGCGCGTTATGCTGGTCGAAAAGGCTGGATATGCAATTTTTGAAGTTACTGATTCGCAAAGCGGACACAAATTTGAGGTCGATAATCGTGCATATCTGACCGCACAACAAGAAAAAATGATGGCAATACAACCAGACATGATTTTGCAGTTTGCTCATTTTCTTGGCGAAGAAATGCGTAAAAAAAATGTTAAAAATCCTG
>CAZNYR010000073.1:598-19860 GCA_964577275.1 uncultured Cytophagales bacterium | reverse complement strand
AAAAACATTACTTTTTTGATTTTATGTTGCATTTATATTTCCTTACTTGTCAAACATGATAAATGCCCTAAAAAGTTATTTTTTATGATTTTGGTATTATAAAATGTATGCCATATCAAGTCGTTTGTATTTGAAATATCAAAATTTTAAACCACCTCCTTGCCCGAAAATTAGCTTTACTTGGCATTATTTTTTAGCTTAGATATTCTAAAATTATCATTCATTTATGCCTAAAAATATGTCATCACAACGAGAACGAGATTTGGTGCTTGCACCCAACGAATTTGCCTACATTTCCGACCAAACCAAAGGACACATCATCGCCTACGTAGGTCCTTTCAAGACGAGCATGGCAAATACCGACCAGCCCGTTTATTTCGACCCACATACTAAACGGTTCATTATGTGTGCGTTAGAAGATGCAATCACTAATTTTACGGCATCGCCCGAAGGCTGGTACATCGAGCTAAAAAATCCGGCGGTGGATAACAAACAACCCAACAAAGGCACATCCAATAATTCGCCTGAACTGGCGGTGGGACGCAAAGTCAATATTCCCGGTCCTGCTTTCTTTGCGTTGTGGCCTGGTCAAATGGCGCGCGTCATGCAGGGGCATCATTTGCGTTCCAATCAATATTTGGTCGTCCGAGTATATGACGAGGAGCAAGCCCGTCAGAATTGGACAAATGCCGTCATTAAACTCCAAAACACAAACGAAAACCCTGAAAATCAGATGATTCCGACCGAAGAAACCCCCGATTTGACGATGGGGCAACTTCTGGTCATTCGGGGAACAGATGTGTCCTTTTATATTCCGCCCACAGGAATTGAGGTTGTCAAGGATGCGGATGGCAGTTTTGTGCGAGATGCCGTTACGTTAGAACGCCTTGAGTATTGTATTTTATTGGACGAAAATGGCAATAAAAGGTACATCAAAGGTTCGGCAGTCGTTTTTCCTGAACCTACGGAATCTTTTGTCATCAAAAATGGCTCTCGAAAATTTAAAGCCATCGAACTCAACGAAATCAGTGGCATTTATTTGAAAGTCATTGCACCCTACCAAGAACACGAGAAATCGTATCAAATCGGAGAAGAACTTTTTATTACAGGCAAAGAGCAGATGATTTATTTCCCACGCCCCGAACACGCCGTGGTCAAATATGGCGAACGTGAAATTTATCATGCCGTAGCCATACCGCCGGGCGAGGGACGTTATTATCTCAATCGGATGTCTGGAAAAGTATCATTAAAACGAGGTCCCGCCATGTTTTTGCCTGACCCCCGCGAGGCGGTCATTGTCAATCGGGTACTTTCGGATAAACAGGTAAAACTCTGGTTTCCAAATAATAACGAAGCCTTAGAGCATAATCGGAAATTGCGTGCCATTGCCCAAAAACACAAAACCGATTTTGTCGAAGAACAAGCCGTTCCCAGACGAAAAAAGGCACAACCCATACAACAAGAACGTAACATCGAACAGGCGGGTTTGGGATTTATTAGTGATGAATTTTCGAGAGAAGAGGGTTTGGTACAACCCCGAACCATCACGCTGGACGAAAAATATTCGGGGGCGGTCATGCTTGATGTCTGGACGGGCTATGCCGTGCAGGTCGTCAGCAAAACTGGCGAGCGCAAAGTCATTGCGGGACCTCAAACGTATCTGCTTGAGTATGACGAAAATATGCAAACCATCGAGCTTTCGACAGGACGACCCAAAACCGAAGAAAATCTGTTCCGAACCGTGTATTTGCGGGTGCTACATAATAAGGTTTCCGATTTGGTCGAGGCAGAAAGTAAGGATTTTTGTGGCGTAGAAATTAATCTTTCGTATCGCGTCAATTTTACGGGCGAATCGGATACGTGGTTTAATGTCGAAAATTATGTCAAATTCCTGACCGACCATATGCGCTCGGTCATTCGGAATGCCGTCAAACAACTTTCGATTTTGGATTTTTATGATAATGGCATTTCCATTTTACGCAATATTATCTTGGGCGAATCGGTCGAAGGAAAACGCCCAGGACGACTTTTCAAAGAAAACGGAATGCACATTTACGATGTTGAAATTCTGGAAATCGAATTATTGGATGCGGACATCGAAAATTTAATTTCGGAGGCGCAACACGATGAAGTCAAACACAAAATCGCCATCGAGGCACAAAATCGGAAATTGGAATTTACCCGAAAAAATGAAGAAATTCAACGGGAAATCGAACGGGAAAAATCACAAACGCGACAAGGCGCATTCGATTTGCGGGTCGAAGAAATCAAAAAACAATTTTTGTTGAATCTCGAAGAAATTAGCGGCGAAATTGAAGCGGAAAAAGCCAAATTAACAGGCGATTTGAATGCCGAAAGTATCAAAACGCAAATCAATTCGGCAATTTTGGAACAAAAATCGGCAAGCGAAACGCTCGAAATTCAGATGGCAGAAAAAATCTTGCAACAAAAAATTACCGAACTCCAAGCCGATTCCGAAGCCGTCATTGCCAAAGCCGAAGCCATTTCACCTGATTTAATTGCTGCGCTTCAGGCATTTAGCGACCGAGCATTAGCCGAAAAAATGGCAGAAACCATGGCACCGCTTTCGATTTTGGGGGGCAAAAGTGTTGCCGAAGTATTTGCTAAAATGCTGAAAGGCACTTCGTTAGAAGAGGTTTTGGTCAGAAAAGCTCTGCCAGATGCCTTTAAGAAAAGTGAGTAATTTGTATCCACTTGCCAAATTTTTAAAAATTTGGCAAGTTTTTAAAACTTGGTAAGTCTAACTAATTCATTTTCAAACTGTTAAACCAATCTTGAAGCATGAATCCTCTGAGCATCGCCAAAATGCTATTTTTGGGCGTATGTGGGCTGATGTGGAACATTTCTAATGCCCAACCTACTGATTTTGAGCGTGTTTTCCGTGATATTGAATTACGCATGGATACGGTTACGTTTCGCAAATCCACGCACGAGGTGCGGTATCGAGGCGAGCATTTTTTGGGCTTTCGATACGAGCTGGACAACGAAATTTGTGAAATTCGACTTTATCCAAAATTACAGAATATGCAGTATATCAGGCTCTTAGCAAATACGGATTTTGATATATTGGATTCGATGCAAAATTTTAATGGGCAGTTTTTTCGGGCAAAAATTCAGTTCCGAAACCTGACGCAAAGTCGGCAACTTCGTCTAATCTTTGAAGCACAAACGCCTCGAAAAAAAACGCCTTTATTGCTTGATTTACAGTTACTTCCACATACCGATACGTATTTGAACTTGGCACAAAACACGCCCGAACTTTTTATTGGGGAGGAGAAAATTTTGGCTCTTTCGAGTAATCATCCCGCCAATATTCGTCCGCATCCCAACTGGCAAAAAACGGAGAATTTTGACTACAAAATCGTCCAGCAACATCAAGAATTATTTTTGCATTTAATTCCGCATCAACAAGGCAATCAGGAACTTACGCCCGAAATTTTTGTCTATCATCCGCATTTGGTCAAGAGAACTCCCGTTTATATTTTGCCACCTGAAACCTATGAATTTACGGTCAAAAAAAGCCGTTTGGCGTTTTTGCGTTCTGACCGCCCCGAAATATTAAAAATTGGTAATCGCCCCAACGAACTCGAAATTCAGTTGGATGATGCGCCTCGTTTTCAGCCCAACAAAACGTATCGCATCACCGACCAAGAAGACGAAACAGGAAAGACGATTGCCGAAATTTTTACCCTTAAACGCCTGACAAACAATAAGATGCTGTGTCGGTTACGGATTTATGATTATCACCAAACTTCGGAGGGATATTTATACATCAAAGATGGCGACCACGCTCGTTTTTTGACCAATTTTAATGTCTTGCCCGAAGTAACGATTCAAAATATTACTATTCTAAGAAGTGGAAAAAGCCCCACATCAAATTTATCCGTTTATGCGGGCGAACAGCTCACCCTAAAAATGCAGGGCAAAACGCTACATCGGGCAAATTTTCAGTTTGAAGGCGTACAAATCCAAGCCGATTCTACGGTAAAAACAGAAACTACCATTTTGTATAAAATGAAGATTCCGTATGATATTCAGACCCAAAAAATACAAATTTATGATGGACAAAAAGCTACGTCTTTTGCCCTGATGGTGAAGGAGCATCAGCATCCGCATCCATTGGATTTTTTGGTCTTCGATTTGGGCGATAATCAGTTGCGTAGCATGGATGATTTTTCGCATCCTTTATTTTTTGATAAGACACTCAAAGACTTGGTTATCAAATTTTTACCACACAAGTTGGATTCGGCAGAGGTGTTATTTGGCAAGCAATATTTGCGGGTCAAAATTCAACTCACCGACAAGGATGGCAAATTGATTGAGAATAGTGAAATTCCACAAATTGTGGTTTGTCCTGCCGAAAACTCGTGGCGAGGCGAATTTTATGACCTCACCGACTGTCAAAATACCGAAATTCGGCTCAACGATTACCTGCGTAATCCGACCATGAATCTGGAAGGCTGGTCTAAGATTGAGCTGATTATCAGCCATATTCCTGAAAAATATGCGGAAAAAATCGAAACCAAACGCCTCGAAATTTATCTCCAACAAAAGTCTATTTTTGATATTGACCTATCATTTCCCGGTGGTTTATTTCTGAAAAAAGTGGACGAACCCGATTGGGGAATGCTCAACGGAATCAGTATGGGCGTATTGGCGCAGTTCAAATTTTATCGCCAAGACCGCATCGCACGCCTGCGCCCTTATCGGTTTGGCATCGGGACTTTGGCATTTAACGTCTTCAATTTCAGTGAGGATAACACCAATCGGGATTTGGCAGTCGTGGCTTTGGGTTCGGTTTATCCGACTCGAAATAACGCCAAACTGACCTTGCCACTTTATGCAGGATTTGGATATATGATTCGGGAAGCGCATTTCTTTTTTGTGTTGGGTCCGGGCTTGCGGATTCATCTTTAACTTATCCCAAAAATTGTTAAAAATATAATTCGTGGCAAACAAAATAAATGTACTTTATTTTTGGAAGTATTTATTTGATTATCAAATAATTATATGGTTTATTTTTGATAATTTTCTGTTTGAAGGAAAATCATTTTTGGGTTGTTGAGGTCAAAAAAATCATAAAATCAATTCTCACGGAGAACTTTTAGATTTTGAAATACGTCTAAAAAACATGAATTAAAAAAACTTTCAAAGTACGTATATAAAATCGTAATATCAAAATAATTTCGATTTTTTTCAAAAAATGTACTCCGAAAGTCAAACCTAAATTTAAAACAACACATAATCGAACCTCTTTTGATTGATACCTCTTTCATTTTTTGAATTTTAAATTTTTTTGGTCATGAAAACATACAAAGATAATTCGGGTGTCGAAATCCGAGCAGGTCAAACGATTCGTTACCAGCGAGATTTGGTTTTGCGGGTCATCGTTCGGGGTCAGGTTTTGTGTTGCATTCCGCTCAAAAACGGACAAAAATCAAGCATTCCGTTAGATATGCTGTGCGATGGCAAAGATGTGTGCAAGTATGTGGATGTTATTTCCAAACGTCCGTTATAATTTCAATTCTTAAACACTTGTGAATCAATGATTTATGGCAGGAAAATCAAGATTTGAGCTACTTTTTTGGGCATGGAAACATTATTTTTTGGGCATCGGAAAAGTAGCTCAATAATTAAATTTTTGGGCTTCGTAAGCCTCGTAAATATCATCTCGCCAGTGGAGGAGATTTTTGTAGTTTTCGTCTTCTTCATCTACATTTTTCTGAAAAATATCGGCACTTTTTTCGATTAAATCTTTGGCATCGGCAAACTCTTCGTTATAATAACAATAAATCGCCGCCATACCATAGGAATAAGCGAGGTTCATGTCATCTTCGGTCAATAATTCTTCGTAGTGTTCGACTTCTATCATCTGATAATGAACGGCTTTATCAAAATTTTCGAGTGCCATGTAAGTTTTGCCGACCACATTCGCCAGACTGGCAAGCAACAGATGCTTTCCTTGAATATTTTCCAACAAACTTTCGGCATAGGGCAATCCAAAAACGCCATTATAGCCATCAATCGAATTATCAGCATAAATTAAATTTCGGAAATAATGCACCAAAACCACGACATCATGGGGCTTAATTTTGATTTTTTTGCGTCCTTTGAGGCTTCCTTCGGTCGTGAGGCGATACATTTTGTCTTCGTATTCGAGCCATCCTTTTTCGACCATATTTTTTAGCACCCATTCCAAATAACCTTGTCGGCTAAGCCGTTCATACATGACGATATGGGGCATCATGCCAAAAATGAGTTGGATACCACGCTTTAATTTTTGTCGGAGAGTAGCACCGGGCAAATAATCGGCATAAATTTCCATTATGTGTTCGGTTTGGATGCCACACCGAAAAAATTGTACCAAGTTAGGGGTAATGTACCATCGGCGAGGCATGACCAACAAATACTTCAGGACAAGTTTTTCTGTGGCGTTAAGTTTATGAATTTTGAGTTTCTTCATGTGCTTCTTTTAGGGTCGAATTAATTGGACGACCGATTCCCAAATTTATAAATTTTTTGTGGATAAATCATGTTTTTGGGGCGCAAAACTTCTATTTATCAGACCAAATTTAGGGCATAGAGGTTGCTTTTTT
The DNA here is from genome assembly GCA_964577275.1 of uncultured Cytophagales bacterium. Taxonomy (GTDB): domain Bacteria; phylum Bacteroidota; class Bacteroidia; order Cytophagales; family Thermoflexibacteraceae; genus UBA2561. The sequence goes on along the minus strand of CAZNYR010000073.1, from coordinate 13,243 downwards.
GTGTATTGTGCGTGTATATTTTTTTAGTTTCCCCAAAAATTATGTAGCTTACGCCCAAAAATTCAAAACCAAGCCCATGTTATTAAAACGATTTTTAACCTCGATTGCGTTTTGTCTGGCATTTGTGTTTGCGGTTTATGGACAAAAAGAGAGTTCGGAAGTAATTATTTCTCGTGCCAAAATTGACTTTGCCAGCGGACGATTCGAGTCTGTGATTGAGTATTTGGGTAAATATCTCAACCATAGTGCCAAATATCTGACGTATCCCGCACGGGTGGAGGCACAAAAATTAGTGGCGCAATCTTACATTGGCTTGGATTCCATGACGCAAGCCGAACGACACATCCAACAACTTTTGGTTACACAACCTGATTTTGAGCCTTCCTATGATGACTCGCCCATTTTCATCAAAGTAACCGAAAATGTGCGGCGGATTTTGGCTTCCAAGCAGACTTCTTCGGTTTCAAAAAAAGCCGAAAATATCGAGGAAGTTCCTGCCACCATCGTCATTATCAGCGAGGAGGACATCCGAAATCGAGGCTATCGTGATTTGGAAGCCTTGTTCCATGATATTTCGGGTTTTGATATTTCGCGTTCGATGGGCTTGGCATATTCCAATCTTTATCAAAGAGGGTTTCGTTCGGCTGCCAATACCGACCGCACCATGCTCCTGATGGATGGCATGGAAGATAACGAACTGTGGTCAAATACCGCATTTATTTCCAGACAATATCCGATAAGCAACATTAAGCGTGTCGAGATTATTTATGGACCCTCCTCAACGACTTACGGGGCGAATGCGTTTTTGGGCGTGGTAAATGTGGTTACTAAAAATGAAGTAGATTTATTCAAAGGACAAAAAAAATATGGACTTTCGGCGCAGGCTGCATACGGCTCGATGAATACGCGATATGTAGACCTGACGGGCGGTTTTGAACGACAAAAATTGACCGTAACCATGACAGGGCGATTTTTCCTTTCGGAGGAGCGTGATTTATCCCAATTTGAGGATTGGGATTACCAATGGAATCCCGATTTATTTGCCAATCATTATTACAATAACTTGAGCATCACCAATGCCAGTCATGTGCAACAATTTATGGACAAAAACCCCTCAATATCAAGTCTTTATCAAATTGTTCCGCAGGGCGATTCTACGGTAATTCGTCCTACGGATTTGGCAATTCAGCAGGCGCAAGCCACCGATGCCTTAGGGTATCAAACCGACTCCAGAGGCAATCCGCTTCGTTATAGCAATCCGACAGATAATATGTATTTATCTGGCAAATTGAAATCTGGAAATTTTCAAATTGGATTTCATTACTGGAATCGTGCCGAAGGTGCTGCCTCCGCTTATTCGGACGGAAACATTTATTCGGGGTCGTTGAACGGCACGATGTGGACAGTACGGCAGTGGTTGGCGTATGCCAAATTTGAAAAATATGTAACGGGACGACTTTATATCGCCAACCAAAGTACATTTCGGGTCAATGGATTTTTTCCTGATACCCGCATTGCTTTTTATCGAAGTTATGGCAATGGTGATTTGGGGCTGGATAGTTTGGTCAAAGATGTGCCATCTTATTGGCTGGATACCTATTTCAGTCAGCGTTCGACACAATTCCGAAACGAAATCAAATTTGCTTATAATCTGGAAAATTTCGACATCGTTGGAGGTTTTGAGTTTCGGAGTAGCGTCATTCAGGGTGGTTATTTACTTTCGGATGTGCCAGAACCCACCCGAAATGGTTTCATTAATTATACGACCCAAAACGACACGATTAGAGGCGGAAACTTTTATGACGTTACCGATTTGGGGGCATACTGCCAAATGGACTGGCAACTATCTGATTTTGTGAAACTTACGGGCGGTTTGCGCTGGGATAATAATACGGTCAAGAATTTAAGTTTAGGCTACGGCTCCGAACTAAGTCCACGCTTGGCACTCGTTTATGCACCCAAAAAGTTTGTTATCAAAGCCATTTATGCCGAAGCCTTCAAGGATGCTTCTGCCTTCAATAAATATTCTCGCTCGGCGATTCGGCGCATTAATAATCCTACCCTGAAACCCGAACGTGTCCGCAATTACGAACTGACCTTCCGATGGCGCGCCAACGCCAACTATTATTTTGAAATTATCGGGTATAATGCTGCCTACAAAAATGTCCTTAGCGATGAGGTTTATACGCTTGCAGACGGCACGACAACCACCCGATTTGTCGGGAAAGAAGAAGCTAAATCAAAAGGCATTCAACTGAATAGTAAATATACCCACAAAAACACGGAATGGTATGCCAATTACACGTTCACATATGCCGAAGCAAAATTGATGCAAGACCAAGAAAATGTGTCTTGGGTAAAAGTAGGCGATATTGCACCGCACCAAATTAATTTGGGCGTAAATCATACATTTTTGAGAAATCGGCTTCATGCCAATCTCCGCATGAATTACGTGGCAACCAAACCCACAGGCAAAAATACGTCCGTTTCGGCAAGTCCATTATCTGAAATTAAAGCCTACGCCATTTTTCATACCGCCCTGACCTATGACTTGACCAAAGGATTGGCTTTGCAGGGAATTATCGAAAATCTGACTGACCGAGAATACTGGCATCCGGGCGTAAGAAATGCCTCACGAACGCCGTATGCGCCACGCATCCCACAGTATCGCCGTAGTTTCTATCTCAAAATTCTCTGTGATTTATAGGGGTTTCGCACCAAAACTTGGCAAGTTTGAAGGACTGAACTAAAATTATATCTGGAATTAGTCAAAAAGTATTTACCTTTTTGATAACTTCGGACATCTTTGCGCAGGTTTTCCATAGCACAAACTACCGAAGAACAAAATCTTATTAAGTATTCGTTTTTTTGATGATAAAATGCAAGCGCATCAGTGGCTCAATGCCTCATAAAATTTAAAGTACAAATGACACCAATTGAACTAAAAGACCCTTTCCGTAAACCCATCGAGGTTTGTCAGTATAATCCTGATGTTGAGGGAGTTACGCAACCCCATCAGGTCAAAAAATTAGTTGCTGACTATAAAACCCAACTCGAAGCCCAAGCCCAAGCCATCGGTTGCACCATGCGCCTTGCTACCCGTGCCGATATGCCCAGCATTATGGACATGATGCGTACCCAGTTTAAGCCCGAAGTGGCGGCGTTGGTCAGTGAATATGACACCTATCGGGCGGTCGTTCATGGCTATACGGCGGTCATTGTCCATGACCAAACGGGCGAAATGTTGGGCGCAGATATTTCGGCGGGCTATGATAGCGAAGACCGAACTTCGTTTGGCATTATCATTACGGTTTCGCCAAAATTAGGCAAAACGGGCATGGGAACTGCCATTTCGATTTATACTTCGCTCTTGGGCATGGAACGAAACGGATACATTCGGCGCGGCATTGTCAAGCCTGATAACTTGCGCTCTATCAATATGCTCACCAACAAAACTGGTTTTTTGTGCGAATCATATTATCCTCATCTGTTCGGACAAAACGAACCTCGATTTATTATTTCGTTCCCCCTAACAACGGGCGGAATCTTCAATAATAAATTGGACATGAGCAAAACGATACAATACATCAAATCGCACCAAAACGGAGCGGATTTTATGCTCATCCCCACGGGCAAAAACGAATTAATTGAAGAGATGTACCTCAATACGCCATTCCGAATCATGGGGATTATTCCTCCACGAAAAATCAACGAAACTGATGAAAATTCGTACTTTCTGGCATTCACACGGCAACGCATGAACTTCCCCGAAACAATACCCGGACAATTAGAGGATTTAACCTAAAATCAATCATTTTCAGAACTTCGGCAAGGCTCGCACAGACCTTGCCGATAGTTCCATCAAATACCGAATTGCTTGGGGACAACTATTTAAATTTTAGGGGAAAATTTGCCGACTCATTTGGATGCACTCCGAAAAAGCCTCAAAATCCAATCCCAATGCCAGATTTTCGCTCAAAAATAATTGCGTCATCTGCTCGGTAGTAATGTTTCCCGTGAGTTCATCTTTTGCCATCGGGCATCCGCCATATCCGCCGATGGCACTATCAAACCGCCGACAACCCACATCTAAGGCGGCTTTCACTTTTTCATTTGCCGAATAATACGCCGAATGAAAATGCGCTCCAAATTCGATATGCGGAAATTTGGTCAATAAATTTTGAAATACCTCCCGAATTAATTGCGGTTCGGAAACGCCAATCGTATCGGCAATCTGAATGGTTTTTATCCCGATTTGGTCTAATTTTTCGGTAAATTCCTCCAAGATTTCGGGGCTGTATGGGTCGCCATACGGATTGCCAAATCCCATCGACAGATATACCAATAAATGTTTGTCAGTTCGGAGGCAAATTTCTTGCATATCTTCCACAGCCTCAAGGGATTGACGTAAATTTTTGTGCGTATTGCGGAGCTGGAAAGTTTCGGAAACCGAAAGCGGATACCCCAAATAATCAATTTCGACAAATTCGGCTGCCTGACTTGCGCCATGTCGGTTTGGGACAATCGCCAACAGCTTGGACTGCGTTTGGCTCAAATCCAGTTGCTTTAATACCTCCACTGTATCTCGCATTTGCGGAATGACTTTGGACGACACAAAACTGCCGAAATCAAGGGTATCAAATCCCACTCGAAGCAGTTGATTGATGTACCGAATTTTCGTTTCTGTCGGGATAAAATCCTTCAAGCCCTGCATCGCATCGCGCGGACATTCAATGATTTTCATGTGTGTTTTTTGGTCTTTTTTTGTGTTTATCACAAAGCGAAGATACAGGAAAAAAACACGAAATAAAAATAACCAATGAGCCAAAAAACACACAATAAATCCTTAATTTACAAGGCTTTGAGCAAGCATTTAGTCTAATTGGGCGTGTCCGAAACCACCCAATTTTCAGGGACTTTTATTTGCGGATTTACTGGAAAATATGCCCCGAATTTTCGCCCATTTGTCAAATCGCTGACTAAATTAGGAGAAATCGAATTAAATTGATATATTTACTTTACTCAAAAACAGAAATCCAAAATCGTAAAATTGATACATCGTTCAAATTATTATGAAGAAAATCGTTGTGATAGATGATTCCTTGTATATGCGTACCATCATCAAAGATGCCCTGACCAGCGCAAATTTTGAGGTCGTTGGCGAGGCAGGAACAGGCGAGGATGCCATTGATTTGATTTTAGACCTCAATCCAGACCTCGTTACGTTGGATAATATTTTGCCTGATATGCTGGGTTTGGATATTATCAAAACCCTAAAAGACGAACATTGTCCTACTAAAATCCTGATGGTCAGTGCCGTAGGACAACAATCAGTCATTAATACGGGATTGTCTTTAGGAGCAGATGGCTACGTGGTCAAACCTTTTACGCCCGAACAACTGATTGATTCGATTCATAAAGTTTTGGGATAATGATTGAAAATGGCATCACGGCATGACGATAAACCTATGGCGAAGGAAGAAGAATACAAAGCATTATTTTTGGCAGAGGCACTCGAAAATTACGAAGAACTCAATCAGTTTTTTGTCAAGTTGGAAAATGACCACGCTGACAAAGAGGCAGTAAATGCTATTTTCCGAATTACTCACACCCTCAAGGCAAATGCCGCAGCGATGGGATTTACGCCCATCTCCGAAACAGCGCACCTGCTCGAAGATATTTTTGGCGAAATTCGGCAGGATAAATTCCAATTAACCACCACGATTTTTGATGATTTATTCCGTGCCAATGACAAATTAGGCGAGCTAATTCAGGCAGTGCAATCGGGCGAAAAAGTACGCTATCAAGGCATCCAAACCAAACTCAAAGTCATCTTACGAAATGCCAAAGGCATCCAACTCCAAGACGACAGCGTAACGACAGAAATTTTGCCTCAAAAGGATGCTGAAAACACGCCCAAAAACCCAACGCCTCAAACCGCCTTAGAAATACCTGAAAGTATTGATAAACAGGAAGATACGAACGAATCCATCGACAAAAAACAGCAACCCAAAATTACGTTTTCTGACCTCGTGCAGGTGCCTGTCGAAAAGTTGGATAATTTGTTAAATCTGGTCGGCGAATTGGCAATCGAAAAGGATAAACTCATTACCCAAAGTCAAGTTTCGGAACTGGCAGACGAAAACGATTATGCTGCCTTGTATCGCATTACTTCCGATTTGCAATATTCCGTCATGGGTGTTCGGCTGGTGCAAGTGAGCGTTTTGTTCAACAAATTTCATCGGATTATCCGTGATATTTCCGTCAAGGAAGGCAAAAAAGTACAACTCGAATTGCAAGGCACGGACGTTGAAATCGACCGAAATATTTTGCAAATTATTAGCGATTCCTTGATTCATCTTGTCCGAAATGCAATTAGTCATGGCATCGAACCCGCCGATGAACGCCAAAAAATCGGCAAAAATCCCGTAGGCAAAGTAACGCTTTCGGCACGAAATGATAAAGACCATGTCGTGATTGAAGTGGCTGATGACGGGCGCGGTATCGTTGCCGATATTATCCGAAAAAAAGCCCTCGAAAAAGGATTTTTAACGCCACAAACGGCAGCACAAATATCTGATAATGAGGTTATTAATCTTATTTTTGAGGCTGGATTTTCCAGTGCAGAAAAAGTAACCGCCGTATCGGGGCGGGGCGTGGGAATGGATGTGGTGAAACGAGCGACTGATTCGGTGGGGGGCAAAGTCAAAATCACGACAGCCATCGGCAAAGGCTCAAAAATAAGTATGTTTTTGCCCGCTTCGATGGCGGTCAAAAGTGTGCTTTTGTTTATTTCCCAAAATACCGAATATGCCATTCCGCTGATATTTACCGAGGCGGTCATCAACCTCAAAAAATCAGATATTCATAAAGTCGGCAAAGGGCTGGCGGCAACCTATCTCAATCAAACAATTTCGGTCGTCTGGTTGAGTGATTTGTTCACGTCAGAGTGCCTCGAAAATTTGTACGAAAGCAAGATTTTGCATCGTGGTTATGAGCAATTATCCGACCAAGACGAGTTGTTTGTCATTGTCATTTCTGCCACCAATCGGCTGGTAGGTTTGGTCGTGGATAAGCTCTTGCACCAAAAAGAAATTATCGAAAAACCATTGAGTAAACCCGCTGATAAAGTGCCATTTATCAGTGGCGTTACGATTTTGGGAAATGGAAATGTGTGTTTGGTCATGGATATTCCTTCGGTCGTTAATCATTTGTTTGCCGCTGGTAAAATATCGTCTATTTCGACCAATCATACAGTTTTAACGTAATATCATTATTATAAGAAATAAAATTAATAATTAAGATAGATTATGGCGATTGTATCTTTCACACAAGAGGAAGCCGAATTGATAAAAGACACCGCAAAAATTGCGCTGGCAAATGCCGCCAAATCGTTTGCTAAAATGCTTCAGGACGAGGTAATTTTGCAACATTTAGCCTTGCATCTATCGCCATCTGATGTCTTGCATTCGGTCAAGCTGGACGAGGATAAATATTTCGTATTACGAACCGAAATCGTAGGACAAATGAAAGCCAATTCATTCTTAATTTTTTCGGATAATAATGCTACAAAAACCTATAAAGCCCTGTTACCCAAGAGTTTAATCGGAAATCCCGAAATGCGGGAAGCCATGCTATTGGAGGTCGATAATATTTTGGCGGCTTCGGTCGTTACGAAATACGCCGATATTTTGAACCGAAAAATTACTGGACACATCCCTGAAATTCAGACATATAGCCCTGAAATGGTCGCACAAATTATCCCCACGCAACTGCAACAACACATGGATTTTTCGTTTCGAGTCAATTTTCAGGCACAAAAAACGGGAATTTCTGCCGAATTTGTGTGTTTCTTTACCGAAATGTTTGCCCTGACGATTGCCGAACGTACTCCGCTTTCCGAAACCTCCGATATGGTCAGTGCCAATAAATCGGATTCCGAATTGGCTTCGATTATGAATAAAATTCGGGATGTCATAAATCAAATTTTAGGAGGATAAGGCATGACGTGATGTCCAAATGATGAACATCAAATGCCTGAAAAATATTTGAATAATACCATTTTTATCTTGGAATATTACAAAAAATAATATACATCTCATTAATTTATCTGGAAATCAATTCAGGAAGTTACTATTTTTTGAAGTGTAAATGAAGGGTGCATTATTCACAAAACTATTTTATCTATTTTTATTTTCCAGACAGTTTTCAATGATAAATACGGTCTAAATACTTGATAATCAATATAATAAATATATTTTCACGAATCTCCAACTTCCGTTTTATTCTTGCCTCAAAAATAAACCTTTAAGCAAATCTTGGTTTTATACCAAAAAAAACACGAATAATACCATAGCTTATTTTATTTTCAAAGGGATTTTGAAGGGTATCAATTCTTGCATCTCCTCTTGTGTTTCCATTAGTTTTGCTCCGAGAACAAAAATTTTTCCTTTTTTAAATTTTAAAACTTCAAAACAATTAGAGCAAAATGGTAAGAAAATACTTTGGCGTAATCGCATTGGCTTTCCTGTTTTTCACGGGAAATAGCTTGCAGGCACAATCCTTACTCAAGGATATTAATGCTGGTGGTGATATTTTTATCAACAAAAAGATAGTTTTTGGAGGCAAGCTCTATGTCGAACTATCTGATGGGACGCATGGTGGCGAACTTTGGGTAACGGACGGCACGCCTACGGGTACACAACTCCTCAAAGACATCCAAGCAGGTGGCGGTTGGGGCGTTTTTAATAGTGAATTCATTGAGTTTGGTGGTAAATTTTATTTTATGGCTGATGATGCTGTAAATGGAAAAGAACTTTGGGTAAGCGATGGCACAACGGCTGGTACTCAACTCTTCAAAGATATTAATCCTGGTGCCAATGGTTCGGATGCAGAAGCCCTGACTCTTTTTAATGGCAAATTTTATTTCGTCGCCAACGATGGCACAAACGGACGAGAACTTTGGGAATCGGATGGTACAGTAGCTGGGACGAAAATGCTCAAAGATATTAATGTCGGTGCTGGGAGTTCGATTGGTTCTGGTGGCTTAAAGTTTGTGGTCATGGGCGGAAAAATGTATTTCACAGCCAATGAAGGCACCAATGGAAGTGAACTCTGGGAAACGGACGGCACAGCGGCAGGTACGCAAATGCTCAAAGATATTCGAACTGGCGCAGCAGGAAGTATTCCATTTAATTTGACCGTGATAGGGGGCAATAAATTATTTTTCCGTGGAACTGACGCTACCACTGGGAATGAACTTTATGTCAGCGATGGAACTGCTGCTGGAACCGTATTGGTCAAAGACATCAATCCGGGAAGTGGTGAAAGTGCTATCGATAATTTTATAGAATTTAATGGTAAATTATATTTCACAGCAAGCGATGCGGGTAGTATCGACCCATTTATGGGTATTTTTAACGCAGAAAACACAGAACTCTGGATGAGCGATGGCACAGCCTTAGGGACGCAAATCGTCAAAGATATTAATGTCGGAGGAGGTGTTAGTAATGCTTATCCCAACAATCTAACCGTTTTCAATGGCAAATTATATTTCAGTGCAGGAGATGGAACTCAGATAGAATTATGGGAAACAGACGGCACGGGAGCTGGTACACAAATGTTAAAAGATATTCATCCTGCAGGAAGTAGTAGCCCTGCTCAATTTATCGTGTATGATAATAAATTGTATTTCGTAGCAGATGATGGCACAAACGGACGAGAACTTTGGGTAACGGATGGTACGGCAGGAAATACGCAGCTTTTCGCTAATATTCAAGCAGGTGCAGGAAACGGTAGCCCCAGTGGTTTGACAGTCGTAGGCACAAAACTCATTTTTACGGCTAACAACGGCATTAACGGAGAGGAGTTGTGGGTTTATCCTGCGTTGCCTGCTGTTCCACCTGCCACCGTCAATTCGGTTAGCCCAACGAATAATGCCCTGAATCAAAATACAAATGTCGCCATTCAAGTGGCTTTCAGTACGGTCATTGATGGCGCAACATTAAACGCAACCAACGTAAAAATTATCGGTTCACAATCAGGTGCAAACACGGGCGGAAATTGGACGGGCGGCGGAACTTCGACCGTAACCTACACGCCGACCACACCTTTCAAGGCGGGCGAAACCGTCAGCGTTGTGTTTAGTGGCTCAAAAACAGGACAAGGCGGCAATGCCAAAGCCCAATTTTCATTTACGGTCAAGGCAAATGCAGGAACTACCTTCTTCCAAACCGTAAGCGGTGGCGGACTAACGGCAGGAGCCACGCCTTTTGATGTTATTCCGCTGGATGTCGATGGGGATGGCGATTTGGACATGGGTGTCCTGAATAATGGTTCGGACAATATCTCTATCTTCAAAAATAATGGAAATGGAAATTACGGAGCAAAAACGGATTTTGGTGCAGGCGATCAAACTTTCATAGGAGTTGCCTTAGACGTAGATGGCGATGGCGATATGGATTTGGCAGTAACTAACGCAGGTGCAAATAATATTTACATCATGAAAAATAATGGTACAGGAGATTTTTCCAGTACCAGCACGATTGCTACGGGACTTTTTCCTACTGGTATTACGGCTTTGGATGCCGATGCCGATGGCGATTTGGATTTAGCCGTAGCAGTTGGTAAACCTCATGAAGTAGCAGTTTTTATGAATGATGGTTCAGGAAATTACGGCACATCTACGGGATATGCGGTAGGAAGTGTCGATTATGACCCGATTTATGTAGAAGCCTTTGATGCGGATAATGATGGAGATATAGACTTGGCAGTCGCTAACTATCAGTCGGATAATATTTCTGTTTTGTTGAATGACGGAACAGGTAGCTATGGCACAAAAACAGATTTTGCCGCAGGCGATTATCCTTTAGCTTTAACAATTTTAGATGCAGATAGCGATGGTGATATGGATATAGTTTCAACAAATTATAATTCGGGCAATGTATCACTTTTGAAAAATAATGGTTCGGGAAGTTATGACACACCAATAAACTTTGGTGTAAATGGTTTCCCTTATGGAACTACGGCTTATGATGCGGATGGCGATGGCGATTTAGATTTAGCCGTAGCAAATCACGATGGTACGAATATCGCTTTCTTAACCAACGGAGGAACAGGAAATTACGGTACGGCTACCAACATGAATATTGGTGTGAAAGTAAACGCCATTTCGGCTTATGATGCTGATAATGACGGCGATATGGATTTAGCTATCGTAACAAATGATGGCAAATTACAAATTCTTAGAAATGCAGCACCACCTGCCACCGTCAATTCGGTTAGCCCAACGAATAATGCCATAAACCAAAATGCCAATACTGCTATTCAGGTCGCTTTCAGCAAAGCCATTAATGGAGCAACCCTGAACACAACGAATATCAAAATTATTGGCTCACAATCAGGACTTCATACCGCAGGAACTTGGTCAGGCGGCGGAACTTCGACCGTAACCTACAATCCTACTAAATCTTTTAAGGCGGGCGAAACAATAACCGTCATTTTTACGAACGGCGTGCAAAGCACCGATGGCGGCGATGCCAAAACGCAATTTTCATTTACGGTCAAGGCAAATGCAGGAACTACCGAATTTCAGACCGCCGGAAACGGACTTGCCACAGGAACAAATCCAAATACCGTAGTAACTTTGGATGTGGATGGCGATGGCGATTTGGACTTAGCTGTTGTGAATCGAGGTGCTAACAATATTTCCATTTTCAAAAATGATGGAACGGGAAGTTACGCCACAAAAACGGACTTTGCTACCGATAATTCGCCTCATACTGCCGTAGCTTTAGATGTAGATGGCGATGGCGATATGGATTTAGCCCTAACAAACTCTAATTCAGGTAATATTTCTATCCTAAAAAATGATGGAACTGGAAATTATACCCGTACCGATTTTGGTGCAGGAACAAATCCTTACGGTATCACCACTTTTGATGCAGATGCCGATGGCGATTTGGATTTAGCCGTAGCATTAGAAGGCTCAAATGAAGTCATGGTCTTGAAAAATAACGGCGCAGGAGGATATGCCACAACCACAAAATATGCAGTCGGAACAGCTCCGTACAGCGTTACGGCTTTTGATGCGGATGCCGATGGCGATATGGACTTGGCAGTAGCCAACCGAAATTCAAATAATCTGTCCGTTTTGTTGAATGATGGTACAGGAAATTATGGCACAAAAACCGATTATACCGCAGGAACTTCTCCGCAGGTCGTCAAGGCAGTGGACGTAGATGGCGATGGCGATATGGATTTGATTGCATCCAATAATAGTTCGGATAATGTTTCAGTTTTGAAAAATAATGGCGCAGGAAATTACAGCGCAAAAACTGATTTCGCCGTGGGCGGTGGTCCTCTCGGAATCGTCATTTTTGATATGGATGGCGATGGTCATCTGGACGTTGCCACAGCCAATGGTGATGGCAAGAATATTTCAATACTAAAAAATGATGGAACAGGAAGTTATAATACATTCAAAACCATCAGTTTACCAAATACGCCAACTGCTATCGAGGCTTATGATGCAGATGGTGATGGCGATATGGATTTAGCCATCACGACAAATAATGGTGAATTAATTATTTATCAAAATCCAAATCCCGCCCCACCCACAACTGGTGGCGGTGGCGGTGGCGGCGG
>CAZNYR010000073.1:0-588 GCA_964577275.1 uncultured Cytophagales bacterium | reverse complement strand
CTTTGCCTGCGCCTATCATCCGAAAAGATATACCGCTTTCAGGTAATTTTACGCAAATCCCGACAACGCTGAATTTCCAACAAGGCGCATTTATTCAATTACCGACCGTAGTGAATGGCGTAACCGTTACTTATACGGTCGTTTCGGGAAATGCCGTCATTGTGGGCGATAAACTCTACATTACGGGCGCAGGAAACGTAGAAGTGAAGGCAGATACGCCACGAACTACCTTGTTCAATGCCGCTACGCATAGTTTTTCGGTTCAAGTCGCCAAAGGAACGCAAACTTTGACCACCTCCGACCTGAAACCATTATCCGACATGGCTCAAAATGCCGCAGGTTTCAAGCCTAATTTTGGCGTGGACAATGTACAATTTGAAATCATTTCGGGACAGGAATTTGCCACCGTGGATGCCAACGGAAATATCGTTCCCACAGGAACTGCCGTAGGCGAAGTCAAAATTAAGGTTTGGAAACCTGCCACCGATAATTTTAACGCATCGGGATTTGTCGAAATGACTTTCAAAATTACAAAAGCAAACCAAACCATTGATTTTCAGAATGTTGCTACCCAAACTTATGCCCAAA
>CAZNYR010000072.1:13783-20110 GCA_964577275.1 uncultured Cytophagales bacterium | reverse complement strand
TGCCGAAGCGGTTTCTCGTGCTTGTTGTAAAATGGCTTGGTCTTTGGCAATATCGGCAAGTTTGAGATTGACCATTCCGCTTTGTTGTGTGCCGTGCATATCGCCGGGACCTCGTAATTTCAGGTCGGCATCCGCAATTTCAAATCCATCGGTGGTTCTGACCATCGTTTCGATACGAAAACGGGCTTCCTTAGAAAGTTTGTATGAACTCATCAAAATACAAAACGATTGCTCTGCGCCACGCCCCACTCTGCCTCGCAACTGATGCAACTGCGCCAAGCCAAATCGTTCGGCATTTTCGATAACCATGACCGTGGCATTCGGCACATTTACGCCCACTTCAATCACGGTCGTGGCGACCATGATTTTGGTTTCGTTTTGGACAAAACGCTGCATTTCGTAGTCCTTATCTTGGGGTTTCATTCTGCCATGCACCACGCTAATAGGCACGTTCGGAAAAGCGCGACAAATGCTTTCGTAGCCATCTTGTAAGTTTTTGTAATCCCAAGTTGCAGATTCTTCGATAAGTGGATAAACGACATAAATCTGTCGTCCCGATTCGATTTGTTTTTTCATCGAACCAAAGACCGCCAAACGTGCCGAATCGTATTGATGAATCGTTTTAATTGGCTTGCGTCCTGCGGGCAATTCGTCAATAATTGATACGTCCAAATCGCCATACAAAGTCATTGCCAAAGTACGGGGAATCGGCGTGGCGGTCATCACCAACATATGCGGATGTCCGATGCTACTTTTTGCCCAAAGTTTTGCCCGTTGCGCCACCCCAAACCGATGCTGTTCATCAATGATACAAAGCCCCAAATTCTGAAAATCTACCGTGTCTTCGATGAGTGCGTGCGTGCCAATAATGATATTTAATTCGCCTGATAAAAGTTGTTCGTGAATGATTCGGCGTTCCGAAGTTTTGGATGAACCTGTCAATTTGGCAATGTTAAGTCCCAGTAAATCAGCATATTGCTTCAAACCCGTAAAATGCTGGTCAGCCAAAATTTCGGTGGGTGCCATCATGCAGGCTTGGGCATTAGCATCAATGGCCATCAACATGGCAATAAATGCCACAATCGTTTTGCCACTCCCGACATCGCCCTGCAAAAGTCGGTTCATTTGGTCGCCAGAACCAACATCTTGATAAATTTCACGAATGACCCGTTTTTGGGCATTTGTCAAATCGAAAGGCAAATGATTCTTATAAAATTCGGTCAAACGGGTCGTTTTTTGAAGGCGTTGCGCCTTAAATTTTTCTTTTCTATCCGTCCGAATTTGCAATAATTGAAGTTGTAAATAAAAAAATTCCTCGAATTTGAGCCGTAAATTGGCGTGTTTCAAAGCCTCAATCGAAGTGGGAAAATGAATATTTTTTAATGCCTCACGCCGAGAAATAAAATGATATTTCTTGATAATTTCTTGAGGTAAGGTTTCATTGATTTTATCAAAAAATAACTCGAAAAGTGTCTGGATGTGTTTGGCAATAAATTTACTTTCGAGGCTAAATTTTCGTAATCTTTCGGTGCTATGATACACGGGATATAAGTTGCCTTCTCGTGGTTTTTGGGGGTCATGCAATTCCATTTCGGGATGCGGAATACTAAATCGCTTGCCATACATAGTAGGTTTTCCATAAACAATGTACATCCGTCCTTGTTGGAGTGATTTCTGAATCCAATCCACGCTCCGAAACCAGACCAATTCGACCACGCCAGAGGCATCGCGCAACAATGCGGAAAGGCGTTTTTTGTGTCCCACGCCCGAAACCTGAACCTGCGTAATATATCCCTTTAATTGAACATAGGGATAATCTTCGGTAATGTCGCCGATGTCATAGAATTGCGAACGGTCTTCGTGCCGAAAGGGATAATGTTGTACCAAATCCCGAAGCGTAAAAATCGCCAGTTCTTTGTTAAGGATTTCGGCTTTTTTGGGACCGATGCCTTTCAAAAATTCAATCTTAATATCTAAAATATCTTCTATCACAGGATTTGATTGCTGTTTTGATTCGCAAAATACGGTTAAATCAACATAAAAGAATTGCAAACGCATGTTTTTTTTGCAATTCAAGCTCATTTTGTAACTTTTTTGTAAACTGACTGCGTTTGGATAAATGCGATTATTAGCTTAAATTTGGGGTAAAAATACTTTAATAAAATACGCCGATGATGGATTCACGTTACATACTTTTTTCATATCCAACTTCCATAAATCTCAACCTTTTATTTATGAAATTTCTATCTGCTAAGGTATTGATTTTGATTGGGTTAGTGTTTATGAATCGGGTAGAAGCCCAAAATAAGTCGCTCCATTTTAACGGCACGGGTTATGTCGAGATACCGCATCAGGCATTTCTAAATATTGATGATACACATACGGTGGAGTTTTGGCTCAAAACCACCTCAAATGCGGAGCGACACATTATCAGAAAGAAAGACGGAGGCGTAGGCGTTAAAATTGTGGCGGGCAATGGTTTAACTCATGTAACGGTGGGCGATGGGGCGGATTATGCAGGAGCTTTGAAAAACGATGGATTGTGGCATCATTACGCTTTCGTGGCGAATGGTAGCGGAAATCGACAACTTTTCGTGGATGGCACTCTTTATGGTACGAATACGGATGCGTTTGCCATGAACAGCAGTACAGAAAATATGTTTTTTGGATTTCCGTCTGGTAGCCCACAAATGGAAATTGATGAATATCGGCTTTGGGATGTGGCTCGAACACCACTTGAAATTCAGACCAATAAAAACCTTGAATTAGTCGGAAATGAAACGGATTTGATAGCGTATTACAATTTTAATGAAGGAATACCAAGCGGAAATAATACAGGCATTGTCGCCCCCGAAATTAAGGATAAAACCGCCAACAATAATCATGGAACGCTGAAAAATTTTATCAAAACAGGCAGTTCGTCTAATTGGCTCGACAGAAACACCAACAATGCCCTGCATTTTGACGGAACGGATGATTATATCAATGCCGGGAGCAATAGCCGATTTGCCTGTTGGAAATGCCCCAAGAACGGTAGAAGCATGGATAAAAACTTCTTTTATTTTTACGGGAGAATCTCGAAATATTGTGAGCTGGGGAACTGATGCGGCAGGACAACGCAATAGCTTGAACGTTACGCCCACAGGATATCTTGCATTTATCGGGGAATTTGCTGATTATCAGACCTCTATGAACGTGGCAGATGACACATGGCATCACGTAGCATTTACTTACGATGGCACTACGGTTGTGCTTTATGTTGATGGCGTTTTGGTTGGAAGTGCGCCCTTAGCCCTAAGTACGGTCGGTAACGAATTGATAATCGGAACGAATGTGTTGAGCAGAAATGATGAATATTTTATTGGAACAATAGACGAAGTCCGTATCTGGAAAAGTGTACGTAACCTCACTGAAATTCAGACCAATAAGGATAACAGATTGGTAGGAAATGAAGCAAATTTGGTCGCTTATTATAATTTTGACGAAGCCACAGCAACGTGGGACAATCGAACCATTTCAATTCCCGAAATCAAAGACCAAACTGCCAACAATAATCATGGCACGATGTCGGGATTTGCCAAAATTAACACGACCTCGAATTGGGTGCAAAGTAGCATATTTAGTGGCGCAAAAATATATCGTGTTTCGGATACACCAAGTGGTGCGATGAATGGAAGCGACTGGAGCAATACGATGAGCTTGCAAGCTGCTTTGGAGGGTGCTACATCAGGCGATGAAATATGGGTGAAGGCAGGAAACTATACGCCTACCAAAGACAAAACATTAAATGCTTCGCCAGCCGATGTCAGAGAAAAAACCTTCGTCATGAAGGAAGGCGTAGGCATTTATGGCGGTTTTGCTGGCACGGAATCCGCTCGTAATCAGCGAAATTGGCGTACAAATCCGACCGTCATCACGGGCGATATAAATAATGATGATAATCCTTCGGGCATCGGAAGTACGCTTTCCTTAGGAAATCAGGGCGAAAATATATATCGCCTCATCACCAACGAAAATCCGAATTTGAGTGCAGAAGCAATTTTGGATGGTTTTATACTCAAAGGCGGATATTATAATGGCATTTTTAACGAAAATTCCTCGCCTACGATTCAAAATTGTAGGTTTGAAAATCACGCCACACCCGTTTATTTGATTAATTCGAGTGCGACAATTCTCAACTGTATTTTTATTAAAAATGGAAAAGATGCCATCAACGATGTCGATGCTGGCGCAATTTATGCCAGAAGTGGTGGTTTGGTAAAAATTATCAATTCGGTATTTATCGGAAATTTAGCAAAATACGGTGGCGCAATCTGTTCTAATGGTACGGGATTTAATATCGTAAACTGCTCATTTTCAAGGAATCACGCCTCGCAACAAGGAGGCGCAATTTATCGAGAATATGACAATGTCGATTATAAAATTTCTAATTCGATTTTTTACGAAAATACTGCCACAAATGGAGGCAAAGATATCAGAAATTTTGGTCAAACGACCATCAATATTGCGTATTGTTTGATAAAAGGGAATGCCGTTATCACGCATATTTCCAACGTAACGGATGCTGGAAATAATATTTTGGGGCAATCGCCATTATTTACTGACCCCTCTAATGACCTGACTTTGAAGCCTTTATCTCCAGCCATAAACGCTGGAAATAATGCTTCCAATGTTCAAGAACTTGACTTGGCAGGAAATCCACGAAAGGATGACCTTGCCATTGACATGGGGGCTTACGAAAGTTTTTCACCCGAAATCCACCTCAAAGAAGTGGCTTTTATTTCCAGTGGCGAAACGCTATCTTTTGGCAAATCCGAAGTGCAACAATCCGTCCAAAAGACCATTACTATCCAAAATACGGGCAAAGGCGATTTGTATTTGATGGGAGCGATGTTGGAAATTGAAGGCGCAGATTTTACTTCCGTGAGTCCTTTTACGACTACGGGCATTCCCGCATCTGGCGGAACGCTCACTTTTGAGGTGCGCTTTACGCCCTCCGATTTAGGCACACGCACCGCCACCCTAAAATTATATTCTAATGACAGCAACGAATCGCCTTATACGCTCAAGCTCACGGGCTGGGGCAAGATTTCTAATCAAGATTCCTTAGCGTTAATCACTATTTATCAGGGAGCTATTAGTGCCGATTTTTCTTGGAATCTTTCTGACGAAATCACGACATGGGATGGCGTTACGGTCAAAAAAGGGCGTGTCGCAGAGCTGGATTTGTATGCCAAGTCGTGGGAGGGAAATATTGACCCCGCCATCGGCGATTTGACCGCATTGGAATCCTTAGATTTATCGGCTAATTATTTGGAAGGCTCAATTCCAACCCAAATAGGTAACTTGTTCAATATCAAATATTTGAATTTGGCTTCCAATGATTTATCGGGTAATATTCCCGCTCAAATCGGATTTGCTACTGCTTTGGAATATTTGAATTTATCAAATAACGGTTTGTCGGGAACGATTCCAGACCAAGTGATTGAATTGAATAAACTGACCGAAATCCGACTTAATCATAATAATTTATCAGGAAATGTTCCTGACAAATTTATTACGACCAATGATGGTGCGCTCGAAGTGGTTGATTTAAGTCATAATTCATTATCTGGCACGATTCCCTCAACACTTCATCGAGTATATTATCTAACTGAATTACGCCTCAATAATAATCGTTTTGAAGCTGGATTTACCAACGACTTCTTTGCCGATAACTGGCTCAAAATCTTGGATTTAAGTAATAATCGACTGACAGGCAATTTGCCTAAAATTTCATCTGGAGTCATCTACCAATTATCCGAATTGTATTTGCACGAAAATCAATTTACTGGACAAGTTCCAAAATATATTATTTCGGACGATGTAAGTTATGCACCCTCTCAGTTAAGTATTTTGACTTTAAATGACAATTTGCTAAGTGGACAATTACCAAATGAAATAAATTATTTATCTGCCTTAATCAATTTACAGATTCAGAATAATCAACTCACAGGCGATTTGCCTAATCTTGGTTTTTTGCAGAATCTCAAAATATTTTATGCCAATAACAATCAACTGACGGGAAATCCAGCTTCGTTGGGAACTTTGCCAAATTTGGAGCGGATTAAATTACAAGATAATTTATTTAATGATTTGCCTAATTTTACTTCTAATACCAATTTAGTGAATTTGCAGGTCGAAAATAACAATTTAGATTTTGGCGATTTAGAACCGAACAAAACAAAACTAATTAGCTATGCCCCTCAAAATAAGGCACTTAACGAATACACACACACCATTATCGCTGGCGAAACCTTGTTTTTGACCGCACAAATTGGCGGGGCA
>CAZNYR010000072.1:7923-13773 GCA_964577275.1 uncultured Cytophagales bacterium | reverse complement strand
CAAACAACCAATATCAATGGTTCAAGGGCAGTGAGTTGTTGCCTACGCAGACCCATCATTCGCTCACGATGACCAATGCCTTATTGACGGATGGCGGAGTTTATTATGCCGTCATCACAACAACCGATGTCGCCCTCAATAAATTAACCATTTATCGAAATAATATTAGTGTGCAGGTTTTGAGTGCTTCGGTTAGTACGCAAGATTTTGAGGCTTTAATGGCATTTTATACGGCAACAGGCGGGGTAAATTGGGTAAAAAATACACACTGGGGTAATGTCGCAAAATGGGGGAGTTGGGAAGGCGTTACCGTCAATCCGACCACAGGGCGAGTAATTGCTATCCGACTGCCAGACAATAACTTACGGGGATTTTTACCGCCAGAACTCAAAGACTTGGCGCAATTAGAAGTCTTGGATTTGCAAAATAATTACATCGGGCAGACCATCCCCACCGAAATCGGGAATTTAGTCCTGCTCAAAGAATTGTATTTGCAAGAAAATGAATTGACAGGTAATATTCCGACCTCTTTTCAGAACCTGAACAACATGGAGCGTATCTTCCTGAATGACAATAAGTTACAAGGTAATTTATTGCCAGAAATCGGTGTCATGACCAATTTACGAGCCTTTCACTTACAAAATAATTTCTTTTCGGGAATTATCCCTACGAATTGGGAAAATCTGGGTGCGCTCCGAGAACTATATTTGTATAATAATAATCTGGAAGGCGATTTACCTTCATTCTTTGCGGATGTAAGTAAAATGCCTCATTTGAGAAAATTGCGTCTTCAAAATAATCGTTTTATCAATATTCCTACATTTCCGCAAGGACAAATCGAACGCCTCGATGTGGCGGATAACTTCTTGACTTTCGAGGACTTAGAAAATAATGCCTTTATTTCGTCTTTTAGTTATGCACCGCAGGCAATGGTTTTGGATACGCTTCGCCTCGAAAAATTATACGGCGATTCGATTGTTTTGAATAGCAAAATTGAAGGCACAGCCAATGAATATCAATGGTTTAAGGATTCGGAAACCAATTTGGTCGGCACGAAAACTGCTACTTTGACATTGAGTCCGCTCGTTTTTACGGATGCAGGGATGTATTGGGCGAGTATCAAAAATAGTAAATTACCCAAACTGACTTTGCGCCGCAGTCCGATTTTTTTGGATGTGAATGACCCCAAAACCAACGAGCAGGATTCCTTGGCATTGGTGGCACTTTACCAAAAAACAGAAGGTAAGAATTGGAAATATCAGTGGAATTTTAACAATCCTGTTTATACATGGGAGGGCGTAAATGTACGGTTGGGGCGTGTGGTCAGTGTATTGGTAAATAACTTTAATTTAACGGGTAAGATTCCTGATGATTTGAAGAATTTGGAAAATCTCGAATTCCTGAATTTAAGTGGAAATAATCTCACGGGCAAAATTCCAGAGGCTTTTGTCAAATTTGATTCGCTCAAAACGTTAGACCTCAAAAATAATGATTTGACAGGTGAAATTCCAGTCCAAATTCAGCAATTCATTCGCCTCGAATTTGTGGATTTATCAGGAAATAATCTTACGGGAGAAATTCATAATAAATTCGATAACTTACAGAAAATCACATACATAAATCTTGAAAATAATCTTTTTTCGGGCAAAATTCCTACGCAATTAGGTAGCCTCAAAGCACTCGGCACACTCAATTTGAGCGGGAATACTTTTGATGGAACTATTCCCGAATCGTTGGGAAATTTGAGCAATCTGACCCATCTGAATTTATCAAATAATCGGCTGGAAGGTCAGATTCCTGCCACGCTCGGCAATCTCGGACAGCTCGAAATCTTAGCCCTGAATCACAACCGATTGTCTGGCGCAATTCCGCCAACGCTCGGAAAGTTAGCCGCCCTTACGATACTGGATTTATCGGATAACGGACTGCAAGGTACTATTCCTGCGGATATTGCTAATGCCTTACGAATCAAGGAGTTATATCTCAATAATAATCGTTTGGAAGGCGCAATTCCGATAAGTTTGGGCAAGCTGACTGATTTGATTCGGTTGAATTTATTTGATAATAGTTTGACCGGACAAATCCCTAATTCATTAAATCAACTCACGAATATTAAACTATTGAATTTGGGTGCAAATTATTTGACGGGCGAAATTCCTGATTTATCTAATTTGCTGGTTTTGAATGAGTTAAACCTGTCTGATAATTCCTTGACAGGAAATGTACCTCAATATTTAACCCGCTTGCCTGACCTCAAAAAACTGTATATTCATACCAATAAATTGGCAGGAATGCCTAATTTTTCGGCGCAACTCGATGTTTTACAGGCACATAACAACAAGTTTATTTTTGCCGATTTAGAACCCAACGAAAAGATTTCCAAATTTACATATACGCCCCAAGCCGATTTGGATGAGGTGCTGACTTTGGTACGCATTTGGGGGACACGGCTGGAGCTTTCCGTAACGGATGCGGGCGGTACGCAAACCAAGTATCAGTGGAAGAAAAATGGAAATAATTTGGCTGGCACCGATAAAAATATTTTTGTGATTGAAAGTTTGGATTATGCGGATGCGGGTGAATATTTGTGCGAAATCAAAAATCCACTTTTACCCGAACTGACGTTGTTTCGGCAGCGCATCATCTTGCAAGTTCTTGAGCCTGACGTACAAATTTCGGATGCGGAAGTATTGATACAATTATATCAGGCGACCGATGGTGATAACTGGAAAAATAACGATAATTGGAAAAACGCACAAGGTGAGTTTGATACCAAAAATATTAAAAATTGGTACGGAATTACGGTCGTCAATGACCGCATCACCGAAATAAATTTACAGAATAATAACTTGGTAGGGCAATTACCAAATACGTTACAATTCTTAACTCGACTGACTTTGGTTCGGTTTTCGGGAAATATATTGAGCGGTGAAATTCCATCAGGATTCGGTAAACTCTTGTCAGTCAAGGAATTAGATTTGAGTAATAATAAATTTGAGGGAACAATTCCGATAGTTTTGGGCGAAATGCGTGCGCTGGAAAAATTATTACTTGAAGGAAATAATTTTACGGAAAATAGTCAAATTCCTGTTGAATTAGGGAAGTTAATTTCTTTGAAAGAACTAAATTTGAGTAATAATAAATTGGGTGGGCGTGTACCTGACGAATTTATCGAACTCCAAAATCTGACCAAATTGATGCTGAATGATAACAATTTGGAGGAATTACCCGACTTGTCGTCTATCGGATTATCGGAATTGCAAGTGCGTAATAACCTTTTGACATTCAGATACTTAGTGCCAAATCGGACTGCCAATACGTTTATTTACGCTCCTCAACGATTGGGGCAAAAAAACGACACAATTCTTGTGGAAGAAAATAATCGTTTTGTGCTGACAATCAATGAGATATACCTCCAAGATGCCAATCAATATCAATGGAAAAAAGTGGGCAAAAACAATAATGACATCATATCGACTACATCGGAATATTTTATCGAAAAAGCCACGCCACAATACACGGGAAATTACAAATGTGTGATAACCAATGCAGTATTGCCCGATTTGACGATGACGCTGGATTATACGCTAAATGTGATTCCTGCTTTTCCAACAATTATTGTGCCAAAAGCCTATTGTATGTCAGATACTTCGGTAACGCTGATTTCGGAAGGCACTGCGGAACAGAGTGCCAACACGATTTGGTATGATGACCAAGACCTAAAAACTGAATTGGGACGGGGCAAAAAATTACAAATTGCGGTGCAGATAGAACGTATTATTTATGTGGTGGTAGAGCGTGAAAATAATCAAAGCCATAAAATTCCTGTGGTGATTTCGCGCCGTCCTACTTTACGAAGCGAAGGTACACTTTTGAAAACCAATGATGTTCCCGATTTGATGTATCAATGGTATAAAGATGGTCAAAAGATTTTGGGCGCAACCGAATCTACATTGGAAACTAACGGAGCATCAGGACAATACAGAGTAAATGTGCTGACGACCGAAGGATGCTCGGCAAATTCGATGACTTACCAATTTGCAAATGGGAAATTAGAAATACTTACGGATAATGACCTGATTACAAGCCTCGAAATTGACCAAAAATTTCTGACTGAAATCTATCCAAATCCTTTCCAAGCGCAAGTTGGGGTTCGATTTGCACATCCTTACGGACATGAAATTGAGGTCAAATTAATTGGTGTGGATGGCAAAATTTATGTTAAAAAATCCATGATAGGCAATGCAGGATTTATTTTACAAGTGCCAGAGCTGGCGCAAGGCGTGTACTTTTTGCACATTAAAATGGGTAAAGATGAGATTATCCGAAAAATTATTCGGGAATAAAGACCCAAAAAACGAGCGAGGTTACATTTTGGGCGTGTCCGAAATGCCAATATTTTTGTAACTTTGGTTCAAAAACAAGCTAAAAATTATGTTAAATCTGGAAGTAATTTGTATTAATGCCAAAAATCGCCCTAACGAAGTGCCTGTCAATCGTTGGGTAAAAGAGGGAGAAACTTATCACGTGATAGAAATTTCAAAATTAAATATGCAACAGGGCATTTATGGTTGTAAACTTGCCGAAATTAATAATGATGATTTGTTTCCGTATCAATATTTTCGGCTCGACCGTTTTGCGGTTTCGATTACCGATGAATTACTGGAGCAAGTCCTCGAAGACATTGACATCAGCGAGCTGGAGGAAATTTTAGCTCCTGAAAAAGAGTTAATTCCTGTCGAAAAAGAAGAAGAGGCACTTGTGTAAGTTTTATACTTTTAAAAGTAAAACCTTGTTTGAAGCAAGGTTTTACTTTTTGTTTAGGTTCGAGATTTTTATAATCCATTTTTATAATCCCGAAAAATCAAATGTATCCAAATATTTGGTCGTAAAATTTCCAGACCTAAAGCCTTCATCATCCATCAGTCGGATGTGAAATGGAATGGTAGTTTTGATGCCTTCGATGACAAATTCCTGCAAAGCGCGCTTCATTCGGACGATAACTTCCTCCCGTGAACTGCCCGATACAATCAATTTGGCAATCATGGAATCATAATTGGGCGGAATCGAATAACCTGCATATACGTGCGTATCGACTCGCACGCCATGCCCACCGGGAAGGTGCATGGTTGTAATTTTGCCGGGTGATGGTCGGAAATTTTTGCTGGGGTCTTCGGCATTGATACGGCATTCCATGGCATAGCGTTGAGGCGTATAATTTCTGCCTGAAATGGGGATTCCCGCTGCGACTTTGATTTGTTCTTTGATGAGGTCAAAGTGCGTAACTTCTTCAGTTACAGGATGTTCTACCTGAATACGGGTGTTCATTTCCATAAAATAGAACTTTCCGTGTTTATCAACCAGAAACTCGACAGTTCCTGCACCTTCATAGCCGATATGCTCTGCACCTTTGATGGCTGCTGCGCCCATTTGTTGGCGTAATTCATCGCTAATGATTGGTGAGGGCGTTTCTTCGACCAGTTTTTGGTGTCGTCTTTGGATGGAACAATCTCTTTCGGAGAGGTGGCAGGCTTTTCCTGTGCTATCGCCCATGATTTGTATTTCGACATGGCGTGGTTCTTCGACAAATTTTTCGAGATAAAGTCCATCATTTCCGAATGCCGCCCCCGATTCGGTGCGTGCATCGTGCCATGCCTTCTCGAATTCGTCTTCGATATGTACTAAGCGCATTCCTCGTCCGCCACCGCCTGCGGTTGCCTTGAGCATAATGGGATAACCAATTTCTTGGGCTATTTTTTTGCCTTGCTCAATGCTTTCTAACAATCCCTCTGAGCCGGGCACGGTGGGTACGCCTGCGGCTTGCATCGTTGCTTTGGCGGTGGCTTTATC
>CAZNYR010000072.1:3277-7913 GCA_964577275.1 uncultured Cytophagales bacterium | reverse complement strand
TAAGATCCTCATAGTTATCACCTTGAAACTGATCTTTATCGCCCATTTGTTCAATCATTTTGGCAGAAGCTCCAATGAATTTGATGTCATATTCTTGGCAAATACTTGAAAATTTAGCATTTTCGGACAGAAAGCCATAGCCCGGATGGATGGCATCCGCATTGGTAATCTCGGCGGCGGCAATAATTCGGGGAATATTCAAATAGGAATCGGTGCTGGATGGCGGTCCGATACAAACCGCCTCATCAGCAAATCGGACGTGCAGACTATCCGCATCCGCTGTCGAATACACGGCAACGGTTTTAATGCCCATTTCTCGGCAAGTCCGAATGACACGCAGGGCTATCTCGCCCCGATTCGCAATCAGTATTTTTTTAAACATATTTTTTCAATCGTGTTGAGCTTGAAACCATAATACAAAAACAGTACGTAACGGGTATTTAAATTATGTATTGACTTGATAATCAATACATTACAATCGTGATTTGAGATTGAACCGCTACTGCAATCCGATGATTTTACATCCGATTTTGAGGAATAGAATATTAGTCTGGCTCTACCAAGAACAAATCTTGGTCGTACTCAACAGGTGAGGCATTATCAGCAACTACCTTGACGAGTGTCCCTGATATTTCGGCTTCGATTTCATTAAATAATTTCATTGCCTCCACGATGCAAACGACTTGTCCTTTTTCGATGCGGTCGCCGATATTGACGAACGAATCGGCATCGGGCGAGGGCGAACGATAAAACGTGCCTATCATCGGTGATTTGATGGCTACCGTATGCGTTGAGGGTGTGGGTGCAGGTGTGGAGACAGAAACCACAGGTGCAACAGCAGGCGTAGTTACTTCCTCCTCTTCGTCTTCATAAATGGGAAGTGCCATCGGCATCGAGGTCTGGTAGCCTCCTGTGCCGTTTCGTTTGACACTAATTTTGAACTCATCGGTTTCGATATTGACCTCATCCAAATTAGAGGAGGCAATGAAACTGAGCAAACTACGAATTTCTTTTGCTTTCATCATTTGTCGGTTATAAAGCTAAAATTACAGGAAAAAATCTTACGAGAATCAAAGCGTATTTTCCTGTTTTTCTGAATAGACTGAATTTTTAAGGTGCAAAAATAAAAAAAAGACCGACAAAAAGACTTGTCGGTTTGAAGGTTTATTTTCTTGATTATATTTCGTAAGCCCATTTAAAGTAGGCTGCGCCCCACGTAAAACCACCCCCGAAGGCGGCAAAAATGATATTATCGCCTTTTTTGAATTGCTTTTCAAAATCCCACAAACACAAGGGCAGTGTGCCAGCGGTCGTATTGCCATACCGTTGGATATTGACCAATACCTTGTCATTAGAAATGCCCATGCTACGTGCGGTAGCATCAATAATACGCAAATTGGCTTGGTGCGGAATCAGATACGCCACGTCATCTGAAGTCAAATGATTTCGTTGCATTACCTCTACGGCTGCACCAGCCATATTTTTTACTGCTGACTTAAAGACCGCTGCGCCGTTCTGTACAACAAAATGTTCTTTGTTTTCCACCGTTTCGACCGAAGGAGGCTTCCGACTTCCGCCCGCTGCCATATATAAGTGTTTCTCGCCCGACCCATCAGATTGTAAGACACAATCCACAAATCCTAATCCTGCCTCCCCTCGTTCTAACATCACAGCTCCCGCACCATCGCCAAAAATCACACAAGTAGCACGGTCTTCATAATCAATAATGGAGGACATTTTGTCTGCGCCAACCACCACGACTTTGCGGTAGCGTCCCGTTTCGATAAATTGTGCGCCTGTTACCAGCGCATACAAAAATCCAGAGCAAGCCGCCTGCAAATCATAACTAAAGGCGTTTTTTGCACCGATTTTATCTCCGATAATATTCGCCGTGGCAGGAAATGACAAATCTGGTGTTACCGTAGCACACACAATCATGTCGATTTCTTCGGGCTTGGTATTGGTTTTGGCTAATAACTCTTCGACCGCCTTGACCGCCATCACGGATGTGCCTTGTAGTTCTCCTTTCAGCAGACGACGCTCCTTGATACCTGTCCGAGTGGTTATCCAGTCATCCGAAGTTTCTACCATCTGCTCTAATTCCTGATTGGTCAAAACGTATTCTGGGACATACCCACCCACACCCGTAATGACTGCTGAAAATGTATTCATATAACTATTTTTATCAAAATCTGAAAAAATCACCGAAATCTAACAAACTCGGCTTCAATTACCAAAATCTAAGCAGGAATAAAATGAGGAATCATCCAGAAAATAGGAGGGAACGCTAAAATTTTCACGAATCACAAAGATTTAAAAATGGGACAGGATTGATGTGAAAGGCACACAAAAATAACATTATTCGTAAACGAATCATTAAGTTTGCACCAAAAAATGAAAACTGCCACCTAATCAATAATTTAAAACGATTTTTAAACACCAAAAACGCATGATAAATATTCACGATGTGGAACGTTTTTCGGCTCGGCATAACGGAGCGGACGAAGCGCAAATTCGGGAAATGCTCCAGACTATCGGGGCGGATTCCTTAGAACAATTAATTGATGAAACTGTACCCGCTTCCATTCGACTAACGAAAACCCCAAAACTGCCTCGCTCCAAAAGTGAAACCAGTTTCCTGAAAGACATTCAGGCACTTGCCCGAAAAAATAAGGTGTATCAAAATTACATCGGTTTGGGCTATCACGATTGTACTGTTCCGCCTGTCATCTTGCGGAATATTCTCGAAAATCCAGCTTGGTACACCGCCTACACGCCATATCAAGCCGAAATTGCTCAAGGACGACTCGAAATGTTGGCTAATTTCCAGACCGTCATCATGGATTTGACGGGCATGGAACTGGCAAACGCTTCGCTTCTGGACGAAGGAACTGCCGCCGCCGAAGCCATGAATATGTTTTTTGCGACCCGAAAAAACGCACAAAAAAATAAGGCTAATCGCTTCTTTATCAGTGTGTTATGTTTGCCTCAAACGATTGATATTTTACGCACGCGCGCCCAACCTTTGGGCATTGAATTGGTCATCGGAAACCACGAAACGTTTGATTTTTCGGACGATACATTTTTTGGCGTTTTATTGCAATATCCAGCGCAGGATGGAGCCGTTTTGGATTACACAAATTTTATACAACTATCTCAAACTAAGGGAATTAGAACTGCTGTGGCGGCTGATTTGATGGCGTTGGTTTTGCTCAAATCGCCGGGCGAAATGGGGGCGGATGCCGTAGTCGGAACTTCGCAACGGTTTGGCGTGCCATTGGGTTTTGGCGGTCCTCATGCGGGATATTTTGCCACGCGCGAAATTTATAAACGCCAAATTCCCGGACGAATTATCGGGCTTTCGCAAGATAAAACAGGACGACCCGCCTACCGCATGGCGTTACAAACGCGTGAACAGCACATCAAACGCGAAAAAGCCACGTCAAATATTTGTACGGCACAAGTTTTGCTGGCGGTCATGGCTTCGGCTTATGCGGTTTATCACGGAGCGGAGGGCTTGAAAACCATCGCAGGACGGATTCATGGATTGACACAAGTTTTGGCGGATGGATTAGAAAAAGCAGGCTTTGAAATTGTCCATAAAACCTATTTTGATACGCTAAAAATTAAGGTTACGGACGAGGCAGAAAAGGAAAAAATCCGTCAAATTGCCGAAAATCACCAAGTCAATTTTCGGTATTTTGATGAACACTTCATTGGCATATCAATTCATGAGAATACTCGAAATTATCATATTTTGGATATGTTCCGAATCTTTGGCGAAGCCACAGGAAAATCCTTTACATTTGACTTGGATACGCTTGCCGAAAATTTGCGTTTGCGTGCCGATGAAACACTGGAACGAACTTCGGAATTTCTGACGCATCCCGTCTTCAGTTCGTATCGTTCGGAGCATGAAATGTTGCGTTATTTGAAATCATTAGAAAACAAAGATTTGTCATTGGTACATTCGATGATTCCGCTGGGGTCGTGTACGATGAAATTGAATGCTACTTCGGAGATGATTCCCGTAACTTTGCCCGAATTTGCTGATATTCACCCTTTTGCGCCCGAACACCAAACCGAAGGCTATCAACAATTATGCGCCGAATTAGCCGAATGGCTTTGCGAAATTACGGGATTTGATGCCATTTCTTTGCAACCAAATTCGGGAGCGCAAGGCGAATATGCGGGGCTTTTGACGATTCGGGCGGCGCATATTGCCAGTGGCGAAACGCATCGAAATATTGCCTTGATTCCATCTTCGGCGCATGGCACAAATCCAGCGAGTGCAGTCATGGCGGGCATGAAAGTTGTCATTACCAAATGCGATGAAAATGGAAATATTGATGTCAATGATTTACGAAATAAAGCAGAAAAATACAAAAATGAACTTTCGGCTTTGATGGTAACTTACCCATCCACGCATGGCGTTTTTGAGGAAGATATTAAAGAAATTTGCCAAATTATTCACGAGGCTGGCGGGTATGTTTATATGGATGGTGCAAACATGAACGCACAGGTTGGCTTGACGAGTCCCGGCGAAATTGGGGCGGATGTTTGTCATCTGAATTTGCACAAAACATTTTGCATTCCGCATGGCGGCGGCGGACCGGGCATGGGTCCGATTGGCGTA
>CAZNYR010000072.1:0-3267 GCA_964577275.1 uncultured Cytophagales bacterium | reverse complement strand
AAATGCCAAACTTGCGTCCTTTTTGCCCAGCCATGTATTTCGGAAAACAGGTGGCGAAAAAGCGATTTCGGCGATTTCGGCTGCGCCTTTCGGGAGTGCAGGAATTTTGCCGATTTCGTATGCGTATATCGCCATGTCTGGCGAAAAAGGTTTGACCCAAGCCACCAAAGTAGCGATTTTGAACGCCAATTATATCAAAGACCGATTGGCTTCGTATTATCCGATTTTGTATCTGGGCAAAAATGGGCGATGCGCTCACGAAATGATTGTCGATTTTCGGCAATTCAAGAAGTCGGCAAATATCGAAGTCCAGGACGTAGCCAAACGATTGATGGATTATGGTTTTCATGCGCCAACGGTTTCATTTCCAGTGGCTGGCACGATGATGATTGAACCGACCGAAAGTGAATCCAAAGCCGAATTAGACCGTTTTTGTGATGCCATGATGGCAATTCGGGCGGAAATTCAGGAAATCGAAAAAGGACAAGCCGACCTCGAAAATAACGTCTTGAAAAATGCGCCGCACACCGCTCACGAAGTGATGGCAGAGCATTGGGACAGACCGTATTCGCGCGAAAAAGCGGTTTTTCCGTTGGCTTGGGTTCGGGATAACAAATTCTGGGTTTCGGTCAATCGGATTGATAGTGCCTACGGCGACCGCAATCTGTATTGCAGTTGTGCGCCCGTTTCGGAATATGAATAAACCTATCAAACTAAACCGATAAGGTGTTTCAAAGTCTTATCGGTTTGAAAATTTTAATACCATAACTTATTGATAATCAATTTGTTATAGATAAAAAGTAAAACATATTGCTTGGACAGAATAAAAGAGTTAAAAGAAATTTTATATTTGCAAGGCTTTCGTTTGCGTATCGCTCCACAAAAAATACCCAGAAACGGAACAGAATTTGTGAAAATTGCCTTAATTTAAGGACGCAAATTCTTGTATAGCTAAGTATAAATTAAACGCAACCAATTCTTGAACTATGGGAAGAGTAATTGCTATTGCAAACCAAAAAGGCGGAGTTGGCAAAACGACTACTGCCATCAATCTGGCGGCAAGTATGGCGGCGCTAGAACATAAATCGTTAGTGATTGATGCTGACCCTCAAGCAAATACGACTTCGGGATTAGGACTAAATCCCAAAGAAGTGGAGGTCAGTATTTATGAATGTATGATTGATGATGTGGATGTTCGGCAGGCGATTCATCCGACTAATTTTGAATATTTGGATGTCATTCCTTCGCATATTGATTTGGTCGGTGCGGAGGTAGAAATGATTAATATTGACCGCCGAGAAGAACGAATGCTCGAAACGCTCAAGCAGATTCGGCAGGAATATGAGTTTATTTTTATTGATTGTTCGCCTTCTTTGGGATTGGTTACGATTAATAGTTTGACCGCCTCCGATTCGGTGATTGTGCCAGTGCAATGCGAGTATTTTGCTTTAGAAGGACTCGGTAAGTTGCTGAATACCATACGAATCATCCAAAGTCGGCTGAATACAAGCCTGAGCATCGAAGGCATTTTATTGACCATGTACGACACCCGAATCCGACTTTCTAATCAGGTGGTCGAGGAGGTACGTAAGCATTTTGAAGATATGGTTTTTCAGACCATTATCCCCCGAAATGTACGGCTCGGAGAATCGCCCAGTTTTGGCATTCCAGTCATTGAGCATGATGCGGATAGCAAAGGAGCTATCGCTTATTTGGCGTTGGCGCAGGAGATTATCGAGAAAAATAATGTAGCAAAATAAAACATCATGTCTAAAACCTTGAAAAAACGAAATGCCTTAGGAAGAGGACTCGGAGCGTTGTTGTCGGATTCGGAGAACATCGAAAATACCGAACATCAACCGCAAATCGCACCGGGCAGTATTGCCGAATTGCCTGTGGCTAAAATTGAAGCCAACCGCTATCAGCCCCGCACCGAATTTGAGAAGGAAGCCCTTGACGAACTCGCCAATTCTATCAGGACGCAAGGCATTATCCAGCCCTTGACCGTCCGTAAGATTGACGGAAAAGATAACTACGAATTGATTTCGGGAGAAAGAAGACTGCGCGCCTCCAAACAAATCGGGCTTGAAAATGTCCCCTGCTATATTCGCACGGCAAATGACCACGAAATGCTCGAAATGGCATTAATCGAAAATACGCACCGTAAAGACCTGAATGCCATCGAAATTGCCATAAGCTATGAGCGGCTCGTCAGAGAATTGCAAGTCCATCAAGAGGATGTTGCCAAGCGTGTCGGGAAAGACCGCACGACCGTCAATAACTATCTCAGACTCTTGAGGTTACCTGATAAAGTGCAGGCAGGATTGCGCGACCAAAAAATAGCTATGGGACACGCCAGAGCCTTGATTACGATGGATAAAATTGAATGGCAACTTGATATTTATGATCAAATTATCGAAAAAGGATTATCCGTCCGAAAGGTTGAAGAATTAGTCCGAAATATCCAACAAGGCAAAGAAAAAATCCAAAAACCTAAAGCCGAAAAAGAATACGTATTGATGGAATTGGAAAAAAAATTGACCAGTCAGTTGAGTACAGGCTCCAAAGTTATCGTCAAACGAACCGAAGGCGAAAAAGGCGAAATCAAAATTCCATTTATGAATGATGAAGACCTCAACCGAATTTTAGAGGTTTTGCAAAAATAATCAAATTCTGAACGAATTGATTAGCCATGAAATATAACAAAAATCCCGACTACGTTTCAAAACGAATTTTCAAAACCAACTTCAAAACCAACATCGGGATTTTGGTACTTATTTCTCCGCTCGAATGGCAAGATACAAAAAATAAATAAAGCCTCCGATGACCGCCCCACCAATCAAAATCATGCTGATAATTCCCATAAAACTCATCATTCTTTTGTCTTTTGTTTTGTATAAACCAAAAGATACTATTTTTTTGATGCAAAATTGCCAAAACCTGATTTAAAATAAATTATTGCCTCGAATATAAAATATTTATGCGTTTTTACGTTTTGTTAGGAAACGGCAAAGTTGTTGATTCACTTTTAAACAGGAAAAAATGAACAACTATTTACGACAATGTTAGAATCATTTATTAGCATATTTACCAAACCCTTTTACGGAAATACGATTGGGGAATGGGCATTGGCTTTAACCATTATGTTAGGCTCGGTGGTTGTGGCTAAGGTAGCGTATTGGGTTTTTAGCAATATTTTCAAGCGGTTAGCCGCCAAAACCGAAACCAATCTGGACGATATTATTATCGACATGGTCGAAGAGCCGC
>CAZNYR010000071.1:0-20466 GCA_964577275.1 uncultured Cytophagales bacterium | reverse complement strand
CGTATATCTAACTGATAATCATTACTTTTAGTGGTCAAATATTCTCCTTTGGCAATTAATTTTGCCTTGTCCGAAAAATCAATTCGGAGCATTCCGCCCACAAAAAGTTCATCCGTAATCGTATCCGTTTTGGAGGTATCCGCATTCACTTCAGGGTCGATATATCGAGAACGGAGTTCATATTGTCTAAGGCGCGCATAAGCCTGATAATAAGCCTTTGAAATTTGCCCTTTCAGACCCACTTGATTTTGAAAAATATTATAATTTTGTTGGTAATCTATTTTTGTACTTTTCAAAGAATCAATTACAAAATAAGTCGTATCATACAAGTTATGAATCATAAAACTCTCATCTCGTTGCCGATTGATTTGTGTACTTCGGTCGAGTACATGAAATATTTGTATTGTCGATGAATCAACCAAAGAATATTGATGATATAAATGCCATTGTTTCCGAGTTTGTAACGCCCCTACCCCTTCGTCAATCTGAAAAGCCAGCTGTGCATTATTATCTACCTCAAATAATTCTTTCAGATTTTGGGTCGTATCCGAAACCTGATATCCACCAAAATCATTCGTAATATGCTCATAATGAGTGAGATTAGTCAATAATTTATACCGATGATTCCGACTCCACCACGATACATTGCCCGCAAAAACTTCGTTGGATGCCCAAGTCGTATTGCGCCGAACCGATTGGGCAAACACTTCATTTTGCTGTAATTTTTGATAACGCACCGCAAAATTTAAATCTGGATTGATATTCTGGCTGAAAGTTACTTTGAGATGCGTCCGCCCCGCACTTCCCTGCACAAAATCAATTTCTGTGTACGGCGACATGGTGTTAAAATATTTCATTTCGGCAGGTTTCAATACATAAGACATAAAAGCATCATATCCCAACCGAGTACCAATTTGTTTGGGAAATTCATAATAAATCGGTGTAGTGGCTGTTCCCATGCCACCCAAATTTTGATAGCGATTGCCGTTTTTGTGCAAAAAATTATAGCGATGCAAATTATGAATTAATGTATCCGTAAAATTCGTATCATACTGATGCTCAAGCATTTCCTGTTCATAAAAATAAATCGTAGTTTTT
The DNA here is from genome assembly GCA_964577275.1 of uncultured Cytophagales bacterium. Lineage (GTDB taxonomy): Bacteria > Bacteroidota > Bacteroidia > Cytophagales > Thermoflexibacteraceae > UBA2561. Next base: position 19,368 of record CAZNYR010000071.1, on the reverse strand, counting down.
GCACCATATTCAATAACATACGAAATCGAATCAGCATTTTGGGTGGTATCCGTTTCCGAATTTACTTGTTCAGGGATGACATCCTGCCCTAAAATTGTGCGAGAATAAACACACAACAAGCTGAAAATCAGACTAATATGGAGTATTTTCATAAATTATAATCTTTGACCTACACAAAAAGAATCGCCAAAGTTGAAAAAAGGAATACAGATTCCCAAAACTCCTCCCAAAATTTAACGAATCTTAGTACACAGTAAAAGTAAATAAGCCACCAAAAGTGGTTTTCTTATCCGCTCGTATGCTTACTCTGTTCGGGTATTCAAAAAAAATCCCCGTCTTTTTGGGACGGGGACAAAGATTTTGAAAATTCCAGATTTCTAATTTTGGCTATCGACATAGCTTTTATAAATCTGATTAAATTGGTCTGCTTTTAATTTTTTCAGTCGTTCGTCTTGTTCATCTATCCAAGCGGTTTTATTTAATTTTCCTTTCGGATGCACATCTTTGTAATATTCGTATTGGACATCAAATTGCAAGAACAAATCTCGGTACGTATCTTCGATGAGGGCAAAATTTTCGTTGATATTACTTTTGAGGTTTTTCAGCGTTTCGGGTTCCCGCATAATCATGATTCGGATTTCGCCTAACTCTCTGGTAATGAAGGGCGAATCACTATTATTGGCTTCGTCTTCGGGCGTAATTTCTAAGGACATGACCAATTCTTCAAAGGCACTATCATCAATAAAAAAACCTGCGCTAATCATTTCGGGTTTAATCACAAAACCGACCAAAGTTTCCTGCTCGGCTAATCTTCGGAGCATCAAAACTTGCTTCCATTCCGTAACTTGTTTTATGTCTTCAGGTTCAAAATCTGACCAGTTTTTACCATAATATTCGACCCAGAGCGCAGAATCAATCGGATTTTCTCGTAATTTTTTCCAAGTTTCAGGATGTTTCAGAGGGTCTCGGAGGTTCATAATACCCACTTGAGCAAATACGCCCATCGAACAGAACATCAAAACAAAAATAAACGCACCACAAAGGTAGGTTTTTAACATATCAATTTTTTGTGTTTTCATTATGATAAAATGTTTAAAATCAATAAACAAGCAGATTAGTTTTTTCGGTAAATATTATACTTTAAACCACTACAACGAATAACGGAATTTTGTATTAAAAAGGGATATTTTGTTAATAATTTAACATTTCATTGACACGCCCCTTAACTTCACGATTTAGGTAATTTTCTCAAAAAAACCTTATAACCACAAAACACCATTTATACGAAAAACATTTGAAAAATATGAAAAAAAATCATTTTTATCCATTTTTTAATGTTTGGGGTTTGGGATAACGTCCATAAATCCGTACTTTGGCACAAAAATAATCTAAAATCGGAATATATTTCATGGAAGATAGCACAATTATTATCGTAGTGGCAATCGTGTCATTTTTGTATTTCATTCTGGGAATTGCACGAAAAAAAAACAATACGCAAAACGAACCTGAATCCCTTACATCGCCGGATCCACAAGCAGAAAAACGCCCAGAACCGCAGGCAGAAGATGACGAATCAAAACCACAAATTACCTTTGAAGAACTTTTAGAAGAATTTTTGCCAGACCCCGAAAAAAAAAACGAAACCCAAGAGGATGACCATTTTGCACCTTATGCCCTAACCGAAACTGAAAAAGAAGACCGCCAAGTAGCCATTCGGGAGGAGCATTCCCTCAAACCCAAATTCAAACAAAAAGAGGTTAATCTCGAAAAATTAGCCATCAAAAAAATCATAAACGATAAAATAAATACCACAGATAGCACAGACCACCCTATTTCTGAACTGATGCAAAACCCAGATAATTTGCGTAATGCCTTCATTTTAAAGGAGATTTTGAATCGACCTTACGAAAATGATGATACTTTCTAATGATTCATAAATCTAATCAAAATTTTTGTGATGTTTTCGCAATAAAAAAGTATCCTCCAAAGCCTGATAAATGTATTCTAAGTCCTGAATATCACTCATGTAATATTCATAGTTTTCGTCAAAACTTATTGAATCGAGGTCATATTTTTTGAAAATATGTAATTTATATCGCTTAAATCGCATTAATGATTTGTGATAAGTCAATCCAGCGGATGCTGTAACGGCTTCGGCGAGATGAATTTCTTTCAATACATTAATCATTTCGGTACGAGATATGAACTTTTTGGGTCGGATACGTTCAATTTTGGATTCGGAATTATCCGTACAGCCCCATAAAACCAAGAAATAGACAACAAAATGAAGAATTTTTTTCACGATTCAAAAAAATATAAATAACTTTGGTATTTTTAGTTTTCGAGTGCCAAAGATAACAGAAAAGACCTCAAAAATGGAATTAAAAGACCTTATTAACGAACTCCGAAAATACGAAATTCGTATCCGAAAAGTGATTGATACACAAATGCACGGCGATTTTAAGTCCGTTTTTAAGGGGTCGGGACTCGAATTTGACGATGTGCGAGCGTATCAATATGGCGATGATGTGCGGGCTATCGACTGGAACGTAACTGCCAAAGGACAAGGCACTTACATCAAAACATTTAAAGAAGAAAAAGAACAAAACGTGTTTTTTATCTTGGACGTGAGCGCATCGCAATACATCGGGCGACAGAATAATCGAAAAATTGATGTGGCTCGTAAAATATGTGGTATCCTCACGATTTCGGCGGTTAAGGAAAGTAATTCGGTAGGTTTATTGTGTTTTAGCGACCAACGAGAAAGTTATATCAAACCCAAAAAAGGAATTAAACACGCCTTCCAGATTATTTCTAAGTTGCTGAATATCAACCCTTTATCACTAAAAACAGATTTGAATAAAGCCATGAGCCTGACCATGAGTATCATTCAGCGGCGGAGTGTTATTGTCATTATTTCGGATTTTGTGGATGAGGGTTATAATTCACGCCTCAAAGCACTGGCACGCCGCCACGATTTGATTGTGATTCATCTGGCTGACCCTCGTGAGCATCAATTTCCGAAAGCGGGAATTATTCCGATTTTAGAAAAAGAATCAGGCAAAACACTTTGGATAAACTCCAATTCGGAGGCTTCACGACAAAAAATCTTAGGCAATTTTCAGAAAAACCATCAAGAATTACGTGAACTATGCCTCCGAAACAAAGCGAACTATCTGAGTATCAACACCGATGAAGATTATGTCAATAAATTAGTCAAATTATTCCGGGTCCGAAACGCAGGCAAAAAATAATCCGTTCAGAGCTTTAAATTTGTTAAAAATCCCGCTTTTTTCCTACAAAAAATAGTAAATTGCTTATCCTGTTATAATTTAAAACTAATTAATTTCAAAAATATGAGATGTAATAAATATGTATTTATGACACTTTTTTTGTTTGTCTTGGCAAGCGATGCGTTTTCCCAAAAAATTGCTCGTATCGAACCGCCAAATTGGTGGGTGGGCATGAAAAATACCGAACTACAACTGATGCTTTACGGCGAAAATATTGCCCATCTGAAACCCCAAATCAACTATGAAGGAGTCAGAATTAAGTCCACGATTAGTGTAAAAAACCCAAATTATTTGTTTTTATACCTCGAAATTAACCCAACAACGCAAGCTGGAACGCTCAAAGTTGAATTAAAGGATAAAAATGACATGGTGCAAACCTTTGATTATGACCTGAAAAAACGAACGGAAAATGAACTTAAAACCTTTAATACTACAGATGTAATGTATTTGATTACTCCTGATAGATTTGCTAATGGAAATTCCGAAAACGATAACCTAAAAGATATGCCAGATAAACTAAATCGGAAAGATGATTTTGGGCGACACGGTGGCGACCTCAAAGGAATTAGCGACCATTTAGGCTATATTTCGGAGATGGGTTTTACAGCAATTTGGGTCAATCCGATGCTCGAAAATAATATGCCTCAATATTCGTATCATGGATATGCCACGACTGATTTTTATAAAATTGATGCTCGTTTTGGCACGAACGAAGAATACCAAAAATTTTGCCAAAAAGCTAACGCCAAAGGTATCAAAATTATTATGGATATGATTGTAAATCATTGTGGTTCAGAGCATTGGTTCGTAAAAGATTTGCCAACGGACGATTGGTTAAATTTTCAGAATCAGGAAATAGATACGCATCACCGCCGCCATGTAAATCAGGATATTCACGCCTCAGAATATGACAAAAAACGCTTTACCGATGGTTGGTTTAGTCGAGGAATGCCAGACCTAAATCAACGGAATCCTTTGATGGCGGATTACCTGATTCAGAATACAATTTGGTGGATTGAATACGTCCAATTAAACGGCATTCGGATGGATACTTATCCATATCCTGATAAATATTTTATGACTGATTGGACTTGTAAAATTTTAGAAGAATATCCAGATTTTAACATTGTAGGCGAAGAATGGTCAACAAATCCTGCAATTGTTTCGTATTGGCAAGCAAATAAAAATAATCACGATAATTATAGGTCTTGTCTGCCCAGTGTAATGGATTTTCCGCTTCAGGATGCTTTGGCGAAAGGACTTATGGCGGAGGAAAAATTATATGGTAGTGGCATGATTACGATGTACGAAATGTTGGCGTTGGATTTTTTGTATGCCGATGCGGATAATTTGGTTATTTTCCCTGATAATCACGATATGGATAGGTTTTATACGCAGGTAGGCAAAAATTTTGATTTGTTTAAAATGGGAATTTCTTACATTCTTACGATGCGTGGCATTCCGCAAATTTATTACGGGACTGAAATTTTGATGGATAATTCGGATGCCCTCAATGATCATGGCGTAATTCGGACAGATTTTGCAGGTGGTTGGCAAGGCGATAAGGTCAATGCTTTTACAGGTAAAGGCTTGACTAACAGACAGAAAGAAGCCCAAAATTTTATGAAAACGCTATTACATTGGCGTAAAAATGCCAAAGCGATTCATCATGGAAAACTCACACAATTTGCACCACATCAAGGAATTTATGTATATTTTAGGCATACTGATTCCGAAAAAGTGATGGTAATTTTCAATAAAAATAAAGAAAAAATATCCTTAGAAATGCCTCGTTATGCCGAATTATTACATGATGTGCAATCGGCAAAAGATGCACTCTCGGCTCAAACTTTTGACCTCAAAGAAGGCATTGAAATTCCTGCTCAATCCGTTTTGATTTTGGAACTAAAGTAATTTTAATACTTGCTCTCGTGCCATAGCCATAATTTGAAACACGGCACGAGCTTTTTTTTCAAAATGTAGTTATTTTGGTATTTGCCCTTTATTTTGCACCCGATTTTATACTAAAACAAAAAAAATATGGGTGAAATGTTCAATTTGACGGTGGTTATGAACAACTTAATGAATACCGCCATTTTATTTTTCTTTTTGGGAATTATCTCCAAGTTTATCCATTCTGACTTGATGATTCCGAATCCCGTTTCCAAATTTATATCATATTATTTGCTTTTTAGCATTGGCATTAAAGGCGGTGCCGAAATTGCACACAGTGGATTACACGCAGAAATGCTTACAGTTTTGCTAATTGCTATACTGATGTCATTTTTTGTTCCATTTTATACTTTTTTTATTTTACGAAAAAAAATGAATGTGGCAGATAGTGCTGCTATTTCCGCCACATATGGCTCGATTAGTGCCGTTACCTTCGTAACTGCCATCAATTTTTTGCAAAATTTGGAAGTTGAATTTGGAGGTTATATGGTTGCAGCGATGGCTCTGATGGAAGCTCCTGCTATTATTTCGGGATTGATTTTATATAATATGTATGGCTCAAACGAATCCGTAGAAAACGAAGACAAATCATTATTACCTGTTCTAAATGAGGCATTTACAAATGGTTCGGTCGTATTAATTACGGGCAGTTTGCTCATTGGTTTGGTCGCAACGCCATCCTCTGTGGAAGCCATGAAACCTTTTACGCACGATTTGTTCAAAGGATTTTTAGCGTTCTTTCTGCTGGATATGGGGCAACTGGCAGCCAGCCGAATCCGTGCCTTGCGTAAGACTGGAATTATGCCTTTTGCTTTTTCGATATTTGTTCCATTATTTAATGGAATGATTGCTATTTTTTTGTCATATTTAACAAATTTAAGTCAAGGAAACGCTTTTTTATTGACGGTTTTATGCGCCAGTGCTTCGTATATTGCTGTGCCTGCAGCGATGCGTGTAGCCATTCCGAAAGCCAATGCAGGGCTTTATGTCCCGATGTCTTTGGCATTAACTTTTCCGTTTAATATCGTCATCGGATTGCCTTTGTATTATTTTATCATTACGTTAATTATCCAATAAAAACACCGTAAAAACACATGGAAAAACTAAAAAAAGTTGAAATTATTATCAATCGCCTCAAAATATCGAAAGTCATTGATATTCTGGAGAAAAGTAATATCACGGGCTATACGTATCATACGCATTTTCGGGGCTACGGTGAACGTGGCTTTCAGGACGGCGAAGGGCTTAGTAATGCGTTCAGTAATGCGTATTTTATCATTGCGTGTTCGGAGGAGAAAGTACAATTTTTGAAAGAAAATATCCAGCCATTGATTAAGAAAGTAGGTGGCGTTTGTTTGGTTAGCGATGTGGAATGGTTGATTCATTAATAATTTGGCGAGGCTATTCCGAAAAATTGTATTCTTTCAAATTTAAACATGAATTTTATAAGTTTAAGTTATTGATTATCAATACTTTGTTATACTATTTTGAATCTAAGGTTTCAAAAATAAATACTCGAAGATAGCCTCTTCCTATTTTTTAAAATGCTTCCGTAATTTGGATATAAAAATTGGAATCATCCCTGATAAACGCATAATCCAGGCGAATATTCAGGCGTTCGGTTTTATCAATCATAAATCGTAAACCTCCTCCGACCGAATATTTTAGGTTTTCAAATGGGTTTTCGAGGCAAGTTTGGCATACATTTCCGATGCCCGCAAAGCCTACTGCGCCAAGGAATTTATAAATCGGAAACCGATATTCGCTTTGCATTGCCCAATATTGCCTATCCCGATACCGCCCCACATAATGCCCACGCATCGTATATTCGCCGCCCATCCGAGAAAGCCGATGCACGGGAATATTGCCCGCCCGAAATTCGCCTAATGCCTGAAAAGCAAGCACATGACGCTCGTCTGATGACAACGGAACATATTTGCGGGCATCGATTTTATAAAATTCATAATCAAACTGACTGCCCAACATCTTTCGGAAAATACGAGCGGATAACTCCAAAAAATACCCACTGCTGGCATTCATAACGCTATTTCGTTTGTCGCTAAGAAAAACGGGACCCAAACCCGCAATGCGAAATCCCTGCCCGCCCAAGACTGAACTCGCCGATAAATTGGAAAATTCTTCGGTTTCGACATCATACATTTGCTGAAATTTATGTGTAAAACCAATAAAAACCCCTTGTTTTATTTGTTTTACAAACCATCCATCCCAGTCAAAACTAAAATACGAAAAGGTTTCCTTAAAGTCTAAATCGGTTTGATTGCCTGTTCCGTAATAAAATTCTGGAAATTTTTTGTAGGTCATATAACCATTTAACCAATATTTTTCTTGGTCAAAAAAGAGGTTATAACTTGGGCTAAATAAGTATTGTTTATTCACCGTATAAATGCCTGCGATTTGGAGTGTAGAAGTTCGGGAAACGGTATCTTCGGCATTCATTTTGAACAAAAATTGTCCCAAAGCCCCAAAAGCCCAGCGCGTTTCGGGCGTATAATAAATGACAGGCAACGGCACGATGGTCATATTTTTTTCCTTCTTTTTTCGGACAGAATCAGACGGATGATACTGATTATCCGTAGCTTGAAGTTGATAACTCATCAAAATCAAAACCCAGCAAATCGTAATTTTTGTAATAAAAACCGTAGCATTTTTCATGGTTCGTAGGTTTTAAGTGCTTTCACTTCATTTTATGATGAAACATAACCTTCAAAGATATTGCCTAATCTTCAATTTATGCCAATTTTGATTTGATTTTTTAGAACCCACGAAAATTTACGATAAAAACCACGATGAAACCCAAAAACCCACGATTAAAATCATGGGCTTCATTTCCGTACAAAAAATCCAAAAACCGCGATGAAACCCAAAAACCCACGATTAAAATCGTGGGCTTCATTTCCGTACAAAAAATCCAAAAACCCACGATTAAAATCATGGGCTTCATCCATAAAATGGAGATATATTTAGCGCATCAAATAAATTTTGCCGTATCCTTTTTTGAAAAATTTATCGCCCGCCGTATTCCAAATGCCAAAATCTTTCGCACTTTTAATATCAACTCGATATAAATAAACGCCATTAGCTAATTTATCGCCGTATTCGTCCGTTCCGTCCCACATAAATTCGGAAATATTATGTCCGACATGAATATTTCCGAGTTCTTGTTGGGTAATTGTCCGCACGACTTTCCCCGAAGAAGTCATAATTCGGATACGCATATCATCAGGGACATCACCTGTGAGCGTAAAAATAAATTGTGTTTTGTCCATCACAGGATTGGGATACGGATAAAAATGCGACACCATAGTTTTATTAACTACCTGAAAACTAATCTGATACGGTTCAATTCCTGACTGATTTCCGCTGGCATCCGTGCCTTGCACCTTGAGCGTATAAATGCCATCAGGCAATTTTTTGGGGGTATAATTTACGGTTAGACGATTGTTATTTTCAGTAACTGACCACGAAATCGAGTCCGAAGACCCTAAATCAATGCGTTCAAAGGGGCAAGTTTCGCACCTACTTAGGTGCATTTCCAGATGACTTTGGGCATCAAGGAGTTTATTTTTACGGCTATTATCCTCCAAATCAATAGAAATCACAGGATTGGGGGAAATAATATCACCATCCATCAAATATCTTCCATCAAAAAGTACATCCATCATCGGATTAATTTTATCGGACTTGATAATAATGGTAAATGTCAAATTATTATTGGTTAAATCTTGTTCAGGTGTCGGATAAAACACAGGACTACCGCCACTACCGCCCGCATTTCCGCCGCCCAAATTGGTCGAATCAGGGGGATTAATCACGACCGTATCTGACGGATTTATAATGACTTCCACGTCATTTTCGCCTTCGCCTAATCCTTCTGTGGGGATGTCAATATCAACTTTGAGCGTATCGCCTGCATTCGGCACTTGCAAGGTATCATAAATCACGGTTTTTTCGCCCGTATCTTTATTGGTTACGATATATTTGATGACCACCGTTCCGCCTGTATTTCCGCCCAAATTCAAGACGGTTACGGTTTGTGTAGCGGTTTCGCCTTCGGTTACTTCATCGGGCGTATCCGTTTCATCGGGCGGAATAATGACCAATTCGGGTACTTCTTTGTAGGTTATTCGCCACATTTTCAGTGGGATAGGTGTTTTTTGGTCGGTATCTTTGGTATATAATTTTAGACGCAAAAAGGGATATTGATTTATATCAATCCGATTACTCAAATCAAAGATAAACCGCCCGCCAGTTATAGGGTTAATTTCCTGATTGTCAGGCGTAACGCTGGTAAACAAGACCGATTCTGTTTGGTCTGTTTTTACGCCAATAATTTCGAGTCGCCATTCATCGGCAGTGGCATCTGCTGGGTCGATTTGCCAAATTAATTTATCCCAATAGGTCGCCGTTCCGATAAGCGAGGAGGTCAATGTCGCTTGGGGATTGGTTGCACTAATAAAACTCCAAGTGGCATTGGTTTTGTCATAGGCAATATTTTCAAAGGTGCTTTCTTGGAATTGATACTGATGCCCTTGCGACCAGCCCGCCGAATCGCTGGGCGCATACACAAAAGAAGCCGAAGCCCAATAAAAACTTTCATCAGGATTATCAAGATTTCTGGCACGCCAATACCAGACCGTATTTTCGGTTTGGTCGGGCAAATTGGTTTCCCAAGTCGGGATCGTTGTGCCTGTCAGGACGGTATCCTTGATGGGATTGGCAAAATCGCCCACTTTGTCCAGTTCAAATAAATAATCGGCTTGGCTGGTATTTTTGGAATTGGTGCGTTGGGCAATTAATTTCAAAAATGTTTGATGGACAATCGCATAAGGAGCTGGCGAAAGCGGAATCAAATCTTGTTCGTGAAAATAATATGAAAATTCAGCCGTATTATTATTTTCATTAATTTCTTTAATCGTATTATTGGGGTCAAGTGTAATTTTGAAGGTATTATTTCCGAAGGCAAAATCCGTTACGTTACTTTCTTGTTCAATTTCAAATTGGAGTGTTCTGCGCCCATCGACATAATCAAATCGCTGAATGGGATATTTGATGGTCGTTCCGTTGGGCAATGTGCGCTCCACGAGAACCTCCAGAGAAGTCATATCCACCATACCCAAATTGGATGCGTCAATCGCCAAGGCAAATCGGCTGTCGTGTGTCGTGATTTTTTTGGCATTCGGCTCGACCATACTAATTCGTGAATTATCCACGTAATAATCAGGGTCTTTTTGTTTGAATAATCGTAAAACGGGGTCGCCTTGCAAGGTAAATTGTTGGACATTAATGACGGCAATGGCGTTGCGTCCGTTTCGCTCCATAGATTTTCGGCAGGTTTCCTGTATAATTTCGCCTACGGTTCTGGTAATGAAGTTTTTATCCGCCAAAGTTTCATAAAAATTTGCCGTATGGCTATACAAAGTGGCGGTATAACCCAACTGCGAATGCGACCAAAATAAAACCGCCCCTTTGTCTTTTGCCGTAATCCATTTTTCGCCCATGGTATAATCTTGGGGATTATAACGATACGTAAGTTCGATATTTCGCCCTTCAAAGATTTGTCCTGACTGACATCCATTCATAACAATCATGGGATATTTATCTTTGTTCGCAAAAACATTGGACGTGATGGGGTCGCCGATATTTAGGTCGCCATCCGAACTCGTTGCGCTGGAATGCCCGAACATGGTCAGGAGTAACGTTCCTTCATTAATTTTATCCCAAACCTGTTGCCTTTGTGCCGCACTCAATCCCGTTGAAGTGGCTTTCTGAATGGATAACACATTGCTATTCAGGTAGTTATTTTCGGAATAATGCGTAAAATGGTCGGTATAACTTTTGAAAAGTTGCAATTCAGAATCATTAAACCCACCGCTCATGTGGAGCATATTTTTTGCCCATGCCGCATCATAACTCATGGCATCGTGCGCCTTGACCTTATCCAGATAATTCAATACTTCGGTTTTGGCATAATGCGCTGTCGAAAGTCGTCCTGTCGGAATGGCGGGTACATGGTCAGGAAAACCCGCCAAGCCCGCCGTAATTTCGTTATCCGAAGAGGGCGAACCCATACTCGGCACCAAACATGGCTTATTTATCCATCGGACATGGTGTTGCATTGGTGGCAAATCGTTCCAATAAAACGTATCCTCGGACATATATTCGATGCCTTTCCCAATCAAAAATAAGGCTTGAGGTTTTACGCCGTGCGAAAGCATATAATCGGCAAACTTTCGCAATGCCAAAGAAGTACGTTGCCCATAACTAAATATATCAAATAAATCTTCGACATCCGACATTTGCACCACATAACCGCCACCCTCCGCCGAAGCCCGATAATCGGCATATTGCTGCACGGCATCCGTGTAGCGATATTGCGTCTTGATGGCGGCAGGTTCTTCGCGCAAATCATTATAAATAATCAAATAATTGGCATTTATATTGACGGCTTCGTAGGTCTGTTCGCCATACACCTTGCCCACAGCGTGCCGATAATTTGAAACATACAATTTGCGTTCGGTTTGGGTATCAGGAATCAAAAAAACCTGTTTCGTGCCGTTTGTGCCTGAAGGCTCGATGATTTTGAGGGTATTTACGTCCGTGATGTCATACAAAACGGCGGTCGCAGGCAAATGGTCCAGTTCAATTTTTGCCGTCCCCGATGCGTTGGGTTTTAGCGTAAAATATTTATCAATAATCTGATTTGTGCTGTACCAATTTTCGGCTTGTGGGGCGATATTGCCGTGCAACAAACCGTAATATTTTTCACCCCAAAAAGAGCCTGTCGTCCCGAAATCTTGGTCATAATAAATTTCGGTTTCGATGCTTGCCCAGTCTTCCCGTTGCGTGGCACCCGAAGTGCTTCCATCCGCTTGTATTGCCGTTAATTTGACCTTTAATTTTGGTTTAATTTTTGTTAAATTTAGCGAATTGATGGTATTTTCTAACGTAGAAATTTCGTAATTATTAAATAACATATCGCCCAACGTAACCTCGGTGCCGTCCTCATCCTCAAGCACAACCCTGACGTGATGAGGCGTATTTAATAAGCCAATAATTCGTACTTTTATCCGAATTTGAGGATTTGTAATGCCTTGTAAATCAAACTCTTGTGTTCGGGTTACGCCAACGGCTGTGGCTTGTCCGATGTAGCCTTTGCCTTCATTAAAATGTGATAAAAAAGTCGTATTTTCTCGCCAATAATATTTCCGAGTTTCATTTTTGAAGGAAATTAATCGCCCCCAACCGCCACCCAAAGATTCAATATCCAAACGACTTCGGATACGGTCAGTGGGATAAACCGCTCCATAACACAGATTATTAAATCCATAATGATAACTATTTGATACCCAAGGGTTTACTTGTTCAACATTGGTTTTTAATAAATTGGAAGAAAGTCGGTTGTTGTGTGCATTTTCGGGAGCTTGTGCATTATTAGTTAGACTAATTTTCTGAACTCGTTTACCCAATGTGCCATCTGTGGTATAGGTCAGAAAATGCGCCTTCTGAAAACTGTGCATCGTCATATTCATCGGAATATGGTCTTTGCTTTTGAATAGCGACTCATCCATCCGAGTATCGTTGTGTTCGCTATAAATCAAGATATAATCGCCCACATCAAAAACGCCATCCTCTTCGCCCATAATCTGAATCGCCGTTTCTTCGCCATCCGTAAAAATCTGAATATGGCGTGGGTCGGTAGCATCTATCGGAAAACCCGAATTTTTTATTGTCGTATAATCCAACGTATAAAACATATCTCGCCGATAAATATGCGTCCAGCCTCGTTCGTGGTCTTCGCTGGGCGTATGAAACTTAAAATATGGTTTTCCATACGTAATCCACTCATTTCCATACTTTTTCTGGGCGTGTGCCAGATAAGAAATCGACAAAAAACAACTTAAAAATAAAAATTGAAGGTAATTTTTGTAATTCATGGTTTTTGTTGAATGTGAAGTCTTATTTTATTTTGATTCGTTCGATTTTTGGTTTTTTAGTGCCACTTTTAACGAAAAAATATGCGAATAAACCGTACTGATTGCTCCCGCCTCTGTGCTTTGGGTCAGGGCATAATCAATAGTCATGTTCCGAAAACAAAAACCCATCCCAAAAGTGGGCGTAATTTCCAGAAAATCCTGATAATCAAAGTTTTGTAAAATCTGAAATTGTTGTAATCCAGCCCGAAAAAAGACTTTGTTTTGGTATGAAATTTCTGTGCCTGCTCGTGGTGCTACCGAAAATAATTCCGTATTGATAATAGTCTGTCGTCTGCCATCCCATGTAATATCTGCACCTGTACTGACCAAAATATTCCAATTCGGAAACCCAATACGATACGCCACATCCATCAGCACCGAAGGTGGCGCAATTTCGGTCGAATTTCGTGGGATTTCGGTCGCATCCGAACCCGTCTGAAGAGCAACCGCTCGGAGTTCTTCGGTATTAAAATTCCATTGCGTGTAAGTTCCCGAAACATCCCGAAACATCACGCCAAAATACCATGTTTTCGTTCTGAATTGTGCGCCCAAATCCAAGCCAGCCCCCCACGCCTTGCCAAAATTACCAACCGACCGATGAATGACTTTCAGGTTTCCGCCTATGTTCAGCGTTGTATTTCCCAAACGAATTCGGCGTGCATAAGCCCCCAAAAAAGCGTAATCCTGATTAGAAAAGGAGGTTACATTTTCATAATTAATTGAGCCATCCGCCTCTATCAGTTCGCGCGTATCGGGAATATTATCCGCCCCCAAACGCAACACCGAAAATCCAACCACCGAATTGCTGTCTATCCGTGCCGCAAATCCCCCATAATTATATCCCAAACTGCCCGCAAAATATTCAGCGTGCATGATACCCAATTCAAAATCGGCTTTGATTTCCGTCAAACCTGCTGGATTCCAATAACTTGACGTTACATCATCGACCACCGCCGTTTGTGTATTGCCCATGCCTGCGCCTCGTGCGCCTGCCCCCAAGTTCAGGAAATCATTGGCATATTTTCGGACTTCCTGCCCATAGTTAATTGATATAATAAAGTATAAAAATATAACTAACCTTATTTTTTTATTCATAAATCATACTGAAATGAATCAAAAATTACATTTATGTTTTTTGATAGGAATACCAAGATTTATAAGATTACACTAAAATTCATCAAAAGTTTTTTCCTCTTGACGAATCTCATTTTAGGTTGGTATCCATTCATTTAATAGACAAAATCCTGACCTTCGGGAGTCATTTTTATTTTCTGAAACGTAAAAAATAAAACAGATGTTTTTATTTTACCACAGGGTGCAAAGGACATTTAATGCCCTGATATACATAACTTAACGAAATTCCGAGATAATAAAAATAGTCTTCATTTTTGGGATTGACACGCTGGAATTTAGAAGGGTTGCCTGTCGTAGGCATCTCAAAACTATCGGCAATATCTCCAAATGTTTTGATAGTCCGAAATTCGGCATTGAAATTCCATTGCTTATGAATTATTTTTTTCAAACCAATTCCGAACGGCATCACCAACTGATTTTGGTACTTTGCGATGGATTGTTCTTGATAGTTTTTTTCCTGAATCGCAAACCGATGCCAGCCGCCGCCCACAAAAATATACGGACTCCATTTTCGGCGTGATTCATTCCTAAAACTAAAAAAATTATATTCCAATGCTCCTGATAGGTCATACAAATCGCCCGCATACTGGAAGTTGCGTTTTTGCTGAAAAGGGTCGGGCGTATTCGCATCTTTCGAGCCAATCCAAGCATAATTAAAACCCGCTTTCAGGGCAATAAAATGATGCAAATTGTACTTAAAAAATAATTCCGCACTCGGTTGTGTATCCGATAAATTGTAGTGCGTGGCAAGGTCGCCTTTGTAGTTCCATGTGCCAGCACCTACACCAAATTCTAAGGCTTGTCCTTTCAGATTCGGAATCCAAAAAAAGAATCCAAAACAAATCAAAACAAAATATTTTACCTTTAAAATATTCATTATCAATTAATTATAAATTAAAATTAGAATTTTGTTTTGTAAATTATTCAATCAAATGCAGAAAGGGAAAAAAGATGTGAAAAATTATTTTGGAAAATTATTTTGGAAAACGAAGGCACGATTCGGAATCGTATCAGAATCGTGCCTTTGGTGAATATCATCAATCGGATAAAAATTGATTTACGATTTATCGTGCTGCGCCTCTGTGCCAGTGCCATGGATTTCGGTGGCGTTTTTTGAATGGTTCGGGGCATCGCACCTGACCTGGCAAAATATATGCCAAGTGAAGTCCTGCCACCATATACGTATCTTTATCATTCACATTGCCTCGATTATTATTGTAATCGTAACTAAATTTACCCAAATAAGTCGTATAAATATTATTATCCATCGGACTCAAATAATGTTTTGCCTGCACAATATGCGGACTTAACACATCGGGTTTTCGGGCATTTTCATAGCTTCTATCGCTCATAGCTTGTGCCAGTTGCATCTGATATTCAGACTCATACACGCCTTGGTCGTAGAGTTGCGTAAAAACACCCGGGTCTGGAAAATTTCCACTGACATCATCCAAATAATCCGTAAGTAAAAAACGCATACTCATTTCAAAGCTCAAATCCCAGCGTTGCCCGATTCTTTTGGTAAATCCCATGCCCAGCGGAATAGCCACCTGCACACGCGAATACGGTCTTTTGTTATAAACCATTCTCGTATCGGCAGCATTGGCACTTTCAACATCCGAATATGCCCAGACGTTCGTGCCATCATTGGGATTGACCCAGCCCTGTCCTTCGGTGCGGAGTGTCTGCAAAGACACCCATTCTTTGCCGAACTCATCAGGAGTTTGTGCCTTCGGATTGTGATAATAAACCGCCACACCAAAGGTTAAATACGGTAATATTTTATCGGGTCGATTATAAAATAATTCGCGATGCGCTCCCAAATTTACGATGCCCGAATACGATAATTCATAAATATTATTCATAAAATGCAAATTCCGAACATACCGAAATTGATTATCAATATGTGTCCGCATTTTCAGACTTTTCGATTCGGTGGCTGGCGTATCCGTTCCGCGCACCCGCCCATAGGTAAACATCAGGCGACTCGTGTACATGGGGCGATGGCGTTTGAGATAAAAAAGACTAAAACTTCCCTGCGTAAACCGAATATCGGTCGCATACAAATCCTGCAACGGCGTAATATCACCAAAATAATTCATCGAATTAATGCCACCGCCAATGCTCCGATAACCTTGCCGAAACGCATTCCAAGTCCAGCTTTGGCGATGAGGAGGTTTCCATTTGCGTTGTTTTTTCCAAAGTTTTTGCCGTCCTTTTTTCTTATTTTCCGTTTCGCTATTTGTGTTTTCGGGGTTCAATTTTTGTTGGGTGCGTGTTTCGTTGCTGCGCGTATCCTGTGCCGAAACACCGAAAACGACACCAAACAGCATCAACAATAGCAGGGCGATTTTTCTCATGCGCTTTGTTTGTTTTATCACTTTTTTCTAACGTTCAAATCCTAAAATTGATATAATTTCGGACAAAAATCCAGATTTTCTTCTGTTTTTCAACGTCATTTATCAAAAAAGTGTTCCAGCATCACAAAATTTGCTGTACGTACAAAATAAACCTCATCAAGTACCAAAAATACCTTAAAAAGACTTTTATAACATGATTTGGTCTAAAATTTTGAAAATTTTTCGTTGCAAAACGAATAGTTTTCTGGATTTCGAAGTATTTTTTTGTAGCCGAACCAATCGCCAAAACTCACCGAAAGATTGCCAGATTTGATGATAAAAAAGCGCAAAAAATCCGCTCGGAATCAAACTGATAAAATAGCCAAAAGTATAGCCTGTGTCTTGTGTAAATCTATAAAAAAGAATGGTTTGTAAACCATGAAAAACAGAAAACATGACGATGCCAATAACCAACATGACCGAACTCCGAAACTCGATTTCTCGTACTATTTTATCCGCCACTTTTGAAGGAATCAGATACGGAATTACGTTATTCAAAAAGCCATACAAAAACAAAGGAAATCCGACCAAAAGTTTTACCAAATCAAGGCTCATTTTTTGTAAAATATGAGGCGTTTTTTCGACAATTTCTAAGGTCGAATATCGGACTTTTTTGGATATTAAAATTGCCTCAAATTCCTGTACTAATTCCTGTAATTCGGTCAATTTTTCGGGCGAATTTTCGGCAAAAATTTGAAATTTTTGAACCATGATTTGTGTCAAAATAAAATCATTTTTTACACTTGAAATGGACAAATTTAGCTCCCGTGCCAATCGACTTTTATAAATCTCTTCCAGCTTTTTGATGAATACATCTTGCGCCTGATTTTTCGTAATAACTATCTTGTTTTCAAGTTGTTGGCTGATTTCTAAGGTCAGTTCTCGTACTGCCTGACGGCTATTTTGGAGATACAATTTTTGATATTTTTTCAAGGAAATCGGCTCACCAATTTTGATGTATAAATTCCCCCCAAAATGAGTGGGGTCAGTATAATTTAATCCGATGGGAATAATTTTGATTCCGAGTTCAAAATTCTGTTCGGATTCTGCCCCAAAAGCAATGCGAGCAGTTCCTGTTTTGATGTCCCGCAAAGTCCTTTCATTAAAGCTCGTGCCTTCGGGAAAAATCAGAATCATTTTTCGGTGATTTAGGAAGTCAAAACAACGCAAAAATACGCCACGATTTCCAATTTTTTTGCCTAATTTTTCGATGTCTTGTTTTCGATAAATCGGAATCATATTTAGGGCATACATCAACCGACTTTTGAGCGGCGTATCGAAAAGCGAGCCGTTTGCCAAGAAGTAAATTTGTTGCTTCACAATCCGTGCAATAACCAAAGGGTCAAGCAATGTATTAGGATGATTCGCCACAAGAATACAGGGTTCTCGACAGACTAAATTTTGTCTGCCTTCAACATGAATTTTCCGAAAAAATAATCGTACCGAAATCTGAACAATAAGTTTTAAAAAGCTATAAATCATAAGATGTAACTTTTAGAGATATTTGGTTATTTTTTGAGCAATTTTGCGAGCTTTTCGGATGCGGTCAGCGATAGAAACACCGCCCGTCCAGTTGGCACAAACAAATACATTATCCTGCTCAGCTTGTTGAATTTTCGTTTCGACAGGCAAAATATGTGCGTCATATTGCGGAATGGCGTGTTGCCACCTAAACAGACGTTGCATCACGGGTGCGCCCTGAATTTGATAAATTTGTTGTAATTCTTGGGTTAATTCTTCTTTGATTTCATGATTGCTAAGTTGCACATTATCAAGGTATTGCATCCCACCGACAAAACTAGTAATTAAAAATTCATCATTCGGACATCGCTCCTCGAAAATGCTGGAAGACCAAATTGCACCCGCCGAAAATCGGTTTTCAATCTTGGGATTTAGTCCACCGAAGCCATTAAATTTGAATTTAGTTTGAGATTTTTTGATAACCGTATGCACCGTACACATGGCAGGATAATTGATTTGGCGTAGTTTTTCAGAAAAATCGGCATCTAAATTTTCGTATAAATTTGCAAAATGAAAGGCTGGAATGGCGATGACTAATTTATCAAATTCATAATCTTGATTCTCGGTATGAATATGAAATTTTTGATGATGCTTATGAATTGATAAAACTTCCGAACCCAGCGAAATATGCGCTAATTTTTCTGCCATTTGATTGGGCAATGTTTGTAATCCGTTTTTGAAGGTAATGGATTTTTTCCGTTCGGCGGTTTTATTTTTGATAAATCCTTTCAAAATTGAGCCGTATTCTCTCTCAAAATCAGCAAGTTGTGGAAAAGTTTTTTCCAGTAATAATTTTTCGGGATTACCAGCGTAGATTCCCGTAACGAATGGATTTAGAGCATAATCTACAATTTCTTGATTGAATTTTCTGGCAAAAAACTGGGCTAATGTTTCGTTGGGTATTTTTGTGTTTTTTCGATAAAGTTCAGTAATTATATTAAATTTTGTTTTCCACGAAAAAAATGTATTTGTCAATAAACTGGGTGGCGATGTGGGCAACTTTCGATACTTGCCTTTCTTGAAAATATAACGCGCTTTACTCACTTCATTAGCTGTAAGAATCTCATTATCAGG
>CAZNYR010000070.1:0-20570 GCA_964577275.1 uncultured Cytophagales bacterium | reverse complement strand
TTGTATTGGGATACGACATTTTTGGAGCAACAAAAAGAAGCCTTCCGCATTCAGGCAGAATGGGCAAAAAAATACAAATTACCGCTTATTATTCACACCAGAAATGCCATGACAGAAACGCTCGAATTATTAGAAGAATTAGCAGACGATGATTTGTTTGGGATTTTGCATTGCTTCACGGGTACGGAACAGGATGCCCAGAAATTGATAGCGATGAATTTTATGATTGGCATTGGCGGTGTGGTTACTTTCAAAAATGGAGGTGTCGATAAAGTCATTCAAAATATTGATTTACAGCATATTGTAACAGAAACGGACAGTCCGTATTTGGCACCAATTCCGCATCGAGGCAAAAGAAATGAAACCAGTTATGTTCCTTTGATTGCCCAAAAAATTGCGGATGTCAAGGAAGTTTCTTTGGAAAAAGTGGCGCAAATCACGGTTTCTAATGCCGAAAGATTATTTGAAACCAGATGATAAAATTTGCATAATTTTACGATTTTTGTTCAAAATTTACATTCTAAGAAATAACAGTTTTCACGATAAGATTTAATCACAAGACTAATCGTTATTTTTTGTGTCGATAAACTTGTATGTTATATCTAACTCAAATAAATTTATTTTAAGATTTTATATTCACATTTCCTCATTTTTATGACAAATCAAAAATTATCCAAAACAACGCAAATCATTTTTTCACGTTCGTATATTTACGAATAATAAACGATTAAATTTTATGTCAACTACTTTAGAAGTATCTTATTTTACGTCAGAGCAAGCGCAAGCCGCGCGGTTCGCCAAAGCGTTGGGACACCCCGTAAGAATCGCCATCTTAGAATTGCTCAATTCGCAAGCGTGTTGTTATCACGGCGATATGGCGCAGGAACTTCCCATCGCCAAATCGACCCTTTCGCAACACCTGAAGGAACTCAAGGCTGCGGGGCTGATTCAGGGAAATATTACGCCGCCCACAACAAAATATTGCATCCATCGAGAAAATTTTTTATTGGCTAAATATTTGATAAACAAGGTATTGTCTTAAATTTTAATTTTATCATTCGTATATTTGCGAATTACGAATTATTGTTCGTATATTTGCGAATATTAAAATCCTAAAAATCATATTATCATGACACAAATTAAAGTATTAGGCACAGGTTGCCCAAAATGTAAAACCACACATTCAAATGTCTTGGAAGCCTTGAAAAAATCCGAGATTGAGGCGGAAGTCATCAAAATCGAAGAAATCGAAGAAATCATGAAGTACGGAATTTTAAGCACGCCCGCCTTGATGATTGATGACGAAATCAAGGTCAAGGGACGTGTCGCACAGGTCAATGAAATTATCAAATTTTTAAAACCATAACACGGATACAGCTTTAAATTTTTGATAAATTTATCACAAAGTAGATTTAAAAATTATGCCTCCTAAATTGAAATTTCTTGACCGTTATCTCACGCTTTGGATTTTCTTGGCGATGGTTTTAGGTGTTGGGTTGGGTTATTTTTTTCCGAGCATCAAAAGTTTGTTTGATGCGCTTTCGGTTGGCACGACCAATATTCCCTTAGCCATAGGTTTAATCTTGATGATGTATCCACCGCTTGCCAAAGTGAATTACGCACTTTTGCCTAAGGCGTTTCAGGATAAGAAAGCGATGACCCTTTCTTTGTTTCTGAATTGGGTGGTAGGTCCTATTTTGATGTTTATTTTGGCGATTATTTTCCTGTCCGACCAGCCCGACTACATGACGGGGCTGATTCTGATTGGGTTAGCCCGCTGTATTGCGATGGTGATTGTCTGGAATGATTTGGCGGGCGGTAATCGGGAATATGGGGCGTTACTTATCGCTCTGAACAGTATTTTTCAGGTCATATCGTATAGTTTTTATGCTTGGTTATTCATCAATATTTTGCCACAAAAGTTAGGTTTTGGCGATTTTGAGGTTTCCGTCCCGATGTATGAAGTGGCGCAAAGTGTCGTCATTTATTTGGGTATTCCGTTTTTAGCGGGCTTTTTGAGCCGTACATTTTTGGTGCGAAAGAAAGGCGAAACATGGTATAATCGAAAGTTTATCCCAAAAATTTCGCCGATTACTTTGTATGCTTTATTATTCACTATCGTATTGATGTTCAGTCTGAAAGGCGATAAAATTTTGGAGCTTCCGTTCGATGTGCTGAAGGTTGCCTTGCCACTCATTATCTATTTTGTGCTGATGTTTTTTGTGAGTTTTTTTATCACCAAATCCATGAAAGTACCCTACGACAAGAACATCGCCATATCGTTTACGGCAACGGGAAATAACTTTGAATTAGCCATCGCCGTAGCGATTGCCGTTTTTGGGATTCACTCCGCCCAAGCCTTTGTCGGGGTGATTGGTCCTTTGGTTGAAGTTCCCGTTTTGATTTTATTGGTCAAAGCCAGTTTATACCTCAAGAAAAAATATTAAAGAAAAACCATCCTATTTTTTCCTTGAGGTATTCATAAAAGTTTGATAATCAATTTATTAGAAATTAATTTCATGATTTTTTTTGATTGATTACGATACCAAATGTATTATCATAACACCATGTATCATGTTTGATTGGATTCAAAATTTTGCCGACTGGCTCATTAGTTCCGTTTTTGGTATCGAAGCCGAAACCCATTTGGGAATTGCCCTGAATTTTTTTGTGTACGACACGATAAAGATTCTTATTTTGCTGTTTCTCATCGTTTTTTTGATGGGTATTATCAATGCCTATTTTCCGATTGAAAAACTTAAAAATTACCTCAATACGCAAAAACTTTACGGCTTGGAATATTTTTTTGCGTCCGTTTTCGGAGCCATTACGCCTTTTTGTTCATGCTCATCGGTGCCGCTTTTTATCGGATTTGTGCAAGGCGGCATTCCTCTGGGCGTAACTTTTGCGTTCTTGATTACTTCGCCTCTGGTCAATGAAGTGGCGATTGCCATGTTTATCGGAATGTTTGGCATCAAAGCGACTTTGCTTTATGCGATTTCGGGTATTTTATTGGGAACGATAGGCGGTTGGTTTTTGGGTCGATTCAATCTTGAACCTTTATTATCGGACTGGGTCAAGAAAATTTTGGAAAACAAAATGCAACAAGGCGATTACCAAGAGGAAAACCTCACATTTCGCCAACGCCTCCCCGAAATCACGCAAAGTGCGTGGGATATTGTCAAAGGCGTGGTACTTTATGTCGTGATTGGCATTGCTATCGGGGCGGCAATGCACGGCTACGTACCTGAAAACTTTTTTGCTCAATATTTGGGTGGCGGACAATGGTGGACTGTACCGCTTGCCGTCATTCTTGCCGTGCCGATGTATGCCAACGCCGCAGGCATAGTCCCTGTTATTCAGGTATTTGTGGCTAAGGGCGTGCCACTCGGAACAGCCATCGCCTTTATGATGGCAACCGTAGGGCTGTCTATTCCCGAAGCGACACTCTTAAAGAAAGTAATGACCATCAAACTGATTGCGATTTATTTCGGAGTTGTTACGATTTTCATCATCCTTTCAGGATTTTTGTTTAATCAGATTTTATAATTTACGAATTACTATTTTTTTACATTTGTAATTACCAGCATTATCTATTAAAATTTAACGTACTATATTCAAAATTACATTTTTTTCTAACACGAAATATCATGAACCCAAAAACCATTTTTTTATCCATTATCGCTTTGGTCATGTTGTTGTTTATTGCACCAGAAAGCCAAGCCCAAAACACCAAAAAAACTTCAGGCTCGGTATCCGATGCCCCAATCGAAATCATACAATTTCATTCCCAACATCGCTGCATGACTTGCAACAAAATCGAAACGCTTACCAGAGCAATGCTCAAAAAGAACCAAATGGCGATTCCTTTTTCATTAGTTAATGTTGATGATACGAAAAATGAAAAAAAAGCCGAGCAGTTTGAAGCCGCAGGAACGGCATTATTCCTGTATAATCCCAAAACAGGCAAGAAAAAAGATTTGACCAATTTTGCCTTTATGAATGCAGGAAATGAACAAAAGTTCATTGCAGGGCTGAAAAAAGAGATTACTTCATTTATGAAATCGTAATATGGAATGGTTAAATGAATTAGCGCAAAATGGTGAATTTCCGCTTTTGGCGGCATTTGCACTCGGATTATTGACGGCGATTGCGCCCTGCCCCTTGGCGACCAACGTAACCGCCACCGCATTTATTGCCAAAACCATCACGGACAAAAAACGAGTATTATTGAGCGGCTGGCTCTATACGTTGGGCAGAGTTTTTTCTTATACATTAATTGGGGCAATTATTTATTTTGGCGCAAGCAAATTTCAAGTTGCCAAACTATTTCAGGGCAATGGCGAAAAATATATCGGATTTATCTTGGTCATTCTTGGACTTATCATGCTGGATGTCATTAAATTAAACTTTATCAAAGGTAATTTTACCGATAAACTTTCAGAAAAATTCAAGACCAAAGGCTTATTGGGAGCTTTTCTTTTGGGCGCATTGTTCGCCTTAGCATTTTGTCCTTATAGCGGAGCTTTATTTTTTGCGATGCTGATTCCGATGACACTTTCGAGCAGTTCTGGCTTGGCATTACCCATTGTGTTTTCGTTTGGGACGGGATTGCCTGTTATTCTTTTTGCTTTTGTGATTGCTTTTAGCATGGAAAAATTAGGTATTTACTTTAAAACCGTAACTAAAATCGAAAAAGTAATGCGAATTATTGCCGCTTTAGTTTTCATATTTACGGGCTTATATTACATCAATATTTATTTTATCTCCAGTTAAATTTTAATAAAAACCTTTATCACATTTGAAATACGATAAAGGTTTTTTTTATAAAATAATACTATATACCTGAAAATCAAGGAATTAGATTTTATTCTAAAATTCATGGCTCACACCTACGCCAAAAGACATTCCCGGATTAAGGCTGCCAAAGATTTGGTTCGTAGCCTTGTATGATTGATACGTATATTCGATTTTATCATTTAACAAATTCGATACTTTGAAATCAATACTTGTGGCATGAGTTGCGCCCAATTTTTTATTGACACTGAAATTCAAACTATGAAAAGGCTGATAATATACGTCAGGAAATAAGCCCAGTCCCACAATATGGAGCGTAGGACCTTTGACATTATAAAATAAACCGACATCAAGTCCTTTGGTCAGACTTCCATAGACCGCACCCAAGTTTACGACATACGGAGCTTGCCCTGCCATTGGTCGTGTATTTTCGATGGTTTCTCCCTGACGCTCAAAACTTTTACGGGAATTAAATTCGTTATCGGTCATGTCAATACTGGATTGGACTAAGGTTAAATTTCCGTTCAAACTCAATTCTTCCAATCCGACAAACCCAAGATTTTTATTGATTTCAAATTCAAGTCCGTATAACGTGCCTTGCCCTACGTTACGAGGCTGAAATTCGGTGCTGGTTTGCTGTTCGGCAATTCGTACCAATTCGATAGGATTTTGGAAACCTTTGTAAAACGCACTGACAGAAAATAACTGTCCACTTTCCAAGAATAATTCCCAACGCAAATCAATATTATTGATATTGGTTTCGACCAGTTCGCCGTTCCAATCCGAATATTCAAATAAACTACCATTAAAAATACGGTTAGAAACTGGGTCAAGAATCTGGGCAAACGACAATTCCTTGAAGGAAGGTCTGGCGATAGTGCGCGAATATGCTGCTCTTAGGTTTTGTGTTTCGCTCAAGGCATAAATAAAATTGGCACTTGGGAAAAAATTAAGGGAAGCCAATACCTGTTCATTATCAAGATTTTTTCCGGTTACGGTATTTCCCGAAGCCCATGCTTGGTCGCGTCCTGTGTGCTGTTGCACAAAATTTTCCATTCTTACGCCTAAGATGGCTTTGAGATTTTCGGTGGGCGCAAATTCTTCGGAAATATAAAGTGCAGTATTATTGGAACTGGAACTATATTCGTTCGGATTCGGATTCGGGTTTCCTGATTGATAATAAATATTATTTTGGTCAGAAGGATAAATATTTTCAGGCTGCAAAACAGCATTGGCATCGGCTTGTTCCCAAGTAGTTTGTGAGCCAAAAAATCGCATATTATAAAATAAAATTTCGTAATTCCTTGATTTATAGACATGGCTGACCCCAAATTTTAGTTTGGCATCCCGTCCTCCGATGCTGTGTTTGTTGGTTAAATCGAGGCGAGATACGGCATTGAGTTCGGTCAAATTACGCCAAATTCGCGAAGGAAATCCGCCGGCCCCCGCCGAAAATACATAGCCTTCGTTTTGTGAGTTTTGTGTAAAAGCAGTTTTGCGAATATCGGGGTCGTTTGAGATAGACAAAGTAGGCGATGCTTTCCAAACCAATTCCCATTTATTTTCTTTGAAAAGATGCGTTCCGCCCAAAAAGACATTGGTTAATGAGCGTTGGTTATATTCCAAGTTTTCAGAAAGCGCAAAATAACCTGATTGTCCGACCGCATCCACACTATTATCAATGAAGAATTTGCCCGCACGACTTTCGCCGTTTTGGAGGTGCATGACAGTTAATCGAACTTTGGAAGCCGATGTTTTGTAAGCGATGCCAGCCAACGTACCTAACAAGACATTGTGTTCGCCTATTTCTCCATCTTGGGTGGTGGCATATCGCAATTCGTATAACGCAGGGTCTTGCCGTCTTTGGTATTCGCCATAAAGTGCTTGGTCGTAATATTTAAAGCTATTTTTATATGATAATGAAAAAATATAACCTAATTTCGGAACTTCATCCTTACGTTCTTTCAACTGAATCTGATTGCCGAACGAAATACCTACGCTATAATCAAGTGGGCTGGTCTGTCGGGTGGCTGCCAATTCTGGACTAAAACTATTGATAAAATCCGTTACTTCGGCAGTAGAAGCCCCGCTAATGGGCGTAGGAATCCGAGTGGCGGTTGCGCCCTGTGGCAATGCGCGCGTGCCGTCATCAAAGCCAAGAAAATCAGTTCCGCCACCTTTGTAGGTAAGATAATCGGGGTTCAGGTGCATGGAAGGATTGTACGTGGTGCTGATGGAAACATTGAATATTTTATCTTCAGGGAAATCTTTGGTTTCTACATTGAGCAATCCGCCCGTAAAATCCGCTGGGGCATCTGCCGTAAAGTTTTTGCTGACGACAATGCTTTTGATGAGGTTGGTCGGAAAAATATCCATTTGCAAACTGTTCTTGTCGGGGTCTAAGCCCGGAATATCAACGCCGTTGAGTGTTGTTTTGGTGTATCGGTCGCCAAGCCCACGCACATATACATATTTTCCGCCTTCGATAGATACGCCCGTTACGCGTTTGGCGGCTTCTACGGCTGTGGCATCGCCTGTTAATTTCATTTTGGAGGCAGAAATACCATCAATCATGACGGATGCCTTTTTTTTCATGACGGCCAAAGCGGCTTCGGTCGTGGCAGTTGCTTCGGCAGTTACGACCACTTCGCCCAATACAGCAGCCGCTTCGGGCAATAATTGCAAATCATTCAGATTAACCACCTGACCCGCTACCACTTTTATCTCACTGACCTCCAAGGACTTATAGGTAATATACGAAATAATGATGCTATGGTCGCCGGGGGGCAAAGATAACGTAAACTGCCCATCAAGGTCGGTGGATGCACCTATTGAGTTATCGGATTTCAACACGACATTTGCGCCAATCACCGATTCTCCTGTTTCGCCATCAAATACAGTTCCACGTACCGTTCCGTTTTGTCCGAAAACTGTAAACGTGCTGGCAAAAAATAGTAACAAAGCAAGGTAAAATTTCATGATAAGTTTGCGAATTTTTTGTTTAATAATGATACAAAAATAATACTTGTATTATCTCTTGGTTACTATCCGTAAGAAAAGATAATACAAGTATTTAACCCTTCAAAATATAAAATAATTTTAGAACGTCATCACACCAGCTTGCGAAGTCCAAGTCCAACCAAATACGCTTGTATCCGCTTTCGGTGATGTGCCAGCAGTAACGCCAGCAGGAACAGTCGCACCATCTGGTACATAATTCGATACCGCATCACTTACGTTCAAGACAATATTCGTGAAATTTACAGTACCCGAACTATGCGATACGCGATTGATTTTGTGTCCTGCAATTCCTGTGAAATAAATATTTTCCAAATTCACAATCGAATTATTATCCGTATTGATAAGGTCGCCCGTGCCAGATCCTACAATCACCGAACCATTCTTGAGTGTATGTCCAGCTTTCATGCTTCCTTCTGGTCCATCCAATTCAAATACGTGTCCGTCATCCACAGGAGTAACAATGACAAAATTATCTATCGTGCCTGACCAAGATTGGTCGGTATCCAATCCGTCATCAGCCGAATTCCAGATCACTACATTTTTTACGTTTACTGTACCGCCAAATAATTCGATACCGTCATCTTGATTGGCAATAACTTCCACATTTTCGACAACCGTACCGCTGCCAACCGCACCCAATGTCAAACCATTGATTTCGTTGCCTGCGCCGATAAGTGCGCCACCATGTCGAATCGAGATATATTTGATGACACCCGAATTATCGCTATCATTGTTGCCACCATACAATCCGTTGGGGTCTGAAGTAGGGATACCTTCAATCTGAACTTCGCTCACATCGCCAGCATCATTAGAGGCAGAAATTTTGCCATTACCCAAAACAATCACACCACCCCAAAGACCATTGACGGTAGGCTGTAAGTTGGGGCTTGCATAATTGCCCGCTGCAATGTCCTTGGGCGAAATATTATCCCCTTCTGACGTAAAAATAATCGGCGCACTCGCCGTGCCTTCTGCCATCAATTTGGCACCGCGCGCCACCAACAAAGCCGATGCGCTTGCGCCTTCACCCGCTTGACCTTTAATTACTGTACCTGCCTCGATAGTTAATGTCGCTCCAGATTCTACTGCAATACGACCTTTCAACAGATACACATTGTTTTTTGTCCAAGTGGTGTTCTGGCTAATGTTTTGAGTAACCTCTACATCAGTAATTTCGACAGTTGATGAGTTATCATCGTCTTTCTCATCTTTACTACATGAGGTAAACAATAAGCCTCCACACAACATAAACATAAATAATACACTAATTTTTTTCATCTTGGAAATCCTTTGATTTAAAAATTCTTAAAAATTTTACGGTGGCAAATATCTTGATTTCGAGTTACCGTTTGCAATATTTTGTATTAAGCCTTTGTTACTTATTCCAGTTAATGAAAAACAACGCCTTGAAGCTCTTGATTGTCTTGATTGCAAGTAATAAACCGAGAACTTTGCGTCATTTTTAGAATACACCATCCCATATTTTCATGTAACTTCTTTGGCACTTGTGCATCAAACAGACAAAACAAAATGCCATCTGTTTTATCTAAAAATCCAAAATTGATGACAAACCACACAAAAAAGGATGGAAAATAAAACAAATCAGAAAAGGATAGGCAGATTTTGAAGCGTTCATCTCGTTGATTTACGCCAAATACGGATGTGAGATACGACTTCTAAATGTGCTACATGATGCGCCAAAACTCAATTTAATTTGAAAAAATATACTGTTTTTTAACAAAATATTCATATTTCATTATTTTTAAATTCTAACATTTCTTAAAATTTAATAACAAAGAAATAATAAATTAAACTTTAATTAATTTAATATCCATGCGAGTAGAAATAAACTTAATTTATGATTTTATTTGAATAAAACCTATTGATTATCAATACTTTGCTATAATACTTTTGTATAAAATATAAAAAACGATACGGTTTTTCTAACCCAATCGAAAATAACAAAATACCAAGTCTGACCGAAGGTCTGACGCTCGTATTCACCAATGTATGGAATAAAAAAAACAAATTTTATTTTTCAAAACTTACGTAAAACAATTTATAAAACATAATGCTTTTTTTGTGTTAAAAGTCATTAAAATAAATCGTTCAAAAGATTGATTTTATCAAAATAAAGTAGATTTTTGTACCGTCCTAAATGCACGATTATTTCAATTTATACCATCACCTTTAGAAACCATAAACGACAATAATATGAATCAAAATGCCATCAAACCGACACAACGTATCAGCGTTTTTGATATTTTCAAAATTGGTACTGGCTCTTCGAGTTCGCATACGTTGGGTCCTTGGCGCGCCACACAACGCTGTCTTATCGAACTACAAAAAGCACATTTATTCGATAAAATTGTCCGAATCCAAACCTTACTTTATGGCTCTTTGGCAAAAACAGGCATCGGACACGGAACGGATTTTGCCGTCATCGCAGGACTTTTGGGCGAAGACCCCGTTACGTCAGATACCGCTACTTTGCCCCAAAAAGTCCAACATATTAAAAATGCGAAAAGCATCAAATTGGATAAAAATAAAGAAATAGCCTTTGATTATCAGCAAGATATAGTTTTTTTGTTTTCCGAAAATTTGCCCTTCCATCCGAATGGCATTCGGTTTGTTATTTTTTTGGAGGATGATTCTACACTCGAAAAAACCTATTATTCGGTGGGCGGCGGATTTGTCGTCAAGGAAGGCGAAGAGGAAACCAGCGTTTCGGATATGGATTTCCCCTACCCGATTGATACCGCCTCGCAACTGGCGCATTGGTGCAAAATCACAGGCAAAAATGTATCGGAAATCGTTTGGGAAAATGAACAAACCTTACGCAAGTCCCAAGACATTGAAGCGGGTTTGCTCACGATTTGGCAGACCATGAAAAATTGTATTTTTCGGGGATGTCATACTTCGGGCGAATTACCGGGCGGACTCCGAGTACAGCGGCGAGCCAGCCGAATGAATGAAAAATTATTACCAAAAAATACTATGTACCAAACGTGCGAAGAATGGTTCAAACTTATCAAAAATCAAACCTATACTTTCAATCAAATCATTAATCAAATTAGTTGTTTTGCGATTGCCGTTAATGAAGAAAATGCGGCTTTCGGACGGGTCGTTACTGCGCCCACCAACGGCGCAGCGGGCGTAATTCCTGCGGTCTTGGCGTATCATTTATTGTTCAATGAAAAAGCAGAAAATCCCAAAACTATCCTTAAATTTTTACTTACGGCGGGCGAAATCGGCAGTTTATTCAAAAAAGGGGCTACCATTTCAGCCGCGGCGGGCGGTTGTCAGGCAGAAATTGGCGTTTCGTCAGCCATGGCAGCTGGCGCACTGACCGAATGTATGGGCGGTTCGCCCGAACAAGTACAGATTGCCGCCGAAATTGCGATGGAACATCATCTGGGCATGACCTGCGACCCCATCGGCGGATTAGTACAGATTCCGTGCATCGAACGAAATTCGATGGGCGCAATCAAGGCGATTACTGCGGCACAAATTGCGCTTGACCGCGAATCGGTCGATGTCAAAGTTTCGATGGATAGCATCATCAAAACTATGTGGGAAACCGCCCAAGATATGCACCAAAAATATAAGGAAACTTCGGATGGCGGACTGGCAATTCATGTGTCGGTAAGCATTCCTGAATGTTAAAATTTAAGTTCTCTTTTGATTTGGCAATAACTCACGCAAACTTGGTAGGTTTTCGGAAATTTACTAAGTTTGACTGACCACCAAAGCCTGAACTACAATTTGAAAAACCTATTTGGACTGAACAAGGATTGGCGGACAAGAACAAAAATAGCGCAAAATCGTAAACGAAAAACTTTGTAACTTTGTGAAAAACAAAGCGAAACAGAATGAAAGAACTCAAAACCATCGACTTGTTTGCAGGCATTGGAGGAATACAATTAGGATTTGAAACTTGGGGTTGTAAAAATGTTTTTACTTCGGAGTGGGACAAAGATGCTCAAACAATGTACGAGGCTAATTTTGGAGAAAAACCTTTTGGCGATATTACAGCGATAAGCCCTGATGATATACCCGACCACGATATTTTATTGGCAGGGTTTCCTTGTCAGCCATTTTCCATTATCGGAAGCAAGCAAGGTTTTGCAGATACAAGAGGCACACTTTTTTTCAAAATAGAGGAAATTTTGCGTGTAAAACAGCCTTACGCTTTTTTATTAGAAAACGTTAAACAACTTCGCACACATGATAACGGCAGAACATTTCAAGTCATCTTGGAGAAGCTAAAATCTTTGGGCTATTTTGTGCGTCATACCATACTCAATGCCTTAGATTTTGGATTGCCCCAAAAAAGAGAAAGGACAGTAATTGTAGGTTTTAAAGAGAATATTCG
This sequence comes from uncultured Cytophagales bacterium, assembly GCA_964577275.1. GTDB lineage: Bacteria > Bacteroidota > Bacteroidia > Cytophagales > Thermoflexibacteraceae > UBA2561. The sequence goes on along the minus strand of CAZNYR010000070.1, from coordinate 8,377 downwards.
GTTTTCATTTCCCAAACCGACAGGAACATTTATTTCGCTTTCAGAAATTTTAGAACCTGAAAATCAAATTGATAAAAAATACTTTGCATCAAAAGATATTGCAGAAAAACGTATTAAAAAGTTAAAATCCGAGCCGTTTTATCCTTCTGTTTGGCACGAAAACAAAGGCGGTAACATTTCGGTATTGCCCTTTTCTTGCGCTTTGCGAGCAGGTGGTTCTTATAATTATTTGTTGGTAAATGGAAACCGAAGATTAACCGAAAAAGAAATGTTAAGGTTACAAGGTTTTCCCGAAAATTTTATCATCAATGTTAGTTATACTGCCATGCGAAAATTAACGGGCAATAGCGTAGCTGTACCTGTTTTCAGAGCCGTAGCCAAACAAATGACAGAGGCAATAGAAAACCGAAAAATCGTACAAGAAACAAAACAACTTTCTATTTTGACACCCGAATGTGAACCTACAAGAAGCCAAACAGTCCTTAGATAAAGTTATCAGCAAATCAAGGGTGCATTTGTATAAGCCTATACAAGTTGCCGAAATTCTGTATCGTAACAGAACTCAAAAGGACATCAATCTTGGCGAATTGGAAACGTATCGCAACCCTTCTAAAAAGTGGCGTGATACGATTTGCTTGCAATTTTTGGGCAGAACAAGCACATCTTCGGCACGCTACCAAGACGATATTTTTAACGAAAATGCGATTCCGCCAAGTGTTTTGGAAAGTTTGGGGCAGGAAAATAGAGCGAAAAACGGCATTGTAGAAGCCTATATTTACAAGCGTTTTTCAGAACATTTTTCGCAAATGTCAAGTGCTTTGGTGTACTGCACCGAACACAATAAAAACACTTTTCAACTTAACGAATTTATTGCCTTATTTTGGGCAGAGGCAGGACTAAAACGAAGTATAGATAAAATTTATGAATCATTGTTTTTTCGCTATTTTCAGCCATTACGGAAGCTATGGAGTTAAGTGTTGAGGTTTCTTACCACCCCAAAAAAGCAAGTATATTGACTGATTTTCAAGATTTTGCAGAAAATATTTTGAGTTTGAGTAAAGACCAAAGCAGTTTCAAAACAAAAGCGAAAATTTACAGAGTTGGTGTAACCAATGCCGCAGACAGAGGGTTGGATATGTGGGCAAACTTTGGTTTGGCAATTCAAATTAAACATCTTTCTTTGAGCGAAGAATTGGCAGAAAATATTGTAAGTTCAGTTACGGCAGACCGAATTGTGATTATTTGCAAAAGTGCAGAACAGAAAGTTATCGTTTCCTTGCTCAATCAAATTGGTTGGAAATCAAGAATACAAGCCATTGTAACTGAAACAGATTTGCTGAATTGGTACGAAAAAGCATTGCGAGGGCAACACAATAATTTGCTTGGCGACAAGATTTTAGAAATTCTGAACAATGAAATCCAAGTAGAGTTCCCTGCAACTAAAAATCAGGAATTTGAGAACTTTTACAAAAGCAGAGGCTACGATAAATTAACTGATATGCTTTGGAAAACAAATTAAAGAAACTATTTTATGTTGGCTATCGGATTCAGAAACTTACTAAGTTTTGCTTTTTACAATAAAAATTATCACTTGATAATCAGTATCTTATGTAAAAAATAATTCATTATTTTTAGATAAATTTTGTTTTTATGAAATAATGTTCATATTTTTGCATTATCAGTTCAGGACACGTTAAACAAAATTACCATGACGGATTCATATCAAATACGAATTGCTCCGAAACGACTCAAACGGGCGGCTTACGTCCTGAAAGCCGTGGCGCATCCGGTACGCATCAGCATCATTGATATTTTAGACCAATCAGGCAAAATGTCGGTTTCGGGGATGCAAGAAATTTTACAAATCGAACAGTCGCTTTTGTCCCATCATTTGACCAATCTCCGAGATAAAGGCATTGTTGATACCGAACGGGCAGGAAAATCTATTCTTTATTTTCTGACAGACCGCACCATCACAAACATTATCGGATGTATCAATACCTGCAAGGCATTTTAAGTAAATGCCTTTTTTAAAAAATTTACGCATGAAAAAAATATCATATATTTATATTTGTATTTTAAAAAAATATATTTTACCTTTGTAACATCAAAAATAGCTACTAAGATTTTGTATCTTACACAAGAAATTAAATCACTCATCATAAACTTATAAAAAAATATGGTTCAGGAAATTTCGGCGGAAGAATTTGTAGAATTGTACCCCACCCAACCAGGAATTATTCTGGATGTCCGCACCCAATCCGAATATGAAGGCGGACACTTGGAAGGCGCACGCAAGGCAGACCTGATGAACGGCGAATTTACGAAAATTGCCCAAGAAGAACTTGACCCCGAACAGACCTATTATTTGTATTGTCGGTCGGGCAACCGAAGTGGAAGTGCGGCGGTTTTTTTGGTCAACAATGGCTTTGAAAACGTCTATAATATCGGTGGATTTGATGCCTTAGATGCGGCGGGTTTTCCTATTGATTATGACTAATTTGTGATTGGCGGACGGCTATCCTTTAGCCGTCTTATTTTTCTGATAATCAGATAAATAAGATTTTATTATTATTAAATTTATCTACGATTTATATTCAAAAAAATGTTACAAAAAATTTTAAACTTATTCAAAGGAAATGCGCCTTCGGGCAGCCCCGTCAAGAAAATTTCGGCACATGAATTTGTCGAGTTATACAAGACACAAAAAGGAATCATTTTGGATGTCCGCACCCAATCCGAATATGACGGGGGGCATCTCAAAAATGCACAAAAAGCGGATGTCATGAGCGGCGAATTTGCCCGCAAGATGCACCACTTTGATGCCACGAAAGTATATTATCTCTACTGTCGGTCAGGCAATCGAAGCGCACGAGCCGCCAAGATGCTTGCCCAAAAAGGTTTTGAAAAGGTCTATAATATTGGTGGATTTGATGCCCTAAAAAACGCAGGTTTTACGATAAGATAAGTCATTTTTAACATTTTATGTGCAAAATATTGAATTTGTAAGGTAAAAATTTTCTTTTTTTATTTTAATATATTAAGAAATTATCATAATTTCAGATTTTAAATTACAATCCATTAACCATTAAATTTTTGGCTACCATGAAAGTAGAACAAATTTATACAGGATGTTTGGCACAAGGTGCGTATTATATTGAAAGTGAGGGCGAAGCCGCCATTATTGACCCCCTTCGAGAAAGCAAGCCTTATATCGAAAAAGCCCAAAAAGACGGCGCAAAAATCAAATATATCTTGGAAACGCATTTCCACGCCGATTTCGTGTCAGGACATCTGGACTTGGCAAAAAAAACGGGCGGACAAATCGTTTTTGGACCCCAAGCCAAGCCCGAATACGATATTCTGCTCGCCGAAGATGGACAAGAATTAACACTTGGCAAGGTCAAAATCAAAGTGTTACACACGCCCGGACATACGATGGAAAGTTCTACCTTTTTGTTAATGGATGAAAACGGAAAAGACCACGCCATTTTTACGGGTGATACGTTGTTTTTGGGGGATGTCGGAAGACCTGATTTAGCCATCAAAACAGACCTGAGCCGAGAAGATTTGGCGGGACATCTGTACGAAAGTTTGCATCAAAAAATTATGCCGCTCGCCGATGAGGTCATTGTCTATCCCGGACACGGCGCAGGTTCGGCGTGTGGCAAAAATATGAGCAAAGAAACCGTAGGCACTCTGGGCGAGCAGAAAGCCACCAATTATGCTCTTCAGCCTATGTCCAAGGCGGATTTTGTCAAAAAAGTAACGGACGGATTAATGCCTCCGCCACAATATTTTGGCAAGAATGCAATGATGAATAAATCGGGCTATGATAGCATTGATGAGGTCATGGAGCGCGGGAGTCGTGCGCTTTCGCCCCAAGAATTTGAGGCAGTTGCCAACTCCGAAGAAGCCCTCATTATCGACACCCGAACGCCCCAAGAATTTGCACAAGGATTTATTCCGAACTCGATTTTTTTTGGGATTGATGGCAATTTTGCCCCTTGGGTGGGCGCATTAATTACGGATTTGAAACAGCCTATCCTGATTGTTGCCCAACAAGGACGAGAAGAGGAGGTCATTACTCGTTTGGCTCGTGTGGGCTATGATCATGCGCTGGGCTATCTGGAAGGCGGTTTTGAGGCGTGGAAAAATGCCGACAAAGAAATTGATTCGGTGCTTTCGGTGCCTGTCGAGTCCCTGATGGAGGACCTCAAAAATCATAAAATTCAGGTGGTTGATGTTCGCAAAAATTCCGAGCATCAATCCCAGCACGTCATAAATGCCAAAAATTTGCCTTTGGATTTTATCAATGAAAATATGCACGAATTGGACAAAAACCAAACCTACCATATTCATTGTGCGGGCGGGTATCGGTCGATGATTGCCTCTTCTATCCTCAAGGCACGAGGCTTTGAGCATATTATTGATATTCAGGGCGGATTTAGTGCCATCAAAGAAACGGATATTCCAACATCGGACTATGTCTGTCCTTCGACTTTATTATAATTTTATCCGTTGATTATCAATAACTTAACTTTGACAAAGTTATAGCACTTTGTCAAAGTTTTGGTTTTTAGTCTTCACTTTCAAAGATTTCGACTTTTTCCATTTTATCGCCTTGTTTGATGTTATTTATCCATTCGACTCCTTTCCGAACCTTGCCAAAACACGTATGATTTCGGTCTAAATGTGCGGTATATTTTCGGGATAAACAGACAAAAAATTGCGAGCCACCCGTGTCCCGTCCTGCGTGCGCCATCGACAAAACGCCCTCTTCGTGAAACTGCTTTTCGCCCGTCAGTTCGCACTTGATGGTATAGCCCGGACCGCCTCGCCCCGTGCCTTCAGGACAACCGCCCTGAACCACAAAATCAGGAATGACCCGATGAAAAGTCAGCCCATCATAATAGCCTTCTTCGGCTAATTTGACGAAGTTTTTGACCGTATTGGGCGCATCATCTTCGTACAATTCGGCAATCATTTCCCCGTATTTGGTGGTGATTTTTGCGTATTTCATCAATTTTATGTATTAATTAAATAATTCATTTTAAATAATCTGGGAAAATTAGAAGTATTTTTTGAATTATGAAAAATTAATGTCCCGTTTTGTACTTTTGTCCAAAAAAAAAAAATCACGGCTCATGCTCTTGTTTTATGTAAACCAAATTCCACAAACGCATACTTTTGAACTTCCCGAAATCGAAGCCAAACATCTACGCGTTATCCGACCTCAAATTGGGCAAACTTTGCACCTGACCGATGGAAAAGGTAATGTATTGGAAACCAGTATTTTAGAAATTACAAAACGACAAATTAGCCTCCAAAAAATTCATCAACAATTTATCGAAAAACCCTATTCGCACCGCATACATCTTGCGATTGCGCCCACCAAAAATACGGACAGAATCGAGTGGCTGGTCGAAAAATGTACCGAAATTGGTGTGGATAAAATTACATTTTTGATGACCAAACATTCGGAACGAAAATATTTTAAGACTGACAGAGTACACAAAAAAGCCATCGCTGCGCTCAAACAATCGCTCAAATTTTGGTTGCCAGAAATTACAGAACTGACTGATTTTCAGGATTTTATAAAAAATAATACCGCCCAAAACAAATTCATGGCGTATGTCGATTTTGATAATCCGATACATTTGGCAAAAGTTGCGCTGCCAGCTCAAAGTTATTGCCTACTTATCGGACCCGAAGGAGATTTTTCGGAAACCGAACTAAAAACCGCCTTAGCCTCTGATTTTCAGAAAGTGAGCTTAGGGAAATCACGCCTACGCACCGAAACCGCAGGCGTGGTGGGATGTCATATCTTAAATTTAATTAACGAATAAAACGGTTATGAATTTTTAGTTAATCCACTCAAAACCAGTATATTGCCGTAAAGCTCTTGGGATGCGGATGCCTTCTGGCGATTGGTTATTTTCCAAAATTGCCGCCACAATACGAGGCAATGCCAAAGCACTTCCGTTCAGGGTGTGCGCCAATTCCTTCTGATTTTCCTCGCCCCGAAACCGCAATTTGAGTCGATTCGCTTGGAAAGTTTCAAAATTACTAACCGAACTGACCTCCAGCCAACGCTCCTGCGCCGCCGAAAAAACCTCCATGTCATAACAAAGTGAAGCATTAAAACTAATATCGCCACCACACAAATTCAGCACCCGATACGGCAATTCCAGTTTTTGCAACAAACTTTGGATATGCTCGGACATTTCTTGATGCACTTGATAGGATTTTTCGGGGTGTGTAATCTGGACAATTTCCACTTTATCAAACTGATGCAACCGATTCAGTCCGCGCACGTGCGCGCCCCACGAGCCAGCTTCTCGCCGAAAACAAGGCGTATAACCCACATTTTTTATCGGCAAATCTTTGGCATCCAAAATCACATCCCGATACATATTCGTGATTGGCACTTCGGCAGTCGGGATGAGATAAAAATTATCCGCCGTAGCCAGATACATTTGTCCCTCTTTATCAGGCAGTTGTCCTGTGCCATAACCCGAAGCCTCGTTAATTAGGATGGGCGGTTGCACCTCCACATAGCCCGCTTTTTCGGCTTCATCCAAAAAGAAATTAATCAAGGCACGTTGCAATTTTGCACCCTTGCCCTTATAAAATGGAAATCCTGCGCCCGTAACCTTATTTCCCAACTCAAAATCAATAATATCATATTTTTTGATGAGTTCCCAATGTGGCAAGGCATCTGCCTGAAGTACAGGCACTTGTCCCACAGTTTTGAGGATTTCGTTATTCTCTGCGGTTTTGCCTTCGGGTACTTTTGGATGCGGAATATTCGGAATTTCGTAAAGCAACTGCTGCAATTTATCGGTGGCTTGCCGTAATTCTTCTTGCAATTCTTTGGAACGATTTTTCAGTTCGGCGGTCTTGGTTTTGAGCATTTGGGCTTCCTCCGATTTGCCTTCTTTCATCAGCCCGCCAATTTGCTTTGCCATTTGTCGAGATTGCGCAAGGGTCGAATCCGATTCGTGTTGTAATGCACGGCGATTTCCGTCCAGTTCCAAAACTTCCTGAATCGTTTCGGAAGCATTCACAAAATATTTTTTTTTAAGCCCTCGAATCACCAATTCTTGGTTTTCTCGGATAAATTCCAACTGTAACATATTGGATATCAGGTTTATGGATGGTTATTCGCTTCGGTTTTTTTATGGTAAAAAATCTCGAAAGACGCAAGTTCATGTCCTTATTATTAGACCGACAAAGTTAGCGGAAATTTATTATCCACCACAAACTCCCAAGACGTTTTTGTATAAATATTATCCCAAAACCTGCCAAATTTTGAAAATTTAGCAGGTTTATATAAATTACTGATATTCAGATGGTTATTCCACTGCAATTTTTTTAGTCAATAATTTTTGACCGTGTACCAATTTTAATAAATAAATTCCTTTCGGAAAATTTGACATATCTAATTCCAAACTTTTCTTCAGGAAATCGCCTTGATTCCAGACCTTTTTGCCCGTCAAATCAAAGATAGAAAGATGGATTTTTTCGGTCGGAAGTTGCTCAAAATCAATGCGTAATTTGTCTTTTGTGGGGTTTGGAAATACGGCAATTCCAGCCTTCAGCCATTCAGATTCTGTGGCGGTTGGCGTTTGGGGTTCTTCTGGTTCTGGAGTTTGTAAGGGATAGATTTCGATGGCGGGTTTTTGCAATTTCTTATCCGTAAAAACATGAAATTCGCCTGCCTCCAAATCAATCGTTTGCGATACATTCACGACATTTAATTCTTGTCCCGAAAAATAATCGTACCACGTTCCCGTACTCGGAAAAGTCGGTGTCATGGTTTTTGTTCCGAACCCAAAATTAGCAACAATCACAGCATTCATGGTGCTGTGTTTGAGGGTGATACGCCGCGTTTCGCCCGAAAAACGCCCTTCGACCGTTCCTTGTTTGAAGACCTCATTTTCGTTTCGCAATTTGATTAATTCGGAAAAAACCTGCCACATTCGATAACGGTCGGGGTCGTTCAAATAATCCCATCGGATGGGTTTTCGTCCCGTTCTGCCATTGAAATTAATGTCATAATCGTAGCCATATTCGCAGAATTGCCAAATCATTTTTGCGCCCGGTGTCGGGAAAAACATGGCTGCCGCCGCTTCGGTTCTTCGCAACCAATTTGGCGATTCTTTTACATCATAACTTCCTGATTTTCTGCCATGTAACTTGGCTTCATAAGCGATTCGTTCTTCGTCATGGCTTTCCATATAAGTTACCATTTGGTCAATTTTTCGCCCTCGTAATTCATGGAAAGTATTATCAAATCGTTCGCTGGCATCTTTGACCGCCGCCCGATGCGCCCAATTCATATTATTCCAAAGCATCATGCCATAATCGCCGA
>CAZNYR010000069.1:15096-20977 GCA_964577275.1 uncultured Cytophagales bacterium | reverse complement strand
TCGGCTCGCTTTTCCCATTTTTTCGGATGACTGCCTTGATGAAACACGCCAACAATCACATTTTCAAGGGGTTGCATGACAAACAAAACCATATACGGAAACCGTTTCATCAAGGCTTTTCGCACGGTTTTATATACTTTCGGGAATTGTTCGGGGGTTTCCGCAATTCGTTGCAAAAGTGCATCATTCAATTCAAGGAAACTATCGCCTAATTCTTCGGAAAGATTTTCGTAATATTCTTGAGCCTGACGAGTATCTTTTTTGGCATTGTCAATAATTCGATTTTTACGCTTGTTGCTCATATTTTTTTTGTCGTTTTTCTCTAATTTCGTTTCGTAATTCTTGCATGAATTCGGCAGCATCAAACAATACTACTTCGCCGCTTTCTAATTCTTGCAATCTTCGGTCAATTTCCGTAATTTGTTCTTCTGATAAATCGGGAGTTTGATTTTGTTCAAATTCTTCTAAAATTTCGAGAACTTTTAGCAAAATCGCTTCCGTATCAATTTCCAAAATCAACCGAATCAATCGTAATTTTAATGCTGTTATTTCCATTGTTTTCTGATTTTTTCTTTTTCAAATATATGAAATTTCACTTCAAATGCGCATTTCCCATTTTTTCGGTCTGGAAATTTTATTGCTCAAAATACTGTTTTTAATCAGCATTAGACCTTCGGTCAGACTTGGTATTTGATTAATTTATATCTCAAAGGGCAACATTTCTGTCCCTTCAAAATCAGTATTTTTATTGGAATCTTCAAATTTTTCGCCTTCTCCGATGCGGAAATTTTCGGCAATATCCGTAATGCGCCGAATAACGCTCAAAAAAGTTTGCATCTCTTCGGGCGTAACCAGTTCACGTACTTTACCATTAAATTCTCGCACGACTCTTCGGGCTACTTCTCGCTGTTTTTGTCCTTTTTCGGTAAGGCAGATAATCACTTTTCGTTTGTCATATTCATCTTGACGGCGGTAAATAATGCCATCTTCTTCCATATTTTTGAGCATTCGGCTCAAACTTCGGGCTTCCATCCCCATTAATGGCGCAATTTTGGTAGCGGGCGTGCCGTTATCTTGGTCAATATTCAAAAGCACAAACCCTGTGGAATGCGTGATGTCGTGTTCCGAACCCAAGAAATTATACATCTTGGAAATTGCCAACCAAGAAGCCTTGATATTAAAATCAACCGACTGTCGGTTTTTGTTATTCATTATTGGATAAGGTGTGATGCGTGCCTAATTTTGTTCAAAGATAAGAAAAAATGTTATGCGTGCAGAGTGTTTATGAGAAAAAATTAGCGCAAAGCGATTTGTTTGGTCATAAATTGTTGTAATAATACCAATCTATATGATTCATGCTGAAACTTGAATTATGAAATGAATAAATTCCATACAAGTCATTGATTTTCAGATTATTATATCATAAAAAAATAGTAACATTTGTGGGGTAGATTGGTATTATGAATAAGTTTTTCTAAAAATGTATTTTTTTGGGGTCGCACGGAATCGGGATATTGACCACAGGATAAATCGTGCGGCGATATGACAAATGCCACCATTCGGTTTTGATTGTGCCGAAGCCATATTTTCCTAAAATATCACGCAAAACCTTACGATTTTTGATGACTTGGGCAGGCAAATTTTGATTGTAGGTGTGTGCTGCTTTTCCAAAAAAATCATAGGTAGTTCCCATATCCAGTTCTTCGTTGGTTTTATCGACCAAAGTTACATCAATCGCACAGCCTCGATTGTGCATCGAACCTTTGTGAGGATTTCCGACATAATTTTTGTTAGGCGTAACATCCCACATCACAAACTGCACACTATGAGGACGATAGCAGTCAAAAAGTTTGAGGCGATACCCCAATTTTTTAAATTCTTGATGTGCTTTTAATAAATCTTGAGCTGCTTTTTTGCGTAAAAAAGCACGGGCGCAAGGATATAAGACGGTATTCGTAAAATTATTTGTAGTCGCATAGCGCACATCCAAGACAAAATCTTTATCCCATTTGGCAAGTTCTACAAATGCCGAGTCGGGTAATTTCTGAAAAATACTATCGTAATTGGGTTCGCTTGTTTCTGTCGTAAGAATCTCTTTATCAGATACTTGCGAAACGATTTGTTTGGCTTTGCCTTCGGTTTTTTGGCAAGATTGGGCGGAGAAAACCAACGCCATCAGCAATAAAATTCTGAAAAATTGTTTCATCTTTTTGATGGCAAAATTAACCCAAAAAAACTGGATTATCCAAACGGGATACGCACGCAAGGCATATCCCGTTTGGATGAATTATTCGGGCAAATTAGATTTTCCCATCAAATATTTATCACAGGCTTTGGCTGCGCCTCGTCCTTCGTTAATTGCCCAAACGACCAGACTTTGCCCGCGTCGCATATCGCCTGCGACAAAAATCCCGTCTTGGTTGGTTTTATAAATTCCGTGTTCGGCTTTGACATTAGACCGCTCGTCTTGCGCCACGTTTAGTTGTTCAAGTAATTGATTTTCAGCACCTAAGAATCCCATCGACAGAAAAACCAAATCAGCGGGCATGATGCGCTCGGTGCCTTCGATTTCGATGGGTGCAAACCGACCATTATCATCTTTTATCCATTCGATTTTGACGGTTCGCAAACCCGTAATCTGTCCATTTTCGCCAATAAATTCTTTGGTCATCACACAATAATCACGGGGGTCAGACCCAAAGCGTGCTTTGGCTTCTTGCTGCCCGTAATCCAAAAAATAGACACGAGGCCACTCAGGCCACGGATTATTTTGGGCGCGGGTTTCGGGTGGTTGTGGCATGATTTCGAGTTGTGTAACGGTTCGGCAGCCGTGTCGCATCGAAGTTCCCACGCAGTCCGTTCCCGTATCGCCACCGCCAATCACGACTACGTGTTTGTCGTGTGCCGAAATGTAATTTTTATCGGCGAGTTCGGAGTCCAAAAGGCTTTTGGTATTTTTATGTAAAAAATCCATTGCAAAATGAATACCGCCGAGTTCTCGTCCTTTGATGGATAAATCTCGTGGTCGAGTTGCGCCACCGCACAAGATGATGGCATCAAAATCGGCTTTCAGTTTTTCGGCTGGATAATCCGTTCCGACTTCGGTATGGGTTACGAATTTGATGCCCTCTTCGGTCATCAAATTGATGCGGCGTTGCACGACTTTTTCTTTGTCCAATTTCATGTTCGGAATGCCGTACATCAAAAGTCCGCCGATGCGGTCGGCACGTTCAAAAACCGTAACTTCGTGTCCGACTTTATTGAGTTGGTCAGCACACGCCAAGCCTGCAGGTCCCGAACCGACTACGGCAACTTTTTTGCCCGTCCGAGATTGGGGGGGTTGCGGAATAATCCAGCCATTTTCAAAGCCTTTTTCGATAATCGAATATTCGATATTTTTAATCGTAACTGGCGGATTATTAATGCCTAAGACGCACGAACCTTCGCAGGGGGCAGGACAAACTCGCCCCGTAAATTCGGGGAAATTATTGGTTTTGAGGAGGCGTTCGAGGGCTTCCTGCCATTGTCCACGATACACCAAATCGTTCCATTCGGGAATCAAATTATGAATCGGGCAGCCTGCCGCCGCACCCGAAATTATTTTGCCTGTATGACAAAACGGAACGCCACAATCCATACAGCGCGCGCCTTGTGTTTTGAGTTTTTCTTCTGGAAAATGATGGTGAAATTCATCCCAGTTTTTGATGCGTTCTTCGGGACTTTTGTCCGTTGGAATTTCTCTTCGATATTCTAAAAATCCTGTTGGTTTTCCCATTTTAATTCAGTCTTGAGATTTGGTAATTTGTAAACCTGACAGGTCTTGAAAACCTGTCAGGTTTCTTGATTTGAACGAAAAAATTACTCGGCAAAAATCGGAGCTTTTTGGGCTTTTTTCTGTGCCAAAGCCGCCTTATAATCCCGTGGCATGACCTTGACAAAATATGACAAGGATGCTTCCCAGGTATCCAAAATTCCTGCTGCCACATCGCTTCCCGTAAATCGGTGATGCTTGGATAATAAATTGCGGAGCATTTCGATGTCATCGTTTTCCAACTCTTCGAGTTCGACCAATTCCATGTTGCACCGATTCGGGAATTTGGCTTGTGGGTCAAAAACATAGGCAATTCCGCCACTCATGCCGGCGGCAAAATTGCGTCCTGTTTCGCCCAGAATGACGGCAATGCCGCCGGTCATATATTCGCAGCCGTGGTCGCCCACGCCCTCCACAACGGCTTTTGCGCCTGAATTTCGGACACAAAAACGCTCGCCTGCCAACCCTCGAATAAATGCCTCTCCGTTGGTTGCACCATAAAATGCCACATTGCCAATAATCATATTTTGATTGGCAGTCAAAGTAGCGTCTTTGTGCGGATAAATAATGAGTTGTGCGCCCGATAATCCTTTTCCGAAATAATCATTTGCCTCGCCTTCCAATTCAAATCGGATGCCTTTTGCGCCAAAAGCCCCGAAACTTTGTCCGCCCGACCCCTTGAGATTAATATGAATTGTGCCATCCGGCAAGCCTTCGCCTTTGTATTTTTTAGAAACTTCGTTGGAGAGCATCGTTCCGACCGAGCGGTCAGTATTGACAATGGGAAATCCTGCAAAGATTTTTTTGCCTTCTTCGAGGGCTGGTTTGGCGGCTTGGATTAATTTTCGGTCTAAAATATCATGCAAATTATGGTCTTGTGTCATGCGATTATAAATGCCGTCTTCTTCGCCTTCCCACTCGCGGTATAAAATCGGACTTAAATCTAATGTATCTAATTTCCAATGATTTAGGTTGTCGCGAACTTTCAGAACCGAGTGCGCCTGTCCGACCATTTCCTGAATGGTTCGGAAACCCAGTTGCGCCATAATTTCCCGTAAATCTTGCGCCAAAAACGTAAAGAAATTGACCACATGGTCGGGATTTCCCGTAAATAATGCGCGTAATTCTGGTTTTTGTGTCGCTACGCCTACGGGACAAGTATTCAAATGACATTTTCGCATCATAATACAGCCTTCGACCACCAAAGCCGCTGTCGCCACGCCCCATTCTTCTGCGCCTAAAAGGGTAGCGATGGCAATGTCGCGCCCTGTTTTGATTTGCCCGTCCGTTTGTAAAACTACACGGCTACGCAATTTATTTTTGACCAAAGTTTGATGCGCTTCGGAAAGTCCTAATTCCCAAGGCAACCCCGCATGACGAATCGAACTCAAAGGCGATGCGCCTGTTCCGCCGTCATGTCCCGAAACCAAAATGACATCCGCTTTGGCTTTGGCAACGCCAGCGGCAATCGTTCCTACGCCTGCCTCGGATACCAATTTGACGTTAATTCGGGCTTTGCGATTGGCATTTTTGAGGTCAGAAATTAATTGCGCCAAATCTTCAATCGAATAAATATCGTGATGTGGTGGCGGCGAAATCAGACCGACTCCGGGGGTTGAGTGCCGCACTCGCCCAATCCAGTCATCGACCTTATGACCGGGAAGCTGTCCCCCTTCACCGGGTTTTGCGCCTTGCGCCATTTTAATTTGTAATTCCTTCGCATTTGCCAAATAATAACTCGTAACGCCAAATCGCCCTGAAGCCACTTGTTTGATGGCGGAGCGTTCCCAATCGCCGTTGGGTTTTGGCTCAAATCGCATGGGGTCTTCGCCGCCTTCGCCGCTATTGCTTTTGCCTCCGATTCGGTTCATGGCAATCGCCAAAGTCGAGTGCGCTTCATGCGAAATCGAACCAAAGGACATCGCTCCTGTGGCGAATCTTTTGAAAATACTTTCGACCGATTCGACTGCCTCCACGGGAATCGGTCGGCGGTGCGTATCGAACTCAAATAAACCTCGTAACGTGGCGGCTCTTTGGGTTTGATTATTGATTTTTTCAGTATATTTTTTA
>CAZNYR010000069.1:4552-15086 GCA_964577275.1 uncultured Cytophagales bacterium | reverse complement strand
TACAATTCAAAATCATTTGTGCGGGTTGATTTTTGTAATAAATGAATAGTTTCGGGATTAAACAAATGATGTTCGCCGTCTTTTTTCCATTGATAAAGTCCGCCCGTATTTAAGGTTTGTTTGGGCGCATTGACTGTCGGAAATGCCTGAAAATGATTCATTAATGTTTCTTTGGCGATGCCGTCATAATCCAAACCACCCAAACGAGAAATCGTATCGGTAAAGGATTTTTTGATGACTTTATCGCCAATGCCGACCACCTCAAAAATCTGTGCGCCCTGATAGGATTGAATGGTAGAAATGCCCATTTTTGAGAATACTTTTAACAATCCGTATCCGATGGCTTTTTGATATTTTTTGAATAAAACGGCTTCGGTTTCGTTGCTTTCGAGCAAACCTGTGGCTTTCATGTGGGCAATGGTTTCGTACACCAAATAGGGATTAACCGCATCAGCTCCGTAGCCAATTAAGGTAGCGAAATTATGGGTTTCGCGGACATCGCCAGCCTCCACAACCAAGGACGTATTTGCCCGTAATTTTTGACGAATCAGATGATGATGCACCGAAGCCAATGCCAAAAGTGAAGGCATCGCCGCATTTTGGGCGGTCATTTTTCTGTCCGATAAAATCAAGATGGTTGCGCCATTCTTGACGGCTTCTTCGGCTCTGGCGTTGATTTGGTCGATGGCTCGTTCTAAAGCCCCTGCTCGGGGTGTCGCCTCAAAAATCATATCAATAACCTCTGTTTTGAACCCCTCTGCCCGAAAATATTTGATTTTATTCAAATCTTCGTTGCTTAAAATGGGGTGTTTGAGGTGAATATGTCGGCAATGTTGGGGCGTTTCGTCTAAGATGTTGGGTTCTTTGCCCAGACTTCCATATAGCGACATAATCGGGCGTTCCCGAATCGGGTCGATGGGCGGATTACTGACTTGTGCGAAAAGTTGCTTGAAATATTCGGATAGATGCCGACTTTGTTGCGATAAAATGGGCAAAGGCGTGTCATTTCCCATCGAACCTAACGGCTCTTTGCCAGTTTGCACCATGGGTTCAAGAATCATTTTCAAATCTTCGCTCGAAAATCCGAAGGCTAACTGTCTGGTAAGCAATGAATTAAAATCAAAACTTGGCGTAGCTTCTGGCGATTCGGGCAAATTTTCCAACTTTAAGCGATGCGTCTCAAGCCACTCATCATAAGGCTGTTGCGAACAGATTTCGGCTTTGAGTTCGTCATCACTAATAATTCGCCCTTCTTCCAAATCGGCAATAAAAATTTTGCCCGGTTGTAGTCGTCCCTTTCGCAAGGCTTTCGATTCGTCAATGGGCAATGCGCCCGCCTCAGATGACATAATCAACATTCCATCGCTGGTAACCACATATCGGGAAGGTCGCAAACCATTTCTATCCAGCGTTGCGCCGACCATTTTGCCATCCGTAAAACAAACCGATGCGGGACCGTCCCACGGCTCCATCATGTAGGAATAATATTCGTAAAATGCTCGTTTTTTAGCGTCCATTTGCGGATTTCCCTGCCATGCTTCGGGGATGACCATCATCATGACGTGGGGCAAAGACCGTCCGCCCAAGAGTAATAATTCGACAATCGAATCTAAATTGGCAGAATCAGAGTGCTGTCTATCGCAAACGGGGAGCAATAATTCCAATTCTTTTTCGGTAAACCCTGTGGTTTTGAGCAAGGTTTCTTTGGATTTCATGCGGTTAATATTTCCCCGAATCGTATTGATTTCGCCATTGTGTGCAATGTATCGGAAAGGTTGCGCCAATTTCCATTTGGGCATGGTATTGGTCGAAAATCGAGAATGAACTAAAGCCAGCCGAGATTTTAGGTGATGATGCTGTAAATCAGGGTAATACAAAGGAACTTGGTCGGTGCGTAATTGCCCTTTGTAGATGATAGTCCGTGCCGAAAGCGAAGACCAATAAAAAAAATAGGAATTGCCTTCTACTGCCCGTCCCTTGGACGTGCTTCCGATGCTGTGCGTGGTATATTGCCGATATACGTATAATTTGCGTTCCAATTCGTCCGTATCCTGAACTTCGTATTTAGGTTTGATAAATATTTGCTCAATGAAAGGCTCAACGCTCAGGGCTGTGGTGCCGATACCTTCTTGATTAATAGGTACTTTGCGGAAACCGATGATTTCTAAATCAAGGTCATTTGCCAATTCAACGAGCCGTTTTCGGCATCCTTGTCGAGCTTCCTGAACAGCGGGAAAAAAAATCATGCCTACGCCATATTTCCCAACTTCGGGGAGCTGAAAGCCTATATTTTCGCACTCTTCTTTGAGAAATTCGTGGGGAATTTGCATTAAAATCCCTGCGCCATCGCCCGATTCGGGTTCGCAACCGCAGCCCCCCCGATGTTCCATATTTCGGAGCATCAACAAGGCATCCTCAACCACCTGATGCGAGGCTTCGCCCCGTAACTTCGCCACGAATCCAATCCCACAGGAATCATGTTCAAATTCGGAGCGATAAAGTCCTTTATTTTGATTGTCAGTCATATTCGTTTTTGCGTTTTTGGTTCTAAATTTGGTATGCCTATTTACGTTTGAGGCACATTCTTGGGTGCAATCTCTTTCAAGTTGTGTGTTTTGGGTGGGCATTGCGGAGACTGCAAACTATCTGGGCTAAAAAGATAGTGATTTTTAAGGTTTCTTGGTGTTCTTATGCCACAAAGATAATTGCTATTTTTTTAATTTTTCAAAGAAATTGCGGTATTATTCTTAATTTTTACCACTTTTTTTAAGAAATATGTAATTTTCTGGAGGTTCTCTCGAATGATTCGTAACGAAATATAGCCCGTGAGCGAAATTTCGCCCAAAAAAATTAAACCAAAAGTTTGGATAATAAATTTGGATGATAAAAAAGAATCCTTCATCTTTGCAGTCGCAAAAACGCAATAGACCTCATTTATTAGAAAAACAGAGAGTTGGCAGAGTGGTCGAATGCGGCGGTCTTGAAAACCGTTGTACCGCAAGGTACCGGGGGTTCGAATCCCTCACTCTCTGCTTTTATGCCTTAAAACGTTAAAAATCAATACGTTACCTACGAATTTGTCTTCATTCTAACGCTCACAAAAACACACAGTATTCAGATTCTTACTTTTTTAGTGGCATCGGATTTTATTGTCCATCTCACAAACTTTGTCGGTTCATAGTACGTTCTCCTGAAAAAATCAAAACTTGAATCTTTCATTATGCGTATGTTCTGTTGGCTTTTTAGTTGTACTTTTTTTGTTTTTTCTGCCATAAATGCCCACGATTATTACATCGGATTATTTGAATGGCATCAGACCGAAAAACGACACTATCTCAAAATCAGTTTGGATACCGAAGATACGTTTCAGGTACTTTTATCCGAAAACAAAAAACTGAAAAATAATTTTTCGGACGAGAATATCAAAAAATCAATACAAAAATATTTGCAGGAAAATTTACAAATTTGGATAAATCAAAAACACAAAACCTATCAATTCACGCAATTACAAATTCAGGATGATTTTATTCGGGTCATTCTGGATGTACCTATTGAACATAAAATTAAAAAAATTCACATTAAAAATACTTGTTTGGTCAAATATTTTGCCAGCCAACAGAATGTACATAAGTTCTTTTTATTTCACGAAAAAAAATTTGTTCAACTGACCAAAGATGAAACCGAATTGGACATCAACTACTAAAAAATGAACGCAATAATTAATTGATAATCAAATATTTACGTAAAATTGTTATACGCCATCGTTGATATTGAAACGACAGGAGGCACGACACAGCACGAACGAATCATAGAAATTGCCATATTTTTATTTGATGGCAAAACTATTGTGGATACTTTTCAATCCTTGATTCATCCTGAAAAAGCCTTGCCACCATTCATCACGCAACTGACAGGCATCACCAATGAGATGCTCCGAGATGCGCCCAGATTTTTTGAGGTTGCCCGTAAAATTTACGAGATGACCGAAAAAGCTGTCTTCGTGGCACACAATGTTAATTTTGATTATTGGTTTGTCAGGCATGAGTTCAAACGGCTGGGCGGAAACTTCAATCGGAAGACACTTTGCACCGTCCGATTAAGCCGAAAATTACTCAAGGGACATTCGTCTTATTCTTTAGGAAAATTATGTAATGACTTGAATATCAGCATTAAAAATCGTCATCGAGCGGAAGGAGATGCACAAGCCACGGTCGAACTTTTCAGGCTTTTATTGGAAAAAGGACAGGACGAAATTGAGCAAAAATTAGGCATGAATATTTCGGGATTACACGCCCAATTAGACAGGTCAATTATTGACAATTTGCCCGAAAATACAGGGATTTATTATTTTAGAGATGAGAAAGGTAACCTCATTTATATTGGTAAAAGTAAGAATATTCGGCAACGTGTGTTGGCACATTTTTATAACACCTCCACCCGAAAAGCATTGGAGATGAAAAACCGAATTGCCGACATTGAATACCTCTTGACGGGAAGCGAATTAATTGCACTTTTAAAAGAATCTGATGAAATAAAACAACAAAAACCACATTACAATCGAGCGCAAAGACGGACAGCGCAACATTACGGAATTTATGCTAAAATTAACTTAAAAGGATATATTGGCATTCACATTGGAAAAACATCAAAAATGAAAGAAAATCCTTTGACGATGTTTCCTACGGTGGATAAAGCCAAAGGCTATTTGTATGCTTTGACTTCAAAATATGAACTTTGTCAGACCTTTAATGACCTTTATGGCAATATGGGAAATGGTTGTTTTCATCACGAAGTAGGAAATTGTCGGGGGGCGTGCATCGGCAAAGAGCCACCAGAGAGCTATAATTTGCGGGCAGAAAATGCACTTAAAACCTTCAGTTTCAGGGGAGAAACTTTTGTGATTGTGGATGAGGGCAGGATGATGGACGAGCGTTCGGTGGTCATCGTGGAGCATGGCGTATATTTGGGATTTGGATTTATGGAAAGCAATGAACCGATTACGAATCTGGAGGGTTTTAAAGATAAAATTGACCGTTATGCCGATAATCACGATGTGCGTCAGATTATTTCGACACATCTCAAAAATCAGGAAGTCCTGAAAATTATTCGGTTTTCGTGAATTTTACAACGAAATTTGGCAATATTTATCGGAAAATTGAGGTTTTTAGAGTAGAAGTTTTATGGCTTAGGTAATTGAATATTAATATTATGATGAAGAACATATTTTTTGTAATTGCTTTATTATCAGGTTTTTATATGCCAGAAGTTCATGCTCAAGATGGTAATTTGAGCGTAGGACTGGGATTCAGTCGTTCTCGATATGCCAGTTTCTGGAATTATGTCGAAGCCGATAATCGGGGCGTAAATGATGAGATGCTGTATCCTGTGGGGGAGGCAAAATATTTTCCCCGCATGGATGGTGCGCGCCTTTCGTTCATGTATGGCATAAAAAATTTTCGGGTCAATTTTGGGTACGGTTATTATCTTAAAAAAGAAATAGATTACAAAAAATATTACGTACAACGATATTACGGCATTACTTCACAATTTTCGGTCATGGAATGGGATTGTGATTTTGTGTATTATCCTTTTAATTTTTCCAGTTACGAATTTGGCGGCATTTATGTCTTGGCGGGTGGCACGGTTCGGTATCATGTTTTTGATTCGGATTTCAGTCAAACGACCCCCGCTACGGTTGCGAATTGGCAAATTTCGGAAGCCAAACTCTTTGACGATAAGCGAGTTATCGGTACACACGTCAATGTAGGATTGGGAGCGGAAGTAGCTATTCCCAATACGATGTTTTTGCTTTATGCCGAAGGTCGAATCGGGATTCATACCAATGCTTATGTTCGGTATGGTGGCGAAGGCTCTGAAAATATGGTCGCCAAAATTGCTGCCAACGCCGCAGGATTAGCTCCTGAAGAACAGGCAATTAATCGTGAAACAGGTGAATTGACAGGAAAACAAAATTATGAACTATTTATCAATAAATCATACGCAACTATCCGAACCACACAATTAGTCGATTTTTGGTCTATTTCGACAGGATTTCGGTATTTAATACCTCGAAAAGGCGAAAATCCGCACAGCCGTAATCCAGGACGTGGACGAATCAAAACTACGAATCGAGGACGCACGCACTCCAAAAAACGAAAATAAATGAGGGCATGAATCTTTTAGACAACATAATCATTTGATAATCATTATGTTGTCTAAATAATTGATGACAAAATACACGCTACGGATTCGTTTCTAACATTTTTTTCAAGACAGTTTGCATGGCAACAGTACGATTTTGGGCTTGTTGCAAAACCAAAGATTGCGGGCTATCTATTACGGCATCCGAAACCACTACATTTCGTCTGACAGGCAGACAGTGCATAAAATATGCTTGATTGGTATGTTTCATAATCTCCTGATTAACAATCCATTGAGGGTCTTTGGATAAAATTTTTCCATATTCCCGAAACGAAGCCCAATTTTTGGCATACACAAAATCCGCTCCTTCAAATGCCTTTTGGCGGTCATATTCTACGGTGGCATTTTGTACGAAATCTTCATGAAGTTCATACCCTTCAGGATGTGTGATAACAAACTGATAATCAGTCTGATTCATCCATTCGGCAAATGAATTTGGGACGGCTTGTGGCAGTGCTTTCGGATGCGGACACCACGTCAAAACTACTTTCGGTTTGGATGTTTTTTTATGCTCCTCAATCGTTATGACATCGGCAAAAGACTGCAAAGGATGCCGTGTTGCCGATTCCAGACTGACCACAGGCACACCCGCATATTGGACAAAATCGCCTAACATCTTTTCCGAGTAATCTGCCTGAACATCAAGGAGTTCGGGAAAAGAACGCACGCCCATAATATCGGCATATTGTCCCATGACACCGATAGCATCCTTGGCGTGTTCGGCTTTTGTGCCGTTCATAATTGCGCCATCTTGAGTTTCTAATTTCCATCCTTCTTTGTTGATATTCAGGACAATAACAGACATCCCCAAATTTTGTCCCGCTATTTGGGAGCTAAGCCGAGTACGCAAACTGGGATTCATAAAAACCAAACACAGAGTTTTATTTTTCCCTAAATTTTGATGAGCAAACGGCATTTTTTTGACGGCGAGAGCTTCTGCAACCCATGCGTTGAGGTCAGCAATATCGCTTACTTTTGTAAATTGTTTCATACGTGTTTTTTTTTGAATCGTGATTTGACATAAAAAAAGAGCGAAAAACCATTTTTCCGCCCTTTTCTCGAATGAATAAAAGCTAATTTATTCCTGATTTTCAGTATTTTGGACGGAATCCGAAATAGTTATGCGCCGATTCTGGTTCAGGCTATCAATCATGCGCGTCGCCTCGATTTCTTCGGGCGTGAGTTCCCTGTTATTTTCGGAGGTCAGTGTCATGTTTCCCGCTTTGTTCAACGTATAAATGCGTTCGTGTGCGGTTTGTCGGATTAATTCCATGTATTCATCTTTTTCATCGACCAACTTATGCTCGCCCTTGATTTGTGTGAGAATAAAAGTGGAGTCGCTTCGGACTTCGGAAGTGCGCTGAATTTCGCGGGGAGGCAATAAATACAACGGGCGATGGAAAATTTTTTCATCTAATTTTTTGCCTTTTTCGTCATACGTAGCGATAAAAATCGTAAAATTCTCTTCGGTTTCTACGTCCGTTCGTCCATACAAAATGACTTTTCGTTGGGCTTTTTCATAAATCTGACCGATGGCATAAAACTTAAATTGTACGCCAATATTTGTTTGTTCGGATAAGGAATCGACCTGCTCGGTGGTCATATTCAGCTCAAAATGAGATACTTCCGAAGTGTCTAATTCGTGGTTTTCGGTCAATAAATCCGTGAACACCGCATGATTAGAAGCCGTACTGTTGGGGTCGGTTATCATTTTGTACGGCAACTCTAACGGATGAAATTTATCAAAAAAACGTTTTAGACGTTTCATTTCGGCTTTTTCTTGTTTCTTTTCGATAGGATTGCAGGAGGCGATTGCCACCAACAAAAGCATAAATACCCATCGAAAGCGTATTAATTTTGACATAAATAATTGAGGGTTTAAGCAAAAAATAATTCAAAAAAAATTGGATACCCGTGAATTTTTGCGTTAAAATACGTAAAACATCAAAAATACTAAAGCATATCCTCTTTTTTAGATGTAAATTTTATAAAAAACTCGAATTTATGAAAGCAAGCAACGAGTGCTGATGCGTCTAAGCAGTCGTCATTATAAAAATAGTATCTTATTGATTATCAATAGAATACACTGATTTTTTTGAAAAAATTGCTATTTTTCCAATTTATGGTTTGACAATACGGCGGATAATATCGCCCTCGTCCGTGGCAATCGTTAAGACATAAACGCCAGCAGGCAACTGCCTGATATCCAGTCGTTTTTCGTGATGTCTATGCTCCGAAATATGAATATTTGTCATTTCCTGTCCATTGACCGAAAATATATGAATCCGCACTTCGCCCAAACTCAAGGGCGTGCCAACATAAAAGAAATCACGTACAGGATTTGGGTACACCTTGACCTGCTCGAATATTGCCTCTTCGAGTGCCGTATTGGTCAGCCGAACGGTATTGGAAAATGCCTGACAGCCATTTTTATCCGTAATTTGAAGAACATAAATCCCGTCTTTGTCTGCCTGATACGAGGAGCGAGTTGCTCCTTCGATAAGTTGGTCGTAATAATACCATTGATAATCAACTACTTCGGTATTTGTTTCATACAGATAAAGTGCGGTGCTATCCGAACGAATATCGGCATAGCGTTCGGGATGTGTCTGAATGGCAATCGTATTAGAATTGACCGAACAGCCGTTGCTGTCCGTGATGCGTGCATGATAAACGCCCGGATTTTGAGCAAAAAAACTCAATCCGTTTGTGCCATAAAGCTGAACATTATCCCGAAACCACCGAATCTGAATATCCTCCTGACTGACCGCAGCAGTAAGTTTGGTAATAATTTCGGCTTCTGGACAATAAATTAAAGGGTCGTCAGTCGTTAATTCGAGCGTCAATCCATCTCCACAGGTAATATTTAAGGTGATGGGTAAATTTCTGATAGTCAGTTCTTTAGCTTTCGTATTATTGACCAAACAATAATAAATCCCCACGTCCATATTTTGTATGTTTTCAATGCGAAAAGTCGGCTGGATTGCACCAGAAATGGGTTGGGCATCCCGATACCATTGATAGCGATTATTTGTACCCGAAACGGTTATCGAAACCTCAAACGTATCGCCCGTATTGAGCGAAAATTCTTGCGTTTCGCCGATGTTTGCTTGAGGCACATATTCAAAAACGATATATTTTCCGATAAGATTTTCTAATGCGCCGAATTGTAATTGATTTTTTCCGACTTTGAGTTGTTCCATGACCTGAAAAGATGCCATACTGAAAGGCAAGCTAACTAATTGATTATCAGTCATATCTAATAATTTTAGGGCAGGCAATTTGCCAATTTCTGGATAAATCTCGTGGATTTGATTTCGGGCTACATAAAAGGTTTCTAATTTGGATAATCCCGCTACATGATTCGGAATGCTAAGTAATTGATTATCATTCAGATTCAATACCCTGAGTTCGCCTAATTGAGCAAAACTGGCAGGAATTTCCTGAATTTGGTTTTGATGTGCAAACAAATATTGCAAGTTTTTCCAGTCATGAATCCGTTGCGGAAAATGCGTAAATTCATTTCTTGAAATCCAAAGCGTTCGCAAATTGGGTAATTGAGTAAAGGAATCAGGTATTTTACCTGCTAACTTATTTTTGTCCAAATCCAATAAAATCAAGGATTCCAATTTTCCGAGTGATTCTGGGATTGTTCCGCTCAAATAATTTGCCGATAAATTGAGGCTGACAATATTCCGAAAAACTGCCGCTGTATCCATAAAATCGGGGATTTGTCCTGTCAAACGATTTTCTGCCAAATTGATTTCGACCAGTTTATTATTCTTAAAAACAAGTCCTTTCCATGAGATGACAGGGTTTTTGAGTTGCCATGGATTTATCCAATTATCGCCTCCCGTAACGAGATAAAATTTGACCAAATTCAAGGAATCTCGTTCCGAAATGGGGTCGGTAATATTGACGCGCATTTCGTAGGTGCGTAGGGCAGTTTTATCGGCAATTTCGTTTCGTATTTCACAAAAATAAACGCCCGTATCGGCGTAATTCATGCCCGAAATTCGGTACAGGCTGTCGGTTGCCGAGGCAATGGGCTGATTATTGAAATACCATTGATACGTATTTTGATTTCCTGCCGTGCTGATGAAAAGCGGTAAATCTACGCCTCGCAAAATTGTAGTATCCAGCGGAGTTCCGATAACTGCCTGAGAATCATAGGAAAACAAAAATTCGCCCAAAAGTTGATGCGTAGGTTCTAACGACCCAAAATCCAAACGATTTCCGAATACATCGACCTGAATGCTACCGATTTGTTCGGCGAGTCGTTCAAAATTATCCATGACCAACAGGCTGTCAGGAAACGCCTGTTTGGTAGGTA
>CAZNYR010000069.1:0-4542 GCA_964577275.1 uncultured Cytophagales bacterium | reverse complement strand
CGATTTCCATGACGTGTCCCGCCTCGCTTAGTTTGATGCCTTGCCATTTATAGACCGAATCCTCTAAGACCCAGGGTTCGAGCCAGTTATCGCCATTTGTGGATTCGTAAAGGCGCACCAAAATCATCGAATCAATTTCGGAAACCGATACGACAGGATTTGAGAACACAAATACGCCGGGCGAAATCGTGTATTTATTGGAAGCAGTTCTGATGCTATTGGCAATGCCATCGCCTCCGCTGATTTGTAGGCTGTATTTGCCTGTTTTCACGGCAAGTTGCCCGATGGATTGTGTCCCAAAATACGAAATTTGATACTTTTGGGCGTATGAAAATTGCGAAATAGTCAGTAAAACGAATAAAAGTAGAATCCGTTGCATGAATTTAGAATTTTTTGGATATGTATAATTTTGTTAATTTTTGTCAAGTGTGCTAAAAGTCTATTCAATTTACGAAAATAAAACCCCGAAAGATATTTTTAATTCGTCAATGTGGCATTCAGCCTGAAATTAGGAAAACAAGGTATTTGTCTGCGTGCCGACTAAACTGAAATGGTTTAAAATGCCAAATTTGCCTAATTAAGACAATCCAAAATTTCCCAGAAACATTAGGATTCTAAAAAAGTTTACCTTTACGCACTCTAAAAATATAATTTTTCCTAAAAAATATACCATGAAAATCGGAATTGTTTGTTATCCGACCTTTGGCGGAAGTGGTGTTGTCGCCACCGAATTGGGCAAGGCTTTGGCACAAAATGGGCATGAAATTCATTTTATTACCTATGAACAACCCACTCGTCTGGATTTTTTCTCCGAAAATTTGTATTTTCACAAGGTTGATATTCGGACATATCCACTTTTTGAGTATCCACCCTACGAGCTTGCCTTAGCCAGCCGAATGGTC
The DNA here is from genome assembly GCA_964577275.1 of uncultured Cytophagales bacterium. Classification (GTDB taxonomy): domain Bacteria; phylum Bacteroidota; class Bacteroidia; order Cytophagales; family Thermoflexibacteraceae; genus UBA2561. The sequence continues at coordinate 3,640 of CAZNYR010000069.1, read as the reverse complement.
AATGTTTCTAAGCGTGTGGGCTTGGATTTGTTGCACGTACACTATGCCATTCCGCACGCCTCATCGGCTTATATGGCAAGCAAAATTTTGTGTTCGCAAGGCAGGCGAGTTCCGTTCGTAACGACTTTGCACGGCACGGACATCACGCTGGTGGGCAAGGATGATAGCTACGAGCCAGTCGTTACGTTTAGTATCAACCAATCGGATGGCGTAACTGCCGTTTCCGAAAGTCTAAAACAAGATACTTTGCGTTCGTTTGCCGTTACGAATGAGATTGACGTTATCCCTAATTTTATTGATTTACAGCGTTTTAAACGACAAAAGAAAGGGCATTTCAAAAAAGCAATTTGTCCGAATGGCGAGAAATTATTAGTCCATATTTCTAATTTTCGGAAAGTCAAACGCATTGATGACGTGGTGCATATCTTCAAATATGTACGTGAAAAAATGCCCGCCAAATTACTTTTGGTCGGAGATGGTCCCGAATTTAATCGCATCAAATCCTTGTGTTACGAATTGGGGATTTATGATGATGTCCGATTTTTGGGCAAATTAGAAGCTGTCGAGGAAGTGTTTTCGATTGCCGATTTATATTTAATGCCCTCACAAACAGAGAGTTTTGGGCTGGCGGCGTTGGAGGCGATGGCGTGCGAAGTGCCTGTCATTTCCAGCAATGCGGGCGGTATTCCCGAACTGAATTTGCATGGCGTTACGGGGTTTTTGAGTCAGGTAGGCGATGTGAAGGATATGGCAAAAAATGCGCTTTATGTGTTGGATAATGCACATTTACAAACCTTCAAAGACAAGGCGTATGAACGAGCAAAAGAATTTGAAATTTCCAAAATTCGTCCCATGTATGAGGCGGTTTATGAGCGAGTTCTTAGTACAAATTGTCCTGATGAATTGTCCTAAAATATATCTTGTATTTTCATGAAAAAACTTGCCAAGTAGAAAATTTGGCAAGTTTACAAGTTATTGATTTTCAGATAATTATATCGTCTTAATACTTCATCCCAAATACTACGTATGATATTTTATTCGCCTTCTTTTCGGAGGCGTTCAAATCGAGCATAAACGGGAAAATGGTCGCTTGACCCACCCAAATAATTTTTGCCAGCATAGGTTCTATCCGGATTTCCCTTGTATTGATTGTCTTGTTGTTGTTTCATAAATTCGGGCGAATACACATTTGCCGAGCGTTCGATATATTTGAATCCTGTCTGTGCCTTGACCCAATTTTCGGATAACAATACTTGGTCTAACATCTGCCATTCTCCCCGATAATTATATGTGCCTTTGCCGTTGGTCATCAGCTCATATGTAGGGTTAAATAGTTCATTTTCAGAGTAATTTGGGTTGGGTTTTGCGCCCAAATCTTCTTTGATGCTGGCATTTTCGGGCAAATCATTAAAATCGCCGGCGACCAAAATTTTGGCGTGAGGTTGTTCTCGGAATAATTCGTTGATAATGACCCGAATTTGTTGTCCGACCGCCTTTCGGTAGGGTTCGCTTTGCTCTGCGCCCCGCACACGCGAAGGAAAATGCGTCCAAATAAAATGGACGGGTTCGCCATCTAATTTGCCTGAAACCAACAAAATATCGCGCGTTTTGAAGTTAGGTTCATTGGCAAAGACAACAGGAATATTTTTTTCGAGCATCGGCTCAAAAATGGCGGCTTTGTAAATCATGGCAACATCAATGCCTCGTTTGTCAGGCGAATCAAAATGCACGATTTTGTAATTTTTGGCTTTGAGTCGTTCGGTACGTAGGAGGTCTTCGATAACGGCACGATTCTCGATTTCGGCAAGCCCCAAAATTTCTGCGCCATCCGCATCACCCAACGAATCAATGGCTTGTGCCAGCTTTTCAAGTTTTTTCTGATAGCGTTCGACCGTCCATTTTTTATCGCCTGCGGGCAAAAATTCATCATCATCAATAACTGGATTGTCTTTGGTATCAAACAAATTTTCGACATTATAAAAACCAATCGTAATCTCCGAAAAATTCGTAAGCGCTTGATTTTGTGAGTTTTCTGTGGAATCTGCCGAATGATGAAGGCTCGAATCCTGCTCGTCAATGGGCGTGGTCTTTTGACATCCCATCAGCGTAGCGATGCCCAATATCAAGCTAAAATAAAGTGTTTTTTGGTTCATATTCCTAAATTTTTGGATAATAAATTACAAAGACGAAATTGAGAATTTTTGGGCGATATTTCAATGCAAAACAAATTTATATTTTATACACAAGGCAGGTTTTTATAAGTTAATCTATTGATTATCAATAAATTATTTTGCGGTTCTGTGTTATTTTGGAGCAAATGCCACTCCGCATAGATTTGCAAAGTAAATGCCACAATAGGTTTCCGTAAAAATTTTGAAAAAAAAGCAAAAAAACAATAAAAAAATGAGCAAAAATGATTAGTTTTGCGAAAATTCGCTATAAACATAAAAACGCCAATAGCAATGCAAAATAGTACCGCACGCCAACACACAGATAAATTTGTGGTTTCCATCGGAACTACGATGGATAGATTTATTACTCAACGCCAACAGGAATTTGCCTATGCCAAAGGCGAATTATCCCAATTATTACGGGATATTGGGCTGGCAGGCAAAATCGTTACGTTGTCCATTGCTCATTCGGGGATTTCGGGAATCGAAGGACTTATGGGCGAAAAAAACGTACAGGGAGAAGACCAACAAAAGCTCGATGTAGTCGCTAATATTCGGTTTATCAGGGCTTTAACCAAAGGGCAGGAAGTTTGTGCCATTGCCTCCGAAGAGTCCGAAGAATTAATTGATACGGGCAACTGGCACGGCAAATATGTGGTGGCTATCGACCCTTTGGATGGCTCGTCTAATATTGATGTCAATGTCCCGATTGGGACGATATTCTCGATTTATCGCCGCCGAACCCCTGTCGGCACGGCTCCCAAACTCGAAGATGCCCTACAAAAAGGCACAGAGCAAGTCGCCGCAGGATATGTGATGTATGGAGCTTCGACTTTGTTGGTGTACACAACAGGTTATGGCGTAAATGGTTTTACGTATAATCATACCTTGGGAGAATTTATTTTATCGCATCCCAACATTCGGACTCCAGAAGATGGAGAGATTTATTCCTTGAACGAAGGCTATGCCGAAGACTTTTCGGAGGGAGTGCGGGCGTATGTGCAATATTGCCACCAAAACCGATTTCGGGGGCGTTATATTGGGTCGTTAGTGGCTGATTTTCACAGGAATATGCTCAAAGGCGGGATTTTTATTTATCCCAGTACCCAAAAAGACCCAAGCGGTAAATTACGCCTTTTGTACGAATGTAATCCGATGGCTTTTATTGCCGAACAAGCGGGCGGAAAAGCCCATAACGGCATCGAACGCATTATGAATATTCAACCTACTGACCTTCATCAGCGCGTGCCGTTGGTGCTGGGGTCGGTCAAAATGGTCGATAAATTTACCGAATATATCCACAAATACAACATACAAGAATCCGCTTCAACAGATTTTATTACGGTTTAAAAAAATCAAAATTTGTGAATAAAGAGGGTGGCTTGAAGCCATCCTTTTTTTTATGTCCAAATTTTATAAGTACCGATGCAAATTTAGTTTGTATTTTGGTTTGAATGTAATTTATTGAT
>CAZNYR010000068.1:14971-21104 GCA_964577275.1 uncultured Cytophagales bacterium | reverse complement strand
GGAACGTTGCGCCTTCAGATTTGTATTCATAACTCCCTGAAAATCACGTAGTTCTCTATAAAAAGGAGGCTGCTGATAGACTCCAATCGCCATATTAAAAACGATGTCCCGCATCCAATCTGGCGTGTAAGCATATTGCAAACGTGGGCTAAAAATCCATTGCTTATTGACGCTCCAATGTCCGATGCGTGCGCCAGCAGTTACGGTATGATTTTTGAAAAATCCCGAATATTGTCCGTAGGCTTCAAAACGCTGTGAATTGAGCGTTAAATTGGTGAATAATCTTTCTGTAACTTGCACATAATCAGACGAATCCGTAAAGTTATATTGCTGAATTTTATCCGTAATATTTTCCCAAGAAAGTCGTGCGCCAAATGCTAATTCATGATTATCCGACAATCGAAATTTGTTCCGATTTTCAAGGCTTATCAGGTTGGCATTCAGTGCATTACGTGCATAATTTCCTAAAGATTCTGCGCCTCGCACAAAGGCACATTGATTAAAATTTTCCGAACTTAAATCCGTATCCACATCGCAAAGCTGATATGCCCCTTCGGTATCAACATATTCACGTTCAGCCGTTTGCATGGCAGATAAAATCAAATTTGAGGTTAATTTTTTGGAAAAATCATGCGAAAATTTTGCGCCAACTTGTTGAGTATCAAAGTTTAAGGCTTCCTGTCCATAAAATTCGACATACAAACGCACCACACGACTGAAAGTGCCGTAATCTGTTTGGCGACTTTGTGGACGCACCAAATAACGATTGCGGGCATAGGAAAGTAAAACCGATAAATTCGTTTGCAAATCCTGTTCTTTTCGGGATTTAGAAGTCAAATCAAAATTCATAAGTCCCTGAAAATCAGTAAAATTAGGCAAATATTCACCGTTGGTTTCAAGTGTATTTAACAAATAACGAGCGGATTTATTCCGAAAACCCAAAAGCCAACCGATGCGTTTGTTTTTGGTTGTGCCTTCCAAAAAAGCCCGTCCGCCCAGCAATCCGAGCGTTGCCGAAGCATCGAATTTTTGGGGCGTTTTGTAGCGAATATTCAGGACAGACGACAATTTATCGCCATATTGAGGTTGCCAACCGCCCGCCGAAAACTGTACCGCCTCAACAAAATCAGGATTGATAAAACTAAGTCCTTCTTGTTGTCCCGCTCGAATTAGAAATGGACGATAAATTTGAATATTATTAATATAAATGAGATTTTCATCAAAATTTCCACCTCGTACCGAATAATTGGAAGATAAATCATTATTGCTACTAATTCCCAAACCGACCATTGAAAGTGCTTGTGTAAAATCATCAAAAGGAACAGGTATTTGCTTGATTTTCAAGGGATTAAGTTGTATCATCGAAACCTGATTGCGTTCTTCTTCGGTTTTTCCTTCGACCTGAACGTTTCCCAAAGTTTGAGATTTGGGGATGAGCTGAAGTGTGAGGTATTGGGTTTCGTTTGCCTGAATCAAAATCCGTTTTTCCTCTTCCCAAAATGAAATATGAGAAATCCGAATCAGGTGTTCGCCCGCCAAAATCTGAAGTTTAAAATACCCTAAACTATCTGAATATGAGCCACTTTGGGGATTGTCTTTCGGGAATACATGAACGCCTGCGATGGGCTGATTCTGGATGTCTACCAATTTACCTTCAAGCACAGCCTTCGTTTCCTGCGCTTGAGCAAATTGAAACATCAAATAAAAACATAACCAACTAAAAAAACAACGTACTAAGCTCATAGATTTTCGGATATTTTTGGATTTTATAGATGCCAAATATCCGATTTCGTGAGCGTATTGCCAAACAGTAAATATGTTTAGAATGAAATTAATTCATAAGTTTGTCCAATGTGATTTAAATTTTAATTTGAATGACTACTTATATTCCATTTAGTCCACATCTAACATCATCGGAGATTTACCATCCGTGATGATTACTTTGGCATTACTGGAGCGTGCCAACTCTCGAAAGGCTTCAATTTCCATAAAACGCAAGGTGGTTTTGTTCAGTTCTTGTCGGATAATTCGTTGATATTCCTTTTGTCCTTCCGCCTGAATTTTGAGGCGTTCTGCTTCCAATTTTTCTTGTCTTAGCACAAACTCCATACGTTGTGCATCTTGTTCGGCTTGAAGTTTTTGTTCAATCGCACGAGTTAGCCCCTGCGGAATCCGAACGGTTTTCATCAAAACCGCTTCAATAATAAAGCCTCGTTTTTCGAGGATTTCGTGCATATGTTTTTGAACCTCTTTTTCAATTTCTGCTCGCTTCGAGGAGTGCATATCTTTGGCAAAAAAACGAGCCGAAACATCTGCAACAGCCGACCTAAAAACAGGCAAAATTAATGTGGTTTCATAGCTTTCTCCTGCGTCTTTCAGAATATCCGTGGCTTTGCTCGGAATAATGTGATACAAAATTGAGATTTCGGTATTGATGGTCAAGCCTTCTTTAGATGGCAAGTCCGCCGTTACTTCCAAGTTTACGGTACGTATCGGAAGTTTCACAATTTCAGTGATGAGCGGATTCACGACCTTGAGTCCTGCACCCGAAACTTTGCCCTTCACTTTCCCGAATTTACGTTTAATTCCAATTTCATCTTGTTGAATAACCATACAACTGGAGGCAAAACTAACCAAGAAAACCAAAATCAAAAGAGGTGTTTTTGTGAGCATAATCCGTATGGGTTTAAAATAAGTTTTCTACCAAATTTAGTTTATATTTTGAGTTTGAGTATAATATAATTCATTGATTTTCAAATCATTATGTTGTCTCGATACGCTGTACTAAATACTGACTACTATTTAACAGACACTCCTAAGACGTTGTTTGAAAATTCATATAAAAACGAGGAGAACACCGCTGGGAATCAGCTTTGTGGGCAAAATCAGAATTTAGAAACACGATTGAAAAACTTGAAAATCAGGTTTTTGAAATGTAATTTTATTCCTTCTCATCTTTCATTTGTTGAATCAAACTTTGAATTTCTTCATCTTTCAAAGATTCAATTTCAGATTTATCATAAATTGTGAGCAAATTCACCAAAGTACTCATTTCGTCATCCGATAATTCTTCCAAATAATTGATCATTCGGAATCCGCCACTTTTGCCCTTGCCTTTACTTTCGGATGCCAATCGAATTTTATACACATTTTCCGTAATCATCGTGCCTGATTTCGGGTTTTCTTCCAATTGCGTTTGTAAATTTTGCAATTCACCTTTGAGCGAGGCGTATTTTTTCAAATATTTCTTGGCTCTTCGTTTGAAATTATTGGTTACGAAAATCTTAACATTTATCCAAAAAGTCGTTTAAGGTTTGCAATTCTTTCCCTGTTTGATGAGCTTCCCAGACTTCTAAAATTGCTTCTCGAATGCCTTGTAAAACTTCCAATTTTCGTTGTAAATCCGTCATTTCTTTTTGTAACAATTCCCAATCCGTCATCAAAATTTGCACCGCAATTTGATTGCCTTCCGAATCCGTAACGTATTGGAGTGGAACAGTCGGTATCATATTTTTGTCCTTTTTTCGAATGTACGAAAAATTTTGTATATTTGAATAGTTGCAAACTCCTAAAAATATGGCATTTACAGATTTTACATTAGACGATTTAGAAGAAAAGTTTGGAATAAAAAACGTTGAAAAACAGATTTTTACAAACATTGAATCTTTTCATCCAAGTTCTCGATTAGAAGAAGATTTAGCGTTAGCCAATGAACTGCCTATACGTAGTGAAAAAGCGAAATCTGAAAGTATCGTATTTCCGATTTTGGTAGAAGTACGCCGAAGAAATGATAAATATTTTACGATTTATTCAGGGGATACTTTGACAGGAGATGCCGAAAACGGATTGAAAGGAGAATGTGATTTTATATTGGCAAAAGATATAAAATCCTACACCATTAATTACCCAATTATTCATATTGTCGAAGCAAAACGCCATGATATTCAAGATGGAATTCAACAATGTGCCGCCCAGTTAGTTGGAGCGCAAAAATTCAATCAAAAAAAGGGAATTGAGCTTCCAAAGCTCTACGGTTGTGCCACCACAGGCGACGAATGGCAGTTTTTATTTATTGAAAATCAAACAATTACAATTGATAAACAAAAATATTATTTAAGCCAAATAAACGAATTATTAGGCATTTTTCAGAATATAGTAGATTATTATCGGGAAATTATCTAATCACTTAAATAAAAAGCTCCATATTCATTTTATTATCAAGATGATATAACCGCAAGAAATTATTGATATTTTAGGACTTTTTGCTCAGGCTAAAAATCCAGAAGATATTCAAAAAGAACTGGCGAAACGAAAGAGGAAATAATTTATTTCTCAACTAATTCTTGATTTCCAATCCTTTCCATTAACTTTTCTAAGGCAAAATTCATTTTCATATTTTTTTCTCTTTTTCTTCTCAAAATTCCTTGACAAGCCTTTGCACTCAAATAAAATTTTTCAGGAACATCCAATGCCTGTGCAACATTTTCCAATTCTCCATAAACAGGATTATTTGGAGCAATAGAGGTATTTAAATATTGTTTTTGAGATAATTGATTGATATTATTTAGTAGAAACAAATCAGCTTCTATATTATTTTTTGTAGGTCTTAAAATAGCTTCCCAACTAATTGAAAATTGATTGATATTATTTAAATAATTGTATATTTTCTTACCTATCCACTTTACCACAGGAACAGCCCATGAATTTCCAATTGCATGATAACGGTTTGTATCACTATTTCCTGCAATCAAAGTATAATTATCAGGAAACCCCATTAACCGTTCACATTCAATAGGAATTAATCTTCTAATTCTATCATTTTGAGCTAAATACAAAGAACCATTGTAAGCCGCCGCATTTCCATTCCATTTTGTAGCATAAGCTGAATACAAGCAATCTGTATAATCTCTAAAGATTTCAAATTTATGTCCATCTTTATAAAATATTGACTCTTGATGATTTCCTTCCTTAGGTTTAGGATTACTGAATAAATCAAAAGTATCTATTGGTTTTGTATTCTCACTTTTTATTATTTTTAAAACATTTTCATTATCTATTTCAAATAAGACCTTATCAGGTCTAAAATTCTTTCCTCCTGCTAAAACAAACAACCTTTTTCGTTGCTGAGGAAGCCCGAAAAATCGTGCATCCAAAACCCTCCAAGCGACATTTCGAGTTTTGCCTTTCAAAAAACCTGATTTTGTCCATTTTTTTACTTTAATCTCATCGTCAAGGCCTGCTAATCCTGAAATAAAATTACCAAAAGCATTGGTTTTATCATTTAATACTCCTTCTACATTTTCCCATAAAATAATCGCTGAATCTTGATTCTTTTTTGACCTAATTGAATCAATAGCATCGGCAATATCTATAAAAGTCATGGTGAGTTGCCCTCTTTTATCCAATAAACCATTTTTCCAGCCTGCTAATGAAAATGCTTGACATGGAGTTCCCCCACATAAAATATCAGGTGCATCTATTTTTTTTTCTAAAATTAAATCAGGAATGTTTTCCATATCTCCCATATTGGGAATATCAGAATAATGATAATCAAGAACTTTTGAGGGAAAGTCAGCTATTTCAGAACTCCATAGCTGCTTAAATCCGTAAGGTTGAAAAGCTAATTGAGAGGCTTCAATTCCAGAACAAACGCTACCAAATGTAATATTATTACTCATTTATATACTTTTCTTTTTTTTACAAAATTACAAAAAAAGCTAATTATTGTATGCTAATCTTATTCATCATTTTCCAAGAGGTTATTTAAACTATCTCGCCAAGCCCGAATATCATACCATCCACAACCAACACAGCCTTCTTCGGCTTCTTTTCCTGTTTTTGGTACATTTTCATCCCATTCAATACTTCCTTTATAAAAATAGTTAATACCAAATAGTGTTCCTCTCTGATTAGTTTGAAAACACCCCCGACAGACTTCTCGCTTTTGTAAATTACGTTGATTATCTAATAATTGAAATTTTTGAATAATGTCTTTTTCTGACATATCATCAGGGTTTTCTTCTTTTGTCTTTTCATCCCATCGAATTTCAGGAAATTTATGGTCGGGAATTAATCTTTTTGGATTTCCTCCAGCCAAATCATATTCATTTCTTGCTCCAATTATTTTGATTGC
>CAZNYR010000068.1:0-14961 GCA_964577275.1 uncultured Cytophagales bacterium | reverse complement strand
GCTACTAAAAGTTTCATAACCAGTTTTATCTCCTTGAGGAATAGGTAATAACAAAAGATGAGTTCCTTTTTCTTCCTTTCCTTCAATTTTCTTATTCGTATCTGTAACCAGAGTAAAACCTAATTCTTTAATATCTTGGATTCTTCTTGCCCAATTTGGGTTTTCAGGTAAATCATATTTTACGCTATTCCATTTCAGATTTAATAATTTATCAAAAAATGGTTTTGTCGCTTTCTTACCTGATAACTCCTTTTTTGAATATTCTTTGTTTTCCTTAGTGAATGTTGCGATTGCCTTTGGCGCAAAATTCTGTTTAATAGAAATCAAATATTCAGCTAATTCTGTTTCATTTTCAATTAGTAATCCTGTTCTACGGTAATAATATGGAATCACTGTCTTATGAATGCTATCATCAAATTGAATATCAACATAAATGTATGATTCTGATGCTTTTGAGTGGTGTTTTATTCCAATTGCTGTAATACCTTCTGAAGAGGTAATTTTATTTATTTGTTCTAAATCCATTTTATAAATTACTGGTTAATTCTGAAACTGTGATTCCTAAAGCGTTAGCAAGTTTTTCAAGATTGGCAAGTGTGATATTTCTTTCTGCACGTTCAATCATTCCGATATAAGTTCTATGAAAATCAGCTTGATGAGCTAATTCTTCTTGTGAAACTCCTCGTTCTGTGCGTAACTTTCGTACTTTCTGACCAAACTTTACTAAGATGTTTCTATCTGCTTTCATTGATAATTTTAGTCGGTAAAACTATAATTAGCATTTTATCAGTACAACCCACAATAGTTAGCATTTTTGATTATCTTGTAATCCCAAAAAAAATCCTATTTTTGCGGGCTATTTCCTGCAAGTCAAACAGAAATCGGTTTACAAAATGCAACTTACTCGACTGGAAATCAAGGGTTTTAAATCATTTGGCGAAAAGGCAGTTATCCATTTTGACAAAGGCATCACGGGCATTGTCGGTCCCAACGGGTGCGGCAAATCCAACGTGGTCGATGCCATGCGCTGGGTACTGGGCGAACAACGCACCAAAAATCTGCGCTCCGACAAAATGGAAAACATCATTTTTAACGGCACAAAACACCGAAAACCCCTCCAAATGGCAGAGGTTTCCCTCACTTTTGACAACAATAAAAACCTACTCCCAACCGAATATTCACAAGTTACCATTGCCCGCCGATACTACCGAACGGGCGACAGCGAATACCTACTCAATAATGTCGTTTGTCGGCTCAAAGATATTCATAACTTGCTCATGGACAAGGGTATAGGCTCGGATAATTATGCCATTATTGAGTTGAAAATGGTGGACGAAATCCTCAACGATACGCATAATTCGCGGCGAGGATTGTTCGAGGAAGCCGCAGGAATTTCTAAATTTAAAGCCCAAAAAAAAGAAACCTTCAAAAAACTCAAAGACACAGACCAAGACCTAAGCCGAATCGAGGATTTGCTCTTTGAAATTGAGAAAAATTTGAAGTCCTTAGAACGACAAGCCAAACAAGCCCAAAAATATGACCAAACCAAAACCGAATACAAAAAAATTAGCTTGGATTATGCCCGAAAATCGGTCAGTCAGAAAGTCAAAAAGTTTACTTCATTACAAGAAAAAATACAATTTGAATCCAAAGAAAAAGAAAATTTAAGCACACAAATTCAAGCCAAAAATCACGAAGTAGAACAACAAAAAATCAACATACAAAAAACAGAAACATTACTTTTTTCGCGTCAAAAAACACTTAATCAGCAGACCGCAAAAATTAAAGAATTTGAGAATGAACAAAAATTAAAAGCCGAAAGACAAGGGTTTTTGCACGAAAAAAAACAAACGCTCGAACTGCAATTAGCCCACGAAAAAAATATTATTGAATCGTCAGAATCCGAGTTAGAAAGTCTGGAAATACAACTTAATTCGGTGCAAAAAATCTTATCCCAAGCCTTCCAAAATTTTGATTCGGAAAAGAAAAATCTTGAAAAACAAAAAGCCATTTCTGCCGAAGTGCGACAGCAATATCACACGATTCAGGAACGCCTAAAAATTCAGGAAAAAGAAGCGCAACACCTAAAAAAAACAATGGAATCAGCTCAAATTCAGCACAATAACGCACGCCAAGAATCCGAACGGATTTTTACGGAAAGTGAATCACAGCAAAGTCATTTGCAAGAATTTTCGGGCAAATTAGAAGACTTACGAATCAATTTGGAAACCAAAGAATTTGAAGCCGAAGAACTACAAGTCAAAGAAAAACGATTACAAGAAAATATAATCAATACCAAAACTAAAATTAAACAATTCAAAGAATTGAGAATTAATTTGAATCGGTCTTTGGATGCGCTTGGGAACGAATATAAATTATTAAAATCGGTCATTGATAATTTGGAAGGTTTTCCCGAAGCCATCAAGTTTTTGAAGAAAAATAAGGCTTGGAATTACGATATTCCGTTGCTTTCGGATGTTTTGACTTGTGAAGAAAAATACCGTCCTGCATTAGAAAATATTTTGCAGAAATATTTGAATTATTATATCGTTCAGACTGAAAAAGAAGCCCTCGAAGGACTCCAAATTTTGGATAAAAATGACAAAGGAAAAGCGGGTTTTTTTGTCTTAGAAGATATGTTAGAAACCGAAAAAATCACACTTCCAAAAATCGAAAATACCATTCGTTTGACGGAAATTATTGAATTTGAATCCGATTATAAAAACTTGATTTACAGTTTATTAAATGATATTTTTATTTTGAAAAATTTTGAAAGTGGACAAGATTTTGAATTTTTGAAAAATGAAAAAAATTACCAAACGAGTTTTACTTTCGTAACCTTAGATGGGAAAATTATTCGACAAAATTCGGAGTTATTTGGCGGTTCGGTTGGGAGTTTTGAAGGTAAAAAAATTGGGCGTATCAGTCGATTGAAAAACTTGGCTTTTGAAATTGAAAATATTGAAAAAAAAATTCAAAAAATTGACGGAAACATACTACAAAATGAATCCGAAATTGAAAGACTAAAATCCGAAAGCTATCAGGCAGAAATCCGAGAAACCGAACATTTTGTCAGTACATTAAAACAGCAAATCGTTTCGGTCAGAAGTCGAAAAGAACAACTGACAGAAATTGTACAAAAACAAGATGAGCGACATCAAGAAATTCAAGAAAAAATCTATGAGTTCAAGGAAATTTTAGCCGAAAAATCGCCCAAATTAGCCCAAATCAAAACCGAAATTAATGAACTTCGGGAGAAAACCGAAAGTTTAGAAATTCAGTTGGAAGAAGCCGAAGAAACCAAAGAATTGGCAAGTAAAGCCTATCATGAACAAAATATTTTGATGCTCCAAAAACAAAATCAGGCGGAAGGTTTGAACAAAGAAACGGACTACAAAAAGAAGAATTTGGAAGGCTCAAAAAAACGCATTGAAAAATTAACTTTGGATTTACAAATGATTGGAAATCAGTTGGATAATTCCGAAAATAACATCGAAAATTCGGGCGAAATTTTACAAAAACTAAAGCACGAACGAGAACAAATTAAGGCTGGCGTAAACGAAACAGAAAAGGAATTTTATGCACTTCGAGGGCAAATTACGGCTGCCGAGAAATGGATTTCGGAAACTCGCCAAAAACGAGAAAATACCGAACAAATCTTACAAAATTTGCACCATCAAGCCAACGAACTACGCATCGAAATGCTATCGACCCAAGAACGTTTGGCGGTCGAATTTGAGGAAGATTTGGATGCCCTTTTGGAAAATACAGAAATGGCATTTTCGGCATTTTCGGAGGAAGATTTAAAGGTAAAAATGCAGACCCTAAAGCAAAATTTGCAAAAATTTGGACAAATCAATTTGGCTGCGCCCGAAGCCTACCAAGAAATCAAAGGACGATACGATTTTATTGATGCCCAGAAGCAGGATTTGGTGAATGCAAAAAATTCACTTTTACAGACCATCGAAGAAACAGACAAGACGGCACAGGAAAATTTTATGAATGCATTTCATCAAATTCGTACAAATTTCATTCATGTTTTTCGGTCGCTTTTTTCGGAGGAAGATTCCTGCGATTTAATCTTGGCTGAACCTGAAAATCCGCTCGAATCTAAGCTGGACATTATTGCCCGACCAAAAGGCAAAAAACCGCTGACAATTAATCAACTTTCGGGTGGCGAAAAAACGCTCACGGCGATTTCTTTGCTTTTTGCGATTTATCTTTTGCGCCCTGCACCTTTTTGTATTTTTGACGAGGTGGATGCGCCTCTGGACGATGCAAATATTGATAAATTCAACCGAATTATTAAGAAGTTTTCGACTGATTCTCAATTCATTATCGTAACGCACAACAAACGAACGATGGCGCAAACTGACGTGGTGTACGGTGTTACGATGCCCGCCAGCGATTACGGCGTTTCGAGGGTTTTGCCCGTGGATTTGCGGGATATGGGCAAGCATCATTTATAAAAAATATTGCATCAACATCATGGATGACCATGCGTAAAGTGAGCGGGTCTGTTCTTCTTGGTAATTTGCATTTTCTCCTAATTCCTATCCAATTTTTTCCTAATTTCGCACAATCTGAATCGAATCAATTTTACGACTATTTTCCCAAATAAATAATTTTGTAGGAAAATAATGCAAGCCTTTAATTTATGAAAGAAAAAATAGCGATAATCGGCATGGCGGGACTTTTCCCCGAAGCCGAAACGCCCCAAGAATTTTGGGAAAATTTAATCCAACGGAAAGACGTTACTTCGGTTTCTACGCATGAAGATTTTGGCGCAGACCCCAACTTTTTTTATGACACCGAAAAAGGAAAACCCGACAAATGTTATTCGCTTCGAGGCGGTTATATTCGCAAGTTTAATTTTGATGCGAATGGCTACAAAATGAACGCCCAAACCCTTGAAAATCTGGATGATTTGTACAAATGGACGCTTCATGTTTCTCGTCAAGCCCTTGCTGATGGACAATACCTTCATCGTGCCGAATTGCTCAAAAAATGTGGCGTAATTGTCGGAAATTTATCCTTCCCAACCCGAACGAGCCACGACCTTTTTGCCCAATTTTATACCGATACGGTCAGCCCTATTTTGGCAAAATTATTGGACAAATCTGACTTCAAATTACCTGCCATCGACCACCCCAAACATCCCACCGAACATAACCCTTTGTTGTCGAGTTCGCCTACGGGAATTATCTCACAAGCATTGGGCTTGGGCGGAAATCATTTTTCGCTCGATGCCGCTTGCGCCTCCTCGCTTTATGCGGTCAAATTGGCGTGCGATGAACTTCTGAACGGAAATGCAGATTTGATGTTGGCGGGGGCAGTCAGCGGAGCAGACCCTTTGTTTATTCACATGGGATTTTCGATTTTTCATGCCTACGCACCCGATAACCAAAAAAGTGCGCCTTTTGACAAAAACTCACAAGGTTTGATTTCGTCCGAAGGTGCGGGAATGTTGCTCCTCAAACGATACGAGGATGCCAAACGAGATGGCGACCGAATTTATGCTTGTATTTCAGGTATCGGACTATCGAATGATGGACGAGGAAAATTTCTTTTGAGTCCAAATCCAAAGGGGCAAGTTTTGGCATTGCAACGGGCTTACGAAAATACGATTATCAAACCACAAAACATTGATTATCTGGAATGTCATGCCACAGGAACGCCTCTCGGAGATGTAACGGAAATCAACAGCATCGAAACTTTTTATGGCGAAAATGCACCCCGAATTGGCTCGGCAAAATCCAATATGGGACACCTTCTGACCGCCGCAGGAATGGCTGGTATGATGAAGGTTATCTTGAGCATGGAACACGATTTAATCCCGCCAACCATCAAGATTTCCGAAACGATTTTTTCTAAAAATAGCGTAATAAATTCGGATAAAATTGTACAAAATCCTACTACTTGGAGCGAAATCATGCGAGGATATGACCTTGTAGGAGATAACGGAAAAAAAGTAAAATTTGCAGGTGTCAATGCCTTTGGTTTTGGCGGCACAAACGCCCATGTTATTCTCGAACAAAACCCAAAAACTATTCCTTTTGAACCTCAAAAACCTGAAAATAAGCATTTTAAAATGGCAATTATCGGAATGGATGCCCACTTCGGAAATTGTAAAAATCTCAATGAATTGTATCTCTCGATTCATGAAGGACGACAGGAATTTATCCCACTTCCGCCCAAAAGATGGATGGGAATGGAACAGAATCAGGAACTTCTGAAAGAATATGGTTTTGAAAATGGTGAACCCCCAAAAGGAGCGTATATTACTGATTTTGAGATAGATTTGTTGCGTTTCAAAATCCAACCCAAAGAAGCTGAAAAATTAGAACCTCAACAAACTTTGATGCTCAAAGTAGCGGATAACGCCTTAAAAGATGCAGGTTTTGACCCCAAATCTCAAAATAGTGCAAATGTGGCGGTGATTATTGCCATGGAATCAGAACTGGCAATTCATCATTATTTGGGACGTTGGGACATGGGATGGCAAGTTGAGCAGGCTTTGAAAAATGCAAATTTAGAACTAAATCCAGCCAAAAAACAAGCCTTTCAAGAACTGGCAAAAAACTTGATTTATGAACACACCGAAAAGAAAAGTTCGGCAGGACAACACACCAGTTTTATCGGAAATATTATCACAGCACGAATTTCGTCTTTGTGGGATTTTACGGGCGCATCTTTTACGATTTCTTCGGGTGAAAACTCGACATTTAAAGCCTTAGAAATCGCCAAATCAATGCTCGCAAACGGCGAAGTTGAGGCGGTGGTGATTGGTGCAGTTGATTTGGCTGGCGGTTTTGAAAATACGATTTCTCGGAATAAATTAACGCCTGTCGGAAACGGTAATTTTTCGTTGAGTTATCTCAAAAATTCGGGCGGCAGAACCATCGGCGAAGGCGCGGGCGCAATCGTGCTAAAACGCTCGGACGAAGCCCAAAAATCCAATGACCGAATTTATGCCCAAATTGATGATATTAATTTTGTGCAAGCCGATGCGTTTTTAGAACATGACGAATTAGCCTCAAAATTACCGCCCGAAATTGCACCCGAAAAAATTGCGGAAAATTGTAAAAATATCCTCAAAAAAAATACGATTTCTGCTCAAAATATTGGCATTTTGGAAGTATCCGGAAATGGCATTTTATCGGATGATAACTCTGAAATTCAGGGAGTTATCAATGGTTATGCGCTTGAAAATCATTCCGAAAAAACAACTGCCATCGGAAGCGTAAAAAGCAATATCGGACACACCTCAGCAGCCGCAGGCATGGCAAGTTTAATCAAAACGGCACTTTGTTTACATTACCGATTTATTCCCGCAATTCCGAAGCGAGAAAATCCTAAAAATAGCTCTCTTTTTGAAAAATCGCCGTTTTATTTTCCTAATGAATCCCGCCCTTGGATTGTCGAAAAATACGAGAAACGAACCGCAGGAATTAATGCGATTGGCTCGGACGGAACGGCGGTTCATTTGTTGGTTTCTGAGCCTACAATTTCGGTGGCAAATCCCGAAAATCAACACGAAATTTTCTTGCATCGTGCCGAAAAAGATTTGCCAAAAAATCATTTTCAGTTACAAAATTCGGCAGAGAAATTATTTCTGATTTCGGGAAATTCTCAAACTGAAATTTTGGAAAATTTGAACGAATTAAAAAATCAAATTTCTGATTTTTCGGATAAAAATTTATTCGATTTGGCGCGGTCATTTTATCGCAAATTCAAAGCCCAGAACGAACCCAAATTTATGTTGGTCATCATTGCTTTGAGCATTGAAAAGTTAAATAAAGAAATCAATATATTACAAAATAAAGTTCCGCAAAGTTTTGAAACAGGGAAGCCTTGTCAAACTCCGGCGGGAAGTTATTTCACGCCTAAGCCCTTAGGAAAAAGTGCAAAAGTAGTGAATGTCTATTCGGGTTCTACGGCAGCATATCCAAATATGGGCAAGGATTTATTTCAGATGTTTCCCGAATTGATGGAAACTTTTGAAGCGATGATACCTGATTATCAGACAGTTTTACCACACAAAATTTTGTATCCGAAAGTCATTGATGATTCGGTCAAAATTCCTGAATTTGATACGGTTTCACAAATGTCTATTGGAACTTCATTTTCGGCAATTTATACGAAAATTTTTGGCGAAAATCTGAACATAAAACCCTCAATAGCAATGGGTTATAGCATGGGCGAGGCAAGTGGAATGTGGTACGGCTTGGAGGTTTGGAATGCCCGAAATGTGAAACAAATTTTCCATGATTCGCCTATTTTTAATCATCATGTCGGGGGCGAACTCAAGACGTTGCAAAATTACTGGAAAATGCCCGCCGAAGAGGTCAAAAAACGCTGGCGGAGTTTCTCGGTTTTTGAGCCTTCGGAGAATGTTCGAGAACTGATAGAATTGCACAATTCCAAGATTACGCAAGTTTGGGAAAAGGCATATTTAACGTTTATCAATACGCCAACGGAATGCGTGGTTTCGGGTGATGGACAAACGTGTAAAACGTTATTGCGTGGCGCAGGTTTTCGAGTGAGAGAAATGATTATCAACAATGTAACGCACCATGATTTTGTCAAAAGCGAATATGATTTGTTGATGAAATTGCATGATTTGCCTGTTGAAAAAACACCCAAAATTGATTTTTATGGTGGACAAAATTACGCACCACTAAAATTGGACAGAAAGACGATTGCCGAAAATTCGACACAAATTTGTTTTCGGGGCGTAGATTTCCCAAAACAAGTCAATAAAGTGTATGAAGATGGCGGACGAATTTTTATTGAGCAAGGACCCGGTGGCTATTGTGCGCGCTGGATTGAAACGATTTTGGATGGACGTGAAGGCTTGGCAATTCCTGCTAACCGCAAGAAATTCAGCGACTTAAAGAACTTGCTTTTTGCTGTGGCTCGTTTGGTCAGTCATGGAAAAGAGGTGAATTTGGCGGCATTTTTTGAAGATGATTATGCCTTAGAAAAAAATGCACCTCGCCAATTATTCAAAAAAATTACACTCGGAGCAGCACCAATTTCAGCGATTTTAACGCCCGAAAATTTGGAGAAATTTAAGGTAGAGGCATCCGAAATTTTAGCCCAAAAGTCGGTTGTCAAAACACAACCAACAGCAGAAAAAAATACGAAATCTGAATCTAAAAATACTGTGGAAACAATCGAAAAAGTAACCCAAGCCACTTTAGAAACTATTGGCGAAAATGGCTTAAAACTTCAAAATTATCACGACCCTAATCGACTGAATGACAGGAAGATAATCTGGAATGAAGATGATTTGCGGGAATTTGCTTATGGAAAAATCGCTAAAGTTTTTGGCGAAAAATACAGCGTTATCGACACGCATAGTCGGCGGGTTATGTTGCCCAAAGACCCGTATTTATTAGTCAGCCGAATCACGCATTTGGAGGGGGCAACTCACGAATTTAAGCCTTCAAAAATGACCACTGAATACGACATTCCGTACAATTCTTGGTTTTCGACCGATGGGCAAATCCCCTGGGCGGTTTCGGTCGAATCGGGGCAGTGCGATTTGATGTTAATTAGTTATTTGGGCATTGATTTTCAAGCAAAAGGTGAACTTGTTTATCGGTTATTGGACTGCACCATGACATTTTTGGATGATTTGCCCTACGAAGGACAAACCTTGCGCTATGATATTAGCATTAATTCTTTTGCACGAAGCGGACGAAATTTATTGTTTTTCTTCTCGTATAATTGTTACGTAGAAGACCGTTTGGTACTGATAATGAGGGGCGGATGTGCTGGATTTTTCTCGGATGCAGAACTGGCAGAAGGACAAGGCGTGGTCTATACCAAAGATGAATTAGAAGCAAAACGAAATGCTTTGAAGAAAAATTTTACGCCTTTGCTTAATTGTACAAAAACAATTTTTAATCGTAATGATTTATTGCATTTAGTACATGGCAACATTGATAAATGTTTTGGCGAAGATTACATTTCAAACGGCAAAAACCCATCGTTGCGGATGCCTCCCGAAGAGATTTTGATGCTTGACCGCATTACCAAACTCGACCCGAAAGGCGGAACTTGGGGGCTTGGCATTATCGAAGCGGAAAAAGATTTGAAGCCTGATGATTGGTATTTTCCGTGCCATTTCCGAGATGATGAAGTGCTGGCGGGTTCATTGCAAGCCGAAGGTGGCGGACAATTATTACGCTTTTTTATGTTGTATTTGGGCTTACAAAGACTTACGGATAATGCTCGTTTTCAGCCTGTTACGGATATTCCGCAAAAAGTACGTTGCCGAAAAGAAGTGCCTGCGTGCGAGGGCATTTTGACGTATCGGATGGAAGTCAAAGAAATTGGACTTGTGCCTCGTCCGTATGTTTTGGCAGATTTGGAAATTATTTTTAATGGCAAAATTGCTGTACATTTTGAAAACTTGGGTTTGCATTTGCGCGAGAAAAATGACCCGATGTATCTGGAGAAAAAATCCGATACTTTTAATGGCGTTCCCGTGTCGCAACCTGAGAAAAGTACAATTTTGGATGAAAGTCATATTACCGAATTTGCGTTAGGTTCGTTGGCAAAAGCCTTCGGCGATGAGTTTTTGATTTATGAAGGAAGGACGGTTTCACGACAACCAAATACCAAACTCCAATTCATTTCACGAGTTACGGAATTGGAAGGCAAACGGTGCGGATATAAGCCTGACGGAAAAATTACCGCCGAGTACGATGTGCCTTCGGATGCGTGGTATTTCAAAGAAAATGCCTCGCCTACCATGCCGTATTCTGTGCTGATGGAAATTGCTTTGCAACCTTGCGGATTGATGTCGGCTTATTTGGGAAGCACATTAAAATATCCCGATAAAAGTATGTATTTCAGGAACTTAGACGGGGAAGGAACGATGACAAATTACCCCGATTTACGAGGAAAAACTATCGTCAATAAATGTGTGATGACTTCTACGGTTTCGCTGGCTGGGACAATTATTCAGAAGTTTACGTTTGCGGTCAGTTGTGATGGCGAAGCGTTTTATACGGGTTGGGCTTCGTTCGGATATTTCCCGCCCGAATCCTTGGCAACGCAAGCAGGATTGGACGAGGGCAAACATATTTTGCCTTGGATGGAACAGCATGAAATCACCAATTCTAAACGATTTGATTTAGGTTTGGGATTGGCACGCAAGTTATTTTATCAATCAGGTTTATCAAAAAAATCATATTTTAGATTATCCGAAAATGAACTGGATTTGATTGATAAAGTTTCGATTATCGCAAACGGTGGCAAATATGGCAAAGGCTATATTCATGCCTCGAAAATTGTTCGGCGTTCGGATTGGTATTTTACGTGTCATTTTTATCAAGACCCCGTGATGCCCGGTTCGTTGGGAATCGAAGCAATTTTACAGGCGTTACAGGCGTATGCAATTCAACAAAAATTGGGTTCGGAGTTCAAAAATCCACGATTTACGCACACGCCGAACACCAAAACAAGTTGGAAATATCGAGGGCAAATTCTTGCGCCAGACCGTGATATGCAGTTAGAAATTCATATCAAATCGGTTGAAAAGTTGGATGGACGACTTAATATCTTGGCGGATGCGTATCTTTGGAAACAAACCATGCGAATTTATCAAGTTACCGATTTGGGATTGGCGATTGAAGAACTATAATTAATTGATTTTGAACCTATAAGGTTATCAATCTTATAGGTTTAACTATATGATAATCAGTGTTTTACTTATGAATTATACAATTTTTAATACGATGCTTAAACTACAACCACTTCAATATTTAACCAATCCAGCGCAGGAAGTTCAGGCGGTGGTGATTGGGATAGACGATTGGGAAAAAATCCAAGCCCAATTATTGGCATATGAAGAACATTTACGGCTGTACGAAGATTTGAAAACAGCTTTTGAGGAAGTTAAGGAATTTCGTGAAGGCACAAAAACAGCTCGTAAAGCAATCGACATTTTAGACGAATTATAAAAATGGCATACGACATAAACGCAACCGAAGTATTTGAAAAACAACTTAAAAAGTTAGCAAAAAAATACAAATCATTAGGTGCTGATATGCAAACTTTTTTGGCAGAATTAGCTGAAAATCCACATTCTGGAAAAGATTTGGGAAATCATACGTACAAGTCGCTGTAAAAAGCAAAGGGCAAGGAAAACGAGGTGGTTTGCGAGTAATCGACCACGTCATTGACGATAATGAATTAATCTATTTATTAAGCGTGTATGATAAATCAGATATTGATTCTATTCCTGACTCGGTCATCAAGGCGTATGTCGCAGAATTAAGTCAATAAAATAAGTAATTTTATCAATTTATTTTGGAAACAAATCGTTCTTTTCTTGAAAAAATTTCAAAAAAACATCCATAAATTATTGTTTTTTAAAAAAATGGTTACGAGTTTTACGAGCATAATATTTGAACCAAAAAACATTATGATATTCATTATTATTCTCTTCGTGGTTTCTATTGTTGTCGTACCGAGCCGTTTCGGATAGGAGAGGATACCTGTAAAATATTGAAAAAGCCTTTCTGTCCGAGTTCAGAAAGGCTTTTTTTTGTATCTTTATATCTATAAAAAACACAAAACTATTTAATACCTTAACCATGTTTTACAGCGAAAAATCTTATGTCTATTTGGAGGACAAATTTGTGAAGGCTTCGGAAGCAAAATTGAGCTTTTATTCTCAAACCCTGAACTACGGCAATGGCGTTGTAGAGGGGATTCGAGCCTATAAAACCGAACAGGGCGCACGAATTTTCAAGGGCAAACAACACTTTGAGCGGATGCAAATGTCGGCGCATCATTTGGGCTTAGAATTAGATTTTGATGCCAAAAGATTAGAAGAAATTGCGTATGAGTTATTGGAAATCAATCACTTAGAGAACGCATATATTCGCCCGATTATTTTCACAGGCGATTCGATTGGATTGCAAGGGCTAAGCACGCCCCGACTATTTATGGGAGCGTTTAAGTGGGCGCAATATTTGGGCAAAAAACCTGTAAGTACCTGTATTTCAGCGTTTACTCGTCCGAATCCGAGTGCATTTCCTGTCGAGGCAAAAATTAATGGGATGTATGTTAATTCGATTATGGCTTCTAATCATGCTCGAAAAAATGGCTTTCAGGAGGCAATTCTGCTTGATATTGAGGGAAATATAGCGCAGGGACCAGGCACGAATCTTTTTATCGAAAAAAATGGCGAATTATTTACGCCAAAACGAGGACATATCATGATGGGAATTACTCGGCAAACTGTTTTGGAAATTGCTCAACAAGAGGGAATTAAAGCAAGCGAAATCACCATGACGGTCGAAGATTTGAAGAATGCTGATTCGGCATTTTTCACGGGAACAGGTGCAGGAATTATTGGCATCAAATCGGTGGATGATAAACAATTTGATACAAGTCAAAATGCCATTCATCCTCAATTAGCCGAATTTTATACCGATGCCCTGCGGAGTTCGTTTGGTGAAAATTATACGATTATTTAGATATAATTTTGGGCTTAATCCTGAATTATTCTTTTTTTGGTATAAATTATCCTTAAAAACGAATTACTTACTTTTAAGATAAAACTTGAACTATAAAATGACTTTAATCCTAAAAATCTCACATTATATCAAAAACAATAATTATGAGCAAAGAACTCAATAAATTTAGCAAAACTCTCACGCAAGACGAGGCACTTCCTGCGGCTCAAGCGATGCTCTACGGCACGGGTTTAACCGAGGAAGATATGAGCAAACCGCAAATCGGAATTGCCTCGACAGGCTACGAAGGAAACACCTGCAATATGCACCTCAACGACCTGGCTGTCGAAATCAAAAAAGGCGTTCAGGAAAGCAGAATGGTGGGCATGATTTTCAATACGATTGGCATCAGCGACGGAATGTCAATGGGTACGAGCGGAATGTCGTACTCGCTTCCTTCCCGTGAAATCATTGCCGATTCGATTGAATCTGTCGTCAAAGGATTCTGGTATGATGGCATTGTAGCGACTGTTGGCTGCGATAAAAATATGCCCGGTGCCGTCATGGCAATGGGACGAATTAATCGTCCTGCGATTTTGGTGTATGGTGGCACAATTAGCCCTGGATGTTACAAGGACAAGAAATTGGATATTGTGTCCGCTTTTGAGGCATATGGTCAAAAAGTAAAGGGAGATATTACAGAAGAAGATTACAAAGGCGTAATCAAAAATGCCTGTCCGGGGGCGGGTGCTTGTGGCGGAATGTACACTGCCAATACGATGTCCACGGCAATTGAGGCTCTGGGCATGAGCTTGCCCGCAAGTTCCTCAAATCCAGCGACAAGCCAAGCCAAACAACACGAAATGTTACGGGTCGGGGCGGCAATGCGAAACCTTTTGGAATTAGACCTCAAGCCTCGTGATATTATGACCCGAAAGGCGTTCGATAACGCTCTGACAATCACCATGATACTGGGCGGCTCGACCAATGCTGTGCTTCATTTGATTGCCATTGCCAAATCTGTGGGTGTCGAATTAACGTTGGATGATTTCCAAAAAATTAGCGACAAAACACCGTTTCTGGCGGATTTGAAGCCCAGCGGAAAATATATGATGGAAGATTTGCATGACATCGGTGGCATTCCTGCCGTGATGAAAATGCTTTTGGAAAAAGGCTTATTACATGGTGATTGTCTGACAGTTACAGGAAAAACGTTAGCCGAAAACTTGGCAGATGCTCCAGACTTGGCGGAGGGTCAGCAAATTATTCGCTCATTTGATAATCCAATTAAAAGTTCAGGGCATTTACAAATTTTGTACGGAAATATTGCACCCGAAGGCTCAGTTGCCAAAATTACGGGCAAAGAAGGCTTGCGATTCGAGGGAATGGCAAAAGTTTTTGATTCAGAACCTCTTGCAAATCAGGCGATTGCAGACCGAAAAGTACAGGCGGGCGATGTCGTGGTCATTCGATATTGCGG
>CAZNYR010000067.1:20106-21593 GCA_964577275.1 uncultured Cytophagales bacterium | reverse complement strand
CATCGCCTCTGGCTCGGCTGCCGTACAAAATGAGTTGGGCGGTGGGTTCTATTTTCAGTATTTCGGCTTTGAGGTCATAAAGCCAGTGATTTTCGGGGATTTTCATTTTTGAATTAGATTTTAAAACGTTCACTAAATTTAAACAAAAAAAGCCAAATTTTTAGTGTTGCCTTACAAAAATATAATATTATTATCTTATGATAATCTATTCATATAAAAATACGAATATTCAAAAAAATACGAAAACCATATGCACTATGCAATTTTTTTGTATCTTCAACAAAGTGAATGTAAAGAAATGCCTGTTTTTTGCTTGAATCTAAATATGATAAGTACAAACGCAAAATTTTTTGGTCTTTTTTGGCTTTTTCTGACATCCGTTATGGCGTATGGTCAGCAATTTCGCCTGACTCCCTACGAGCGTAGCTATGGATTGCCCACCGAAGTAATTAAAGATATTAAAGATGATGAAGACGGTTTTTTGTGGGTTGCCACAGACGAAGGCGTGGTACGATTTGATGGGCAGACAGTGATGAGTTTTCGAGAACAAACTGCCAGCAATTACATTAAAAAAATTATCAGAACTATTGATAATCAGGTATTTGTATTGCATGACGAAGGCTTGAACCAAATCATACGAACTCCAGACACGTTATTTCTGCAACTCAAACTGAAAGGCAAATCTACGCCCACAGATTCTACGCTAGTTTATCCTAAAGATATTTTTGAGGATAGTCGCCAGCAAATTTGGATAACCGAAAACGTCAGTATGCTCAAATATTCGCCACAGAAAAATACCTTCAAACGCTATACTTTTGAC
The DNA here is from genome assembly GCA_964577275.1 of uncultured Cytophagales bacterium. Lineage (GTDB taxonomy): Bacteria > Bacteroidota > Bacteroidia > Cytophagales > Thermoflexibacteraceae > UBA2561. Next base: position 20,773 of record CAZNYR010000067.1, on the reverse strand, counting down.
GAAAAATATCGCTCGCATGATTTTTTGATTGGATTTACAGTTTTTGAGGATAATTTTCAAAACTTATGGGCGGTGAGCATTTACGGCGATTTTTTTAGATATAATTCCAGTCAAGATAAATTTGAATTAATAGTTGATAATCAAGTATTTACGAAAGTAAGTGATGTGTTAGAAATTTCCCCAAATCAATACTGGTTGGCAACTGACCAAGGCATTTTTGCATTTGAAATTCAGCCTTCGACCCAAACGCTTGACCTGCGCTTACTATCTGATAAACAGGCATTTTCTTGTTTATATCAAACCAAATCGAAGCGGATTTTTGCGGGAACTTGGAACGCTGGTTTATGGCAAGTTCACCATCATTCTGACCAAATTCAACTGAAACCCCTCGGAGATATTGCCAATAATACGATTTATAGTATGTACGAAGATACGATGAATAATTTGTGGATATGTTCGGGCAAAGGATTGATGTTGTTGCAAACGCCACTGTTCGGAACGCCTAATCTTATTGCGGGCGAAAATTACGTATCGTCATTTGCACAAAACTCTGATAATGAGATGCTTGTGAATCAAAATGGAACAGTTTTTCGCCTGTTCAGAAAAGAGATAAATGAAAAACCAGTAGGCGAACGTTCTCAATTATTGCCTCAAAATATGGCGGGAA
>CAZNYR010000067.1:0-20096 GCA_964577275.1 uncultured Cytophagales bacterium | reverse complement strand
GGGAAATATTATGTTCATTGCTCATGACAAAAATGCGGTTTGGTTTGCTACGCAGGTCGGGAAAATTTATCGCCGAGATTTTCGGGATAACTCCCTGAAAACCTACACGTTAATCAATGAAGTAGATGCACAAAATCGGGGCGTATTGTTTTTTATTCAGATTGATAGTCGGGGAAATGCGTGGATTTTGCATGATAAACCTTCCGATAATTTGTTTTGTATTACACCTGATAATCAAATCATTAACTATGGAAAACGACAGGGCATTCGTTCCAAAGTCGTTACGGTGCGAGAGGGCATAGATGGCAAAATTTATATCGGCACAATTTCATCCGAAGAATATTTGTATCAGTTTGATAATGAGCAAAATACCTTCAAACCTATTGCATTTCATCCGCCTTTTGAGTTGCACGAAACGTTTGCAGTAAATGATATTTCTCAAGCACCATCTGGCAATATATGGCTGGCTTCGAGCATGGGCGTTTTGCGAGGCAATCTACAAACCAAAACTTTGGAACGCATTGATTTAGGGGCATATACGGGCGAAGGCATTCGAGCCATCATTGCCGAACGGCAGGGTGGGGGCGTTTGGTTCGGGGGCAATTTTGGTTTGGGACATTACGAAAATAATTTATTGCGCCTCTTTGATGAATCTGCGGGATTGCCCGCCAAAACGATTGCGTATCGGTCCTTATTTTTGGATGAAAATGACAGCCTTTGGGCAGGAACATCAAGCGGAGCAGTGTATTTGCAGGATAACGATTATACACAAAAAAATACCCGCACGCCCGTTTTTTTGACCCTTAAAATAAACGGAAAACCGATTTCTTGGCATCAGCCCAATGCCAGTTTTGAGGATAATTCGTATTTGGAAGCCTCTTTTATTGCGCTCTCGCATCCTACCGAACAGCTCATTTATCAGCATCGTTTGTTGGGCAGAGCAGACACGAGCTGGAGTTCGCCCATCAGTCGGCAGGAATTGATTATTCCGCAACTGGAGTCGGGGATTTATACATTGGAAATTAGAGCCAAACAAGAAGGCGGTTATCTCTGGAGTTTGCCACTCGAATATCCGTTTGTGGTCGAAAAACCTTGGTATCGAAGTTGGATTGTGGTGATGATAGGGCTGTTGGCAATCGGTTTTTTGGTCTGGATAAGCATCAAAATTTATACGTGGCGATTAACCAACAAAAATTTATTATTGGAAAAATTGGTCGCAGAGCGCACGACCGAAATTCGGGAAAAGAATCAGCAACTCGAAATGCAGAAAGAAGAGATTTTGGTTACGAACGAAACCCTACAAATACAAAATGAAAAACTTGATCATCAACAAGTTATCTTAAAAAAATCCTACGAAAACCTGAATCAAAGCAAACAAGAACTTGCCGAAAAAAATCAACAAATCACGGGCAGTATTCGGTATGCCGAAACCATTCAACGAGCAATTTTGCCTACGTATGCCTTGCTGGGCGAATATTTCAAAGATTTTTTTGTCTTGTTTATGCCCAAAGATATTGTTTCGGGCGATTTTTATTGGTTTGGAAAACACGAGAACCAGCTCTTTGTGTCGGTTGCCGATTGTACGGGGCATGGCGTACCCGGTGCCTTCATGAGTATGATTGGCTATGCTACTCTAAATCAGATTATTAACGAACAGAAAACACATAAAACTGACCTGATTTTGATTGAATTAAACCAACAAATTCGGCAGGCATTACGCCAAAATAAAACGCATAATCAGGATGGCATGGACATCGGAGTTTGTCGGATTCAGCTGACAGAAGAAGGGGCAAGGGTCAAATTTTGTGGTGCCAAACATAATTTATATGTTGCTTATAATCAGCAAGTTAGAATCATAAAAGGCAATCGGTTTTCCGTAGGTGGTGCCAACAGGCACAAGGAAAGTCAAGCTACCGTCATGGAGCATTCTCTCGAACTGCCCGAAAATGCGATGCTGTATTTGGCTTCGGATGGATACATCGACCAAAGTAATCCACAACGAATCCGATTCGGAAGCGCAAAATTTCGGGATTTATTGCTTGAGTATCAGGCTTTTACCTGTCAAGAGCAACATCAAAAATTGGTAGAAATCCTGAAAACATACCAACAGGATTCCGAACAACGGGACGATATTACGGTTTTGGGGATTCGAGTTTAATACAATAAAGCACGGTTTCTAATTTTGTGTAAAAGCAAAACTAATAATATTTGCGCCCATTTTGAGGGCTTTCTGCCGTAATTCTTCGGGGTCGTTATGAATCATGGGGTCTTCCCATCCATCACCCAAATCGGATTCGTAACTATAAAAACACACTAATCGCCCTTCATAAATCAGTCCGAAACCCTGTGCGGGCTTGCCATCATGTTCGTGGATTTTGGGCAAACCTTCAGCAAATTTATACTTCTGGGCATAAATTGAATGTGCGAAGGGCAATTCGACAAATTCTAATTCGGGAAAGACTTTTTTCATTTCGAGCCGAACAAATTTATCCATGCCATAATTATCGTCAATGTGCAAAAAACCGCCCGCTATCAAATAATTGCGTAAATTTAGAGCCTCTTCATCCGAAAAAGCCACATTTCCGTGTCCTGTCATATGAATATAAGGGTACGAAAATAATTCGGGCGAACCTACCTCAACGACTTCCTCTTCGTTTGCCAAACTCATATTCAGATTTTTATTGCAATATTTTATCAAATTTGGCAAGGCTGTGGGATTTGAATACCAATCGCCACCGCCGTTATATTTGAGTTTGGCGATTTTAATTTGTCCGAAAACCTGAAAACTGCCGCTCCATAAAATTAATATAAAAAATATTTTAGTCATATTTTAATGATTTAAGAACTAATTTGTATTAAAAATTCGTAAAAATCAACCTTCATAAATTTCAAAATCCATGAAGGTTAGATAGGATTTGATTACCCCGTAGTTCGTAAACCGCCCGCAATGGCATTGACCGAAAGCAATAATTCGGGCAACATTTTATCGGCTTCTTCTTGATTTCCGTTGTCTTTGAGCGTGCGCCATTTTCTGATGAGTTCAATTTGATAAAAATGTAGGGTGCGTAATTTGGCTTGTCGTAATTGCAACAAACCTACGGTTTTGGGTCTTCGAGTTTCGAGCCGATGCCCATAAATGAGTTCGACCATTTTTCTGGCGCGATGCAATTCGTCCAGAACCATGCCGTAAAGCCGATTTTGGATGGTTTTATCGGTCATTAAATTGGCATACGCCTCCATAATTTCGGTATCAGCATTCAAAATACTGGTGCTAATATTGGTCAAAATATATCGAAATGGCGCATATTCAACGGCGTGTTTTTTTACCAACTCAAAGTTTTCGGGATGGTATTTTTGTAAATTTTCGAGTGCCGTCCCCACGCCATACCAGCCCGAAATATAAAATCGAGATTGACTCCAGCTAAAAACCCAAGGAATGGCGCGCAAATCTTCCAGACTTCGGCGACCCGTCCGCCTTGCTGGGCGTGAACCAATGCGACTCGATTCGATGACATCAATCGGTGTAGCTTGGGCAAAAAATTGCATAAATCCATCAGTACGCAACAAGTTGGCGTAAGTTTGTTGGCTTTCTGTGGCTAATTTATCCAAAATGGGGTCTAAAATATGCCCTGTTTTTTCCGAATTTTCGTGAATTAATGTTTTTGCCGTTACGCCAGCAAGCAGTAATTCCAAATTATAGGCGCAAGTCAGGCGGTTGGCATATTTTTGAGAAATGGTTTCGCCTTGTTCAGTTAATCGAAAATCGCCATTAATCGAGCCGTGCGGAAGTCCGTTAATGAATCGGTGGGTAGGTCCTGCGCCTCGACTGACCGTGCCGCCTCGCCCATGAAAAAATCGGAACTTAATATTTTTTTCCTTGCCAATATCTGCCAAAATATTTTGCGCTCGATTCAGATTCCATAACCCCGACAAGATACCGCCATCTTTATTGCTATCGCTATATCCAATCATGATTTGTTGAACGGCGTGGGTTTCGCCCTGCAATTTGCGCTGAAATTCGAGGCTTCTTTGGGTAATGGGATGCTCCAAAAATCCGCGCATAATTTGGGGGCTTGCCTGCAAATCATCTACGGTTTCGAGGAGTGGCACAACGGGAATACGACAAACTGCGCCTTCATCGGTCAGAAAAGTTAAACCCACTTCACGACACAATAAATAAACGACCAACAAATCGGAAACGCTGCGAGTCATGCTGATAATAAATGAGCCTAATCCTTCTTGTCCGTATTGCTTAATGTGTTCAGCCACAACACGATAGCAACTCAAGACTGCATCAGCTTCCGTGCCTACGGGCAAATCTGCACGGACAAACGGACGCTGGTATTTTAGTTCTTCGTTCAGAAATTTGAGGCGTTCCGCTTCGCTCCATTCGGCAAAATTGGTGTGTTCAAATCCCGCTGATTCGAGCAGTTGCGTAACGGCTTTATCATGGAAACTACTATTTTGTCGAATATCCAAGACCGCCAAATGAAAGCCAAAAGTTTTGACTAATCGAATTAATGGATTTACGTCTTGTTTCACAATTCGGCTTGCCCCAACTTGATGTAAGGTTTTTGCCATAAATTTCAAATCGGCTTCGAGTTGTGAAGCAAATTTATAGCCTGTTTCGTTGGCTTCGTTTTTGATACTTGGCAATTTGACTAACATCAGATTGATGAGTTGTCGCCAATATTCGTCAGGATTACGCTCAAAGGCTTTAAACCCCTTTTTGCCGAGTGCTTTAGCATTTTCACGGACATAATCAATGAGTTCAGGTGGCGTATCCTGTCGTGTAGTCGAAAGACTTAGTTTGACGACCAAATCGGTCAAATGTTGCCGAATCAAATCTACGGCATTACTTCGTAAAGTCTTGAGTGTGAACTCAGTAACTTCTGCCGTTACGAATGGATGCCCATCTCGGTCGCCGCCCACCCAATCGCCAAAAGAAATGCGTGGCAACTTATCCACATCATCAATTAATTGAGGGTCAAAGCCGGCTTGTTTCCATGCTTCTTGCAATCGAAAATCCAAAATTGGCAAGACAATCGGGAAAACATGACGCAAGTAGTGCATAATGTTCCGAAGTTCATCTTTAACATTTGGTTTTTCTAAGAAAATTTCGCCTGTTCGCCAAAGCCGTTCGAGTGCGGTTTTGATTTCTTCTCGAATGCTATGTTTTTCGGACGGAGTCCAATAATCGCCGTATTCGGCTTGTACCAAAAGCAAATACAAATTTCGGTGATGCTCCAGCACGGTAGTTCGTTTGGCTTCGGTCGGATGCGCCGTCAGGACGGGTTCAATCCGAATTTTGGCAAGAGATGCGGCGATTTGTTCGGGCGTAATGCCTTCGTTTTGTAATTTGTCAAAATTTTTGCCCCAAAGTCCCGATAAATATTTGAGTCCATGTTCGGTTTCGAGCGAGCGGCGATATTGTGCCGCTGCATTTTCCTCCACCATATTCAAAAGTTGAAATACCATAGAATATGCCTGCGCTGTCCGTAACGGTTGAATCTCAACATCTGGATTTTCAAGGCTTTGCGCCAGTTCTGCTTCCCCTGTTTCCTCCAAAACTTCCCGAAAACATCCGAGCAAAAAATCGCTATCTACCCGTATTTTTTCGGGATTAATCATTGCGTCTGTCGTGGTCATTTTTCTTTTGGTTTTTTGTGATAACTATATGTGTAAGCAACAAATATAAAGGAGTGGAAGGGTTTTCTACTCAAATAAAGATGATTTTTTGAAAAATATACTCTTAGGCTTAAAGCCGAATCCCCAAGATAGTAACATCATCGCGCTGTTTCTCGATTTGTTGATATTCTTTGAATGTAGTAAATAATATTTCTCGCTGTTTTTCGACCGAATAGGGTAAAATTTTGCCCAATAAATGATAAAATGATTTTTTACCAAACTTCTGACGTTTCATGTCGTTTTGGTCAATAAATCCATCAGTTGCCAGATAAATCATTTGTCCTTGAGTCAGAAGCAGTTTTTGAGTCGTAAAACCTTTGTGATAACGACTCATGCCACCACCAATTAAACTGCGGTCAGCTTTAAGTATCTGTATTTCAGTAGATTCTGGGGTAGAATAATACAATGGATTTTTAGCACCCGCAAATGATACTTGAACTTGTGTATCCGAAATATTTTCCAGCACACAAAAACAAATATCCATTCCGTTACGGTCTTGTGTTTTTTCTTGACGTAATAATTTGGTGATTTCGTCATTTAAACGCTCTAAAATTTCGGCAGGATTATCCAAATCTAATTCATTCACTAACTTACTAATCGTGGAATGTCCAATCATACTCATAAATGCGCCGGGTACGCCATGCCCCGTACAATCGGCAACAGTAACGAAAATGCGGTTTCGGGTTTTATTTATCCAATAAAAATCGCCCGAAACAATATCTTTGGGCATAAACAAGACAAAATAAGGTTTTTCGAGTACTTGCTGGATAAAACTATCATCGGGCAAAATTGCTTTTTGAATCATGCGGGCAGAATGTATGCTTTGTGTGATTTGTGTATTTTGTTCGGAAACTTTAACATTAATTTCCTCCAAATTATCGCGTTGTACTTTGAGTTCTTCGGCTTGTTGATACAATTCTTCAGCTTGGGTTTCGATTTCGCTTTTTTGTTGGTTTAATGTTTGGTTTTTCAAACGAATTTCGATGGTTCGTTCTTCAACAATTCGTTTGAGGCGTTTTCTGTCCCGATTGATGCGATACGTATTTAATCGAACTAACACCCAGACAATCAGTCCACTAACTGCGATAAATAACACATAAGCCCACCATTCTCGATACCAAGGTTTTAACACTTCAAAATCCAGTATTTTGGGGTTGCTCCATTGATAGCCACCCTGTTTTTTGGCACGAATATAAATCTGGTGTTTGCCCGCAGAAAATCGAGGAATTTGTAATTCCGATTTATTTCCTAAATTTATCCAGACCGAATCTGATTCGGTACGATACTGATAATCAACCTTTTTGGTAGGGTAGGAGAGTGCCGAAAATTCAAGATTCAAATATACATCATGTGGTAAACGTAAAAAATTAGCCGTATTTTTGATAGGCTGTTGGTTGGTTTTGAGTTGTAAAAATACAGGCGTTTCGGTTTGAAGTTCTTGGATTTCGGGAAAATTGACGTAAGCCACCCCCCTCGAAGTGGCTGCTAACACGCCATTATGGTAAGGTTTCAAGCCACGATAACCCACTGATTTTGAGATTAATCCGCTATGTTCATTAAAAATTGTCGCTCGTTGATTCGCATAACGAATAATTCCTAAACCACAACTTGCCCATATCGCATTATCCGCCGCACAAATGATGCCATTGTAAGCATATGATTTCTGATGCTCAAATTCTAAATTTAACTTAGTAAATCCCTGATTATCTTGATAATAAATCCCTTCGTTAGTCGCTAACCATAATTTATTATTTTTGTCAAATGTAAAATCAGAAATATGAATGCGATCCGATAGTTTAGTAACTAACTCAAAATCAGTAGTTTGTAGGTTGTATTTAAAAATCTTAGATTCACCAGCCAAATACGTTTCGTTTTGATGCGCCCGAATTACGACAATATTTGTATTTAATTCTTTGGTATAATTAACGATATTTCCTTGGGGCGAAATGCGGAAAATGCCTTTGAAGCCACCCCCCAAACACGCCCAGACATAATTTTGAGGGTCAGTTGCCAGATAAAACACAGGTTTATCTGGCATAGGTTCTGCAAATAACTTTGAGGTTCGTTTTTCTGTATCAAGCTGATAAATTTGCCCTAAATTTGAGCCTGCATAGACAAAACGTCCGTGATGTGAAGCCGTGTTGCTGATGAATAAAAACCGCTCGTTCCATTCATTATTTTCTGTAAACCAATTCATGAGGCTTGCTCCTTCGATTTTGTCTTTGGTTAAATCAATCTGCGCTACCATTTTTTCACTCGTAAAATAGGCTGTTTTTTGGTCAGAAGATTGATTTAATGATTCGATATAGCGTTCTTTTCGTGTTTCTATCATCGAAAAATACGTGCGTTGCAATACATATCCACCGTTTAAGGCAGAAATCCATAAATTGCCTAAACTTCCTTTTTTGAGTTCGTAAATTGTTTTAAAATTAATATCTAAAACTTGTTGAATCCCATAAAATCCATTGGCATCTATTTTTGAGCGATTCATGCGATACAAAAAATCGGTATAACACGAAACATAAATTTCTGATTCTGAAAGATATACCAAAGAAGAAACCCATTCTAAGTCGGAAATCTGACGTATCTTTTTAAGATTTTTTCCTTCCAATTTCAGTTCAAAAATTCCTTTCATGCCACCTAACCAAATCGTGCCGTCGGGTAGGGTAGTTGCCGCATTGATTTTGTCTAATTCTATCGGAAGATCCTGTACATCAAAAGAATCCCTTTGTTCATTATACAAAAATAAATGTCCCGAAAAACTAATAAACCATAGATTGTTGTTATGTTCAAAAAAATTGCCCGCACACGTAAAAGATGACCAATTATAAGGTGTTTCAAAAAGATAACGTTTTAAAATTTTACCTTTTTGTATGCGAACCAAATGCCCTTCCATCACCCAAATACGTTCTTTAGAATCCTGATAAATGCCTTTGGGATAATACAAAGTGGAATCTGAATGTACGGCTTTGCCGACCAAAAAAGGCATGATGTAGGCGGTATCTTGCGTTGAGATGATTTCGGAAACGCCCAAGTCGTGCAACACAAGTAATTGATTAGTAGATAATTGGATAATTTTTTTAATGTAAGGCGTGGGAATTTGTTCTGTAAATTGTGTAAATTTTTTGCCATCATATCGAGCTAAACCGCCATCTGTTCCAAACCAAATAAATCCTGTATTATCTCGCAATATTGTTTTGACCAAATCCGCAGGAAGCCCATCCTGTGCGCCGTAATGCTCGATTTGCTGCGCTTGAAGTGGCGTAATGATGCAAGTCAGCCAAATCAATACTATCAAATATTTTCGTGTCATGTCTTTTGTGTAGAAGAGTAAAGCGTATGTTGTGTACGTACAAAAATTTTCAACGCTCAATATAACGCAATTACGGCATAAAAGAGTCCATGAGAATTGTTTTTGTGTGGTTTAGTTAATTTGGGAATTTGTATTTAACATAATATAAATTATACTAAAATATGACTTCAAAACAAAACCCCAAATTTTTGGGGTTTTGTTAATTAATCCAACTCAAAATACAAAAAAGCGATGTTTATTATGATGCGTTAGGTGCGCCTGCTAAAATTTCTTCGTTGGCATATTCGGAAAAATTAACAAAATTTTGAGTAAATAAATTTGCCAGATAACGTGCTTTCTGGTCATATTCGGTTTTATTTTCCCATGTATTTCGAGGATTTAACACTTCCTTCGGAACTTCGGGGCAATCCGTTGGTACGTTTACTCCAAAAACGGGATGCTTTTCAAAGGTTACTTCGTCTAATTTACCTTCTAAAGCTGCCGTAATCATGGCGCGAGTGTATTTTAGCTTAATTCGATGACCTACTCCGTAGGCACCACCAACCCAACCAGTGTTTATCAACCAAACATTTGCTTGGTGTTCGTGCATTTTTTCGCCTAATAATTCGGCGTATCGAGTCGGGTGTAATGGCATAAATGGCGCACCAAAACAAGCAGAAAAAGCGGCTTGCGGTTCGGTTACACCTTCCTCAGTACCAGCGACTTTTGCCGTATAACCCGAAATAAAATGATACATTGCTTGCCCTACGCTTAACTTGGAAATCGGAGGCAAAACACCATAGGCATCACAAGTTAAGAAAAAGATATTTTTAGGAGTTCCGCCTACAGATGGCTCAACCGCATTCGGAATGTGGTAAAGTGGATACGAAACCCGTGTATTTTCGGTTACTTCGGTATTTGAGAAATCAATTGTTCGGGTGCCGGGAAAAAATCGAGTGTTTTCGACAATTGCCCCGAATTTAATTGCCCGATAAATTTCTGGCTCTTTTTCTTCGGTTAGGTCAATGACTTTGGCATAACAACCGCCCTCAAAATTATATACGCCATCTTCAGTCCAGCCGTGTTCGTCATCACCAATCAAATAACGATTTGGGTCGGCAGAAAGTGTCGTTTTGCCTGTTCCTGACAAGCCAAAGAAAATTGCCGTATCACCGTCTTTACCAATATTTGCGCTGCAGTGCATGGATAAAACATCCTTTTTTTCGGGCAATAAAAAGTTTAGAACACTAAAAATACCTTTTTTGGTTTCGCCTGCGTATCCAGTCCCGCCAATAATAATTAGTTTTTTGGTGAAATTAACAATAGCAAAGTTTTTTTGCCGTGTGCCATCTACTTCGGGGTCTGCCTGAAATTCAGGAATCGCCAATACCGTAAAATCGGGATTGAAATTTTCTAATTCTTCGTTTGTTGGACGCAAGAACATATTGTAACAGAACAAGTTATGCCATGCTTGCGTATCAATAACCCGAATATCTAACCGATAATTTGGGTCTGCACCCGCATAAGCATCCCGTACATACAACCGCTTGCCATCCAAAAATCGAAGCATTTTGTTATAAAGCGCATCAAATTTATCCGAATCAAACGGCATATTAATATCGCCCCACCATACTCTGTCTTTGGTGTAATCATCTTTTACGATAAATCGGTCTTTGGGTGAACGCCCCGTGAATTTGCCTGTATCACACATAAAAGCACCATTATCAGCCAAAACACCTTCTCGGTTTTTGACTGCTTCTTCGACAAGTTCTGTCGGCGTTAAGTTCCACAATACACCTTTGACACCCGAAAGTCCGAGTTCTTGTAATCCATTAAGCAATGAACTTAAATTTGTCTTTTTCATAGATTTATGGGGTTCTTGATTATTCTGCAAATCAATTCGCTCCCCCGTGTGCTGTACTTTCATTCCGCTAACTTGTTTAAAAATTTGGCTAAATATTGGAAAAGATAATTCAATTAAAATTAAATAAATTAATCTATTGCAACGTACTAACAATCAGTTAGATAAATTGTAAAATCCACAACTTGCCCTATTTTCAACCCTCGAAATTTGGAATGTCTATAACTTTGCATCCGAAAGAGCATCATCTATTGATGACATAACAAATATAAATGCAAATTTTATACGAAAAAATGATTTAGGTCACTAAGCCATAGTTTTAACATTCCAAGATTCAAGAACTACCCTCAATGCAATTTTTTAGTTGTTTTATAGCTTAAAAAGGGTAAAAAATAAGGCTCTTTAGCGATATTTTCTGTTTTGATTAGTTTATGCTACAAAGGTAATAACGCTTTTGGAGAAATTAAAATTTTTAGCGAAAATTCGCTAAAAATTTATCAAAGATTTGGAATCAACTCCCCTACTCTTCTTTCTTTCTGGAAGCTGATAGATGTTAATTTATTTTTGATGGTTCTATTTATTTTTATTATATGAATATATTATCATATATTTAATTATTACTATACGATATTTTTTCATTGGTTTAAGTGAAGTTAAATTATATTTTTGTAGCCAACAGCATCAAAAATTGAATATTTTCGAGCTATTTTTGCACTTTGTTAAACCAATTCAAATTCGATTCGTATCAAGAGAAATGGAAGTATTTGTTGTTCAAGAAAATGATTTTCACGTCATAGCCATCGATGGCGATTTGGATGCCAGTTCGTCAATCCTTATGGATAATGCACTGGAGATGGCTTTTGCACAAAAAGAAAAAAAAATTCTGATTGATTGCAAAAAATTACATTACATTTCTTCGCCGGGTATTGGCGTTCTGACTTCACGACTGGACGAGTGTGAAGAAACTGGAACGCAAATTGTGCTTTTTGGCATGAATGAAAAAGTATTAAATGTATTTCAAATTTTAGGACTTGACCGCCTCATTCCGATAAAAACAACAAAAGAAGACGCAAAACAGTACATTCAATGATATACAGCATCGAAGTCCCTTGCAAAAAAAATAACCTTAAAAAAGTCCGACAATTTGTCGAGCGCGTTTTGACGGCTTATTTGATTTCGCCCACAGAAACCAATATGATGGTATTGGCGATTGATGAGCTTTGCGCCAATCTCATGATTCATTCACACGCCTGCAACCCCAAAAATCATATCGAAGTACGGATTTTGCAAAGCCATAACCAACAATTTATTTTTGAAATTCACGACCAAGCAGGCGATTCTTTTAATCTTCTGGAGTATCAAGCCCCTGATATGCAAGAGGTTATCAGACAAAGGCGAAGCGGCGGCATTGGTTTGATTCTGGTCAAAAAAATCATGGATGATATTCAGGTCGAACGCAAAGGTGAACATAATATTTGCCGACTCTATAAAAGTATCTCCGCACCTTCTACATAAACCCATCATGACTAAAACGATTGGCTCATCTGTAAGATTAGGTGAATTATAAAAACGATTAAAACCCACGACTTTAATCTATAAACCCACGACTAAAAGTTTTATTTTCGTACCATACCCACGACTAAAAGTCATGGGTTTTATTTTCGTACCATGCCCACGACTAAAAGTCATGGGTTTTATTTTCGTACCAATGCACTATTTTTATTTTTTTAGCGCATTCCAAAGAATTTCTAACGTATGTAAGGATTCTCGTCCTGTTCCATCTTTGATTTGATGCCTACACGAAGTCCCCGCCGCCGCAATCAACACGTTATCAGGCTGTTGGCGAATCGTAGGGAACAAAACTAATTCACCAATTTGCATCGAAATTTCGTAATGTTCCTTTTCGTAGCCAAACGAACCCGCCATACCACAACATCCCGAAGGAATGATTTGAACCTGATAGTTTTTGGGCAATGTCAGCATTTTTTTTGTGAAAACTAATGATGAAAGTGCCTTTTGATGGCAATGTCCATGCAATTTTACCAACTGCTGCTCGTCCGTAAATTGCTCGGATGTAATGCGTCCCGCATCCCGTTCTTGGGCAATAAATTCATCAAACAAAAGCGTATTATCAGCAATTTTTTGGGCATCATCTTGCAGATAATCAGGCACTAAGTCTAAGTATTCGTCCCGAAAAGTAAGAATGGCTGAAGGCTCAATTCCGACCAAGGGAGTTTCTGGCGTAATTTTATTTCGTAATAATTCGACATTCCGAATCGCAATTTTTTGCGCTTCCCGAACCATTCCTTTCGACAAAAATGTCCGCCCACTTTCTAAGGTCATCGGGATTTGTACCGCATATTTTAATTGATGTAATAATTGAACTGCCGTAATTCCAATGGTTGTATCATTATAATTGGTAAACTCATCAGCAAATAAATATACTGTTCGGGCATTTTTTTGTGGAATTTGTATTTGATGAAATTCCTTTTTAAACCATTTTTTTAGGGTAGTCTTGTGTAATAACGGAAAAGACCGTTTCTGTGGCATTCCCATAATTTCTTTCGCAAAATACGAAGTTAATTTATTGGTAAACAGAAAGTTATATAAACTTGGTGCTATCGAACCCAATCGACTGTTGAAGCTATATTCCGAAATCATTTTTGTACGAAACGGCACGCCTTTGTTATCGTAATAATGTTGCAAGAATTCGGCTTTAAAACGTGCCATATCCACATTTGACGGACATTCAGATTTACAGCCTTTGCAAGACAAACACAAATCCATGACCTCATAAATTTCATCATGAGCAAAGCGATTTTTTTGCTCCGAATTTGTTAAAAATTCACGTAAAATATTTGCTCTTGCTCGTGTAGTATCTTTCTCATTTTTGGTTGCCATATAACTCGGACACATCGTACCGCCAGTCAGGTGTGTTTTCCGACAATCAGCAGAACCATTGCATTTTTCGACTGCTCGCAAGATATTATCATCCTCATACCGAAAAAATGTTGCCACCTTAGGAGTGGGTTTGTAGATGTCATTTCTTAGGTTTGTATCCATCGGAGGCGTATCCGTAATTTTATGCGGATTAAAAATATTAAGTGGGTCAAAAGTTTGTTTAATTTCTTGAAAAAGTGCAAAATTTTTCTTGCCCACCATATACGGAATAAACTCGCCTCGCAGTCTTCCATCGCCATGCTCACCACTTAACGAACCTTTGTATTTTTTGACCAACTTGGCAATCTCTTCGGCTATCGTTCGGAACAATTTTACGCCTTGTTCTGACTTCAAATTAATGATAGGACGCAAATGCAATTCGCCCGAACCTGCGTGGGCATAATGAACGCAATACAAATTGTATTTTTTTAGTATATCATTGAAATCTTTAATGTATTGAAGTAAGTCTTCAACAGCTACTGCAGTGTCTTCAATCACGGGCGGCGTAGTGGCATCGCCTTTGATATTAGAAAGCAAACCTAAACCCGCTTTTCGTAAAGCCCATACTTTTTTGGAATCCTTGCCAAATACCAAAGGGAAATGATAACCCAAGTTTTTGGAGCGCATTTCGGCTTCCATTTTCTGAGTAATTTGTTCGATTTCGGCACGGGTTTCACGGGCAAACGCTACGACCAAAATTGCCTGCGGATCGCCTTGTACAAAGAAGCGATTTTTTTGATGTTCAAGGTTGGCTTTGGTGCATTCTAATACATGATAATCCATTAATTCACAGGCATACGGCTCGTATGGCAAGGCAATAAGATTAGCTCGTAACGCATCATCTACGGAATGAAAATGAATACAAGAAAGCCCAGTTTCTTTAGGAGGCAAATCACTGACATTCAGCGTAATATCTGTAATAAAAGCTAATGTTCCTTCAGAACCAGCGATTAATTTGCAGAAATTAAAATCATCCCGTTGCACACCGTTTGGCGGATTAAAAGGCTTGGTTTCCAGCAGTAAATCTAAGGCATAGCCTGTATTCCTTCGTGGGATATTTATCTTCGGAAATTTCTCTCGAATTTCGGTCTGATTTTCGGCATCAGAAAGCATTTTCCAAACAGTTTTATAGATGCTGGTTTCTAAGGCATTCGAAGTATTTTTTCCCTCGCATTTTGCCATAAATTCTTCGTGGCTCAATGCCTTAAATTCGACCTCCGAGCCATCCGACAGAAGTCCTTTGACACTCAATAAATGGTCGCGCGTACTTCCATATTTTACCGAATTAGACCCACAAGAATTATTTCCGACCATGCCTCCAATCATCGCCCGATTTGCCGTAGAGGTTTCAGGACCAAAATATAAATTGTACTTTTTCAAGAACATATTTAGTTCATCTCGCACAACTCCCGGCTGTACGGTTACTCGTTTTTTGTCGGGTTCGATGTCCAATATCTTCGTAAAATACTTGGATACATCCACCACAATTCCAGCCCCCACGACCTGTCCCGCCAAGGACGTTCCAGCGGTGCGAGGAATTAATGAAGTTTGGTGTTTACGAGCGAAGGCTATCAGTTTTTTAAGGTCATCCGTATCTTGGGGAAATGCAACTGCAGTGGGCATTTCGCGATAAGCCGAAGCATCCGTGGCGTATAAAGTTCGTGTCGTTTTATCGAAAAAAAGCTCGCCTTTGAGGGTGTTTCGTAGCGTATAAAGTTCGTCTGTTATCATAGATTAAGTCATCAATAAATTCAAATTCATAAAGCAACCATATTTAACTAATAAACTAAATTTACTTTTTGTAAGTTTTAGAATAGATGCTTGAGTAAGTTTTAAAATTTTCTACGTTTTTTTAACTCTTTTTCGATGTCTTTTGGGGCTTTTGCCTGTGCAAAAATAGCCAAAATATCAATCAATTCCGCAGGTATATCGTGCTGATAATAAAAGGAATACGGAAATTTTTTCAGGTTGCCTCTTCTGATTTCTTCCTTAAATTTGGCATACATTTCGGGCTGAGTTCGCAATAATTCCAGTTGTTTATCAAGGGTATTATTAAATTTTTCGCCCAAGCCTTGTCGTATTTCTTCATATTGCCCCACAATATCTTCCAAATCCTTTTCGGCTTCTGTACCAAAGATTAATTTAAACTTTTTCAGCATAACCATATTTTTTACGGATTCTTGCAAACACTTTTGAGGCTTCACGGGAATCATCACGGTTTTCCCGTGCATCCCTCGCTCGGAGAAGCAACGCAAGCGTTAATTTTTCATCATCGGTATATTGCGATAAAACCAAATCCATTTCCATATCTGTCTCTAAATCAGATACTTTTGACTCGTAATCCGCTAATAATTTGTCCGTTTCCGATTTGGAAACGTAGCCTTTTTCCAATACTATATTATCCTCTCTTGATTCCAAATATGCCAATAGTATGCTCAAAACTGATGCCTCCTCAAGCGATAAAATCAGTCGGATAATTTCTAATTTTTGAGTCGCTAATTCCATAATTTTAAAGATTATTTTGGATGAAATACTTGAGTAAGTTTTAAAATTTTCTACGTTTTTTTAACTCTTTTTCGATGTCTTTTGGGGCTTTTGCCTGTGCAAAAATAGCCAAAATATCAATCAATTCCGCAGGTATATCGTGCTGATAATAAAAGGAATACGGAAATTTTTTCAGGTTGCCTCTTCTGATTTCTTCCTTAAATTTGGCATACATTTCGGGCTGAGTTCGCAATAATTCCAGTTGTTTATCAAGGGTATTATTAAATTTTTCGCCCAAGCCTTGTCGTATTTCTTCATATTGCCCCACAATATCTTCCAAATCCTTTTCGGCTTCTGTACCAAAGATTAATTTAAACTTTTTCAGCATAACCATATTTTTTACGGATTCTTGCAAACACTTTTGAGGCTTCACGGGAATCATCACGGTTTTCCCGTGCATCCCTCGCTCGGAGAAGCAACGCAAGCGTTAATTTTTCATCATCGGTATATTGCGATAAAACCAAATCCATTTCCATATCTGTCTCTAAATCAGATACTTTTGACTCGTAATCCGCTAATAATTTGTCCGTTTCCGATTTGGAAACGTAGCCTTTTTCCAATACTATATTATCCTCTCTTGATTCCAAATATGCCAATAGTATGCTCAAAACTGATGCCTCCTCAAGCGATAAAATCAGTCGGATAATTTCTAATTTTTGAGTCGCTAATTCCATAATTTTAAAGATTATTTTGGATAAATAAACATACGAAAATACAAAAAATTTCAGATGAAATTATCGTTCCGTACTATTGACAGGGTTATAAAAAGATTTGATAATGATTCTTGTCAAACATTTGTGATAAATAATGGATATACTTACGAATAATTTTGCGCTAAATTTTTATTCTTGAAGAAGCAAAGAAAGGTAGAAATAGAAAAAAATATTTTTAATCCTTTGATAATCAATAAACTATATGGATACAATCATTGCACCCGCCACGGCTCAAGGAGTTGGGGCGATTGCGGTCATACGAATTTCGGGCGAAGAAGCAATTACAAAAACCAATGCAGTTTTTCGAGGCAAAAACCTTGAAAATCAGGCTTCTCACACGATTCATTATGGCACGATTCGGGATGGAAACGAGATTTTAGACGAAGTTCTGGTATCCATTTTTCGTGCGCCAAAATCGTTTACCAGAGAAAATATTGTCGAAATTTCGACACATGGCTCACCTTATATTGTCCGAAAAATCATTCAATTATTTATCCGACATGGCGTTCGAGCTGCCAAAGCGGGCGAATTTACGCAACGTGCTTTTTTGAACGGGCAATTTGATTTGGCACAAGCCGAAGCGGTTGCTGATTTGATTGCCGCCGAATCCGAAGCCATGCACAAAACGGCTTTGCATCAACTTCGGGGCGGTTTTTCCAATATTTTGAAAGATTTACGAGAAAAACTGATTCATTTTGCTTCCTTAATTGAGTTGGAATTGGATTTTGGAGAGGAAGATGTGGAATTTGCTGACCGTCAGGATTTAAAGGATTTGGTTCATGAAATTATCGAAATTATTAATCCATTAATTTCGTCTTTTGACTTGGGAAATGTCATCAAAAATGGCGTTCCGACCGTCATTGCAGGCAAACCTAATGCCGGAAAATCGACTTTGTTGAATGCACTTTTGAACGAAGAAAAGGCGATTGTTTCCGAAATTGCAGGCACGACACGGGATTTTATCGAAGATGAATTAATTATTGACGGCATTTCGTTTCGATTTATTGATACGGCAGGACTTCGGGAAACCACCGACCAAATCGAGGCGCAAGGCGTGGCTCGAACTCGTCAAAAAATGCAGGAGGCTTCCTTGATTTTATATATTTTTGACCTTCAGGAAACGACTTTTGCCGAATTTAAAAGCCAAATCCAAGAACTTGAAAAACAGACAGTTCCATTTTTGGCAATCGGCAATAAAACGGATGTTATTTCTGCCGAAAAATTGCAAAAATTCACTTCGCAAGCGGATACGATTTTGATTTCTGCCAAAGAAAAAAAAGGCTTGGAAGCACTCAAAACCGAGCTTTTATGCAAGGTCAATGCCGAGTCGTTTCGTTCCCAAAACACGATAGTTACCAATGCCCGTCATTATGAAAGTTTATTGCAAACTCGTCAATCGTTAAAGGCTGTTTTACAGGGACTTAGCACAGGAATTACGGGTGATTTCTTGGCGATGGATATTCGCCATGCCTTGCATTATCTGGGCGAAATCACAGGGACAATCACAACCGAAGATTTGTTAGGAAATATATTTTCTAAGTTTTGTATCGGAAAGTAACCACACAAAACTACTGACATTAAAATATTTCGTTTTAGGGCTAAATCCCTACTTTCTCATTATATCAAATTCTATATCAAATCATACTCAAAATTGATGTCTTGCAGACAAATATACCAACGAATTAGCCTATTTCTAATCTGGCGATTGCCCCGATTTTTAACCCGATTTTTGGGTAACAAACAAACGCCAAAACCCAAAACATTACTCATCATTCGTACCGATGCAATTGGCGATTATATTTTGTTCAGAAACTTTCTCCAATCAATACGAACTTCAGAAAAATATCAAGCCTATCACATCACGCTTTTGGGTAATTCGGTCTGGAAAAACCTTGCCGAAAATTTGGATAAACAGCAGGTCAATCAATTTATTTGGATAGACCGAAATCGCTTCTTGCATGACCTATTTTATCACCTTAATTTCATGCTAAAAATTTATCGAACTCCCTTTGAATCAGTCATTTATCCTGCCTTTTCAAGAGAATTTTTTTATGGCGATTATTTGGTCAGATTCACGCCCGCAGTCCATAAAATCGGACAAAAAGACGATGATTTTCATGCCTCAAAAATAACGCAAAACATCCCCCATCAGATTTATACTCAACTGATTGAAACGCCCACAAAAACAACCTTTGAATTTCTGCGAAATCGCCTTTTTTTTGAGCAATTATTATCACATTCTATTGCCTTAAAAAAGCCGTATATTTACCTTTCTAATAAAAAAAAATATGTGAATACTACTGTTATTTTTTTTGTCGGAGCAAGCGAAAAATTTCGCCAGTGGTCAGCCTCAAATTTTGCACAATTAGCCGATTTCATTACAGATGAATTTGATACTGAAATCCATATATACGGAGGAAAAAATGATGCCCAAATCGGTGATGAAATCAAACGTTTAGCTACAAAAAGTACCATTCATAATTACTGCGGACAAACTTCGCTTGTAGAATTTCTGGAGCGATTAAGTTTGGCGAAGTGCCTGATTTCCAACGAAACCATGGCAGTACACGCCGCCGCCAGTCTTGATATTCCGACCATTTGCATTTCAAACGGCAATCATTTGGGGCGATTCAATCCTTATCCCCAAGATATTGCGCCCAATGTCCATACGATTTATCCTACTTCGATTCAAGAAAACTTACATGACCACAAAAAATTTGAACAATTATGCCTGAAATATGCCCGAAAATCGGATGAATCTATCCATCAAATTCCGCCTGAAAATGTCTGGGCATTGTTCCAAAAAATCATACAAAACCCATAAAAAAACCTCAACTTTTCAGCAAGTTGAGGTTTGGATTCGCACAAATTTTGGGTATTATTTCATGTGGCAACAGCTACTCGAAGCGTGTATTTCTTGCTTCAAAAATACTTTATCTGCCTGAATAAATTTACCTGTTTTTTCGGTGTCTTTGGTGTCCTTGCCCGAATCATGCAAAATTTTGTATGCCTCTTTGGTTCGCAAGTCAGGATTAACCGCCTTCATCATGCCCAACAA